>DASPUY010000102.1:0-53238 GCA_035622655.1 Polyangiaceae bacterium
TACACCTCCTTTTTGCCGCCGGTGCGCCCGAAGCCTTTTACTTCGGTCACGGTCATTCCCTGGACGCCCACCTCGGCAAGGGCGTCTTTCACCTCGTCGAGCTTGAACGGTTTGATGATGGCTTCTATTTTCTTCATTCGTCTTCTCGCGCCGGGGCGGATGGAACCCTGTCGCGAGCGCGGCCGCAAGCCCGGACGCAACGGGCTCGTGCGGTGGTTACCATTCGCACGTTTCACGCTGGTTTCAACGCGGTTGATCCGCGGCACACCGGGGGCGGAATCGTGAACCCTCCGTCGCGCGCATTTCTCACGCCTGAAGCGGACTTCCAGGGCGCCTCCTCCGGGTTTCAGAAAGAATTCCGCGGGGTGGATCACGGGCCCGGACGCCCTCTCCGGCTCGGGTCGTACCCCACGCCCGTGCAGCACCTGCCGACACTGAGCACCCGCGGCTGCGAGCTGTGGGTGAAACGCGACGACCAAACGCATCCCGACTGCGGAGGGAGCAAGGTTCGCAAGCTTGAGCGGCTCCTCGCGCTCCGGCCCGGCTCGCGGCGCCTGGTCACCGTCGGAGCGGCCGGCAGCCACCATGTGCTGGCGACTGCGTATTTCGGTCGGCGTCTCGGGCTCGACGTCGAAGGGGTGCTCTTCCCTCAGCCGTGGACGGAGCATGCGCTCGAAGTGCTCCGTGCCGCGATCGGCGCCGGGCTGAGGGCATGGCCCGTACGCTCGGTCGCCTCGGTGCCGCTCGCAGTGGCCAGACGAATGGCCCGAGGCTGCCGATTCATCCCGCCCGGCGGCTCGAGCGTGGCCGGATCCATGGGATACGTCGACGCAGCCCGCGAGCTCGCCGCGCAGGTCCGATCGGGCCTCATGCCCGAGCCCGACACATGTGTCGTCGCGCTCGGCTCGGGAGGCACGGCTGCCGGGCTGGCCGCGGGTTTCGCCGCCGAAGGCATGAAGACGCAAGTCGTCGGCGTCTGCGTCGTGAGGCCCGTTTGGCTCGTTCGTCTGGTCGCCTCCAGACTGGCCCACGCCTGCGCCCGCCGCCTTGGCGTACGATTGACGGCGGTCCAATCGGCCGAGGGCCGCCCCACGCGATCCCGCCTGGCGGTCGATGACCGTTTCTTGGGAGCAGGATACGGTCACGAGAGCCCCGAGGGCCGGGCCGCGCTTCGCGTCGCCGAGGCGAAGGCCGCCATCGTGCTCGACCCGACCTACACCGCCAAGGCATTTGCCTGCGCTCTCTCGCTGGTCGGCGCATCGGCCGGTGGCGCGGGCGAGGGGCGCTGCATTCTGTATTGGCATACGCTCTCCAGCTCGCCGATGAGCCGCCTGCTCGAAGGCGCGCCGGCCGAAGACGCGCTCGACCCGGCGCTTCGCCGCCTGCTTTTCCATCCGCAGGCAAGATCGCGAGGCGCGGCGTAGCCTTTCTCGAGCTGCGCGGTCCGAAACGCGGTCAGAAACCAACCCGGAGCAGCACGATTGTTGCCCTGCGCTACATTTACGCTTCCACTCTCACGATGCGCCGCAAGCAGCCGTTCCCGCCCGAGGCCGACACAGTGCCTGGTGTTCGCCGCAGCCCCCTGGCGCGACCGCAGAGCGGCCCCGCGCCGAAGGGTGAGCGGGATCGCTCGGAAGTACCGACTCTTCCGCCTCCACCGAGCAATCGTCCGCCGCGTGCACGGCGAGAAAGCACCCTTCCGCCGCCTCCGGACTCTCGCGCAGCCGGTGCGGCAGCACGCGGAAACCGGACGCCCACTCCTCGCTCCCGTCCGGGCGCACGTGCGGCGCGTGACCAGAAGGCCTCCAGTCGTCCCCCTTCTCAGGACGCACGCTCGGGGCGAGACCGGAAGACGCCGGCCCCGCCTCGGCCGCCATCGCGCGGTGCCCCTCCCCCCTCTTCACGCGCATCGAAACGAACTCCGCCCGGCTCGGACGTACGCGAGGTCGGCGCCCGACGGCGGGCACCCGGTGCAGCCACGGTCGACGAGGTGACGGCCGATCTCTCGAAGGATCCGCGGCGCGAGCAAAGCAGCGACGACAGCGGTGACGACCCGGAGGTGTGACGGCGTCGCTCTGCCCCACCCGGGGGGCGCGGCGACTTGCTCCGCCCATCTGCGCGTGAGACGGTGGCTCACGCTCCATGCGGGTGTCGTCGTTCGGCGTGGTCGCCTTCGCCGGCGCGTTCATCCTCGTTGTATGCGCCTCTTCCTCACCCCTCGAGCGCACTTCGGGCGATCCCGTGCCGCGCACGGTGGACACGCCCGGCGACGAGAGCGTGGAGGCGACCGAGACGTGGCCGGATCGCCCGGCCGACGACGGCGCCGGGTTCTCGCAGGCGCTCGATGCTCCCGATCCCGCCGTCGTGGACGCGTCGTGCGCAGCGTGCCCCGACGGCATGGTTTACGTGGACACGACGTTCTGCCCCGATCTCGAGCGCAACTGCGTCGACCTCGAGTACGACAAGATCAACCATCTGCCCATCTGTCACGAGTTTCTTCGTCAGCAGTACGAGTGCCGGATCCCCAAGCGGCGAATCTCGTTCTGCATCGATCGTTACGAGTATCCCAATCGCAAGGGCGCACGCGTGACGCGGATGCTCGACTGGTATCAGGCACAGGCGACGTGTGAGTCCGAAGGCAAGCGTTTGTGCTGGGCAAGCGAGTGGACGGCCGCTTGCGAGGGGACGGATAGCACACCGTTTCCTTACGGATGGAAACGCGATCATGACAAGTGCAACATGGATAATTTTTATATCGAACCGAAGAAGTTTTTGCCCAACGGCCAATTCTATTTCTATGCGAGGGACCCCGATGTTCGCGCGCAAGAGCTCGGTCGCCTCGACCAGAGCATCCCGAGCGGGTCGATGGACGCCTGTCGAAGCGGGTTCGGCGTGTACGACATGACGGGCAACGTCGACGAGTGGGTGACGAGCGACATCGCACCGCGCGAAGCGTCCAAGTGGGCGGGGCTCAAGGGCGGCGCCTGGGGCCACGTGCGAAGCCAGTGCCGGCCGACGACGTTCAGCCATCAGCCGGGGTTCGCTTACTATTTCGTCGGCTTCCGCTGCTGCCGCGACGTGGAGGGCGCGCCGAAGTGGAAACCGTCGCCGGACGCGATGGCGGCTCCCCAAGTCGAGCCGCACGATTACGCGTCGGAAGGGATCGAGATCGCGAATGGTCCAGGCCCGTCGCCGACGAAGTTCTCGCGCACGCGGGAATCGAAGCCGGAATGACTCGTGCGCCCGGATATCGGGCGTGTGAGATGAACGGGCGACGGCGCGCCGCAGCAGAGCTCGCGCGGGGCCGTCGATTGCCAGGACTCACGACCCATGGAAGAGTGAACGTGCGCGTGCGAGCGGGTCTCGCACGCCTCCGAGGCCCTTGGACTCCGCCCAACTCTCGCTCCCGCTCGAGGAGTTCCTGCCGCGCTCGGCGCCCGGCATCCCCCGCCAGCGCCGCATCTTCTGCAATCGCAATCTGCGGATGTCGAACATCGCCTGGGTGGGATTCGACATGGACTACACGCTGGCCATCTACAACCAGCAGGAAATGGACGAGCTGTCGATCCGAGCCACCATCGAGAAGCTCGTCAACCGAGGCTATCCGGACTTCATCCGATCGATTCAGTACTCGACCGCGTTTCCCGTCCGAGGCCTGCTCATCGACAAGCGGTTCGGTCATATCCTGAAGATGAATCGCTACAAGTTCGTCACGAAGGGCTACCACGGGTTCCGGGAGCTCGGGTCCGACGAGCTTCGCGAGCTCTATCATTCGAAGAAGATTCGGCCGGCGACCCCCCGCTACCACTGGATCGATACCCTCTACGCGCTGAGCGAGGCGGCGCTCTACGCGGCGCTCATCGCCGCCATGGAGCAGCAACAGGTGCCTCTCGACTTCGGGCGGGCGTTCGCCGACATCCGCGAGAGCATCGACGAAGCGCATCGCGATGGCACGATCCTCGAAGCGGTCACGCGCGACTTCCCACGCTTCGTCACGAAGGATCACGACCTCGCGCCGACGTTGCACAAGCTGCGGAGCGCCGGGAAAAAGCTGTTTCTCTTGACCAATTCACGCCTCTCGTACACCGAGAGCATGATGAGCTACCTGCTCGACGGCGAGATGAGCGAGTATCCGCACTGGCGCAACTACTTCGACGTCGTGATCGTGGCCGCCAACAAGCCCGCTTTTTTTCAGGAGCGGCGCCCGCTCATGATGCATGACGAGGACCGTCTCGTCGTGGCGCGACAGCCGCTCGAACGCGGTGGCGTCTACGAGGGCGGAAACCTGAGTGACCTGGAGCGCGCACTCGGCGCAGCCGGCGACGAAATCCTGTACGTGGGCGATCACATCTACGGCGACATTCTTCGCAGCAAGAAAGAGAGCGCGTGGCGTACGGCGATGATCATCCAGGAGCTCGAGGGAGAAGTGGTCGCCCACGACTCCTGTCGCGATGATTTCGAGCGCGCCGAGCAGCTGGAAGACGCTCGTGATCGCATGGAGGACGAGCTTCGTTTCTACCAGACGCGATTCAAGGAGCTCAGTCGACGCGTCGACCCCTCGAAAACCAACGGCGCCAGACCCACCGGTGTCGAGGCCGAGCGGGGGCGCACGAAGCGATCGATCGAACGCGTCAGGGCGCGGCTGCGCCAAGTCGACGCCGAGCTGCATGCCATCGAGCGACGGGTCGACGAGCGCTTCCACCCGTTTTGGGGATCGCTGCTCAAAGAGGAAAACGAGGAGTCGAGCTTCGGTTCCCAGGTGGAGGAATATGCGTGCCTCTACACGTCGCGCGTGAGCAATTTCTTGCTGTACTCGCCCCAGCAGTACTTCCGCAGCCCGAGGGACGAGATGGCGCACGAGCTCGGGTGATCGAGCCAGGCTCGCCCACGATGTTGCCGCCGATCGAGCGCCCTCGCGGCCGAATCAAGGAGCGGCCCGAGGATTTCCTCGTCGAGGAGATCGCGGCTTACGCGCCGCAGGGCTCGGGCGAGCACCTGTTCGTGCGGTTCACCAAGACGGACCGAACGACCCTGGACGCCGTACGCGCGATCGCCCGCGCGCTGGGGTGCGATCCGCGCGCTGCGGGCGTGGCGGGAATGAAGGACCGGCGAGCGGTGACCACCCAGACGATCTCGCTGCAAGCGCCCCCGGGTGGATCCGCGCTCGAGCTGTGCGCACGGGCGCGCGACCTCGCGCTCGACGGCATCCAGGTTCACGAGGCAACGCCCCACCGTCACAAGATCAAACCGGGACACCTTGCCGGTAACCGGTTCGCGATCACGTTGCGGGGCATTCCGTCGGCCCGTCTCGACGAGGTGAGCCGCGCGTTCGAGAGCGTCGCGAAGTGCGGCGTACCGAATGCGTTCGGTCCACAGCGCTTCGGAATCGACGGACGCAACGCGGAACGCGCACTCGCATGGCTTCGAGGCGAAGCGCGCGGTCCTCGCGATCCGCGGCTCCTGCGCCTGCTCTGGTCGTCGCTGCAATCGGCGATTTTCAACGACGTGCTCGAAGCCCGCATCGCAGACGGCACCTGGGCGACTCCGCTCGAAGGCGATCTTCTCGAGGTTCGAGCATCCGGAGGAATGTTCGTCTGCTCGGACGTTCAGACGGATGGACGTCGAGCGAGCGCAGGCGAGATCTCGCCGACCGGACCGATGATCGGAGCGCGGATGCGCTGGCCGGAGGGCAGCCCACTCGAGCTCGAGCGACGGATCGTCGCGCGAATGCTCGGCGAGGGCGCCGACCTGTCCCGCACGCGGCGCGTCGGCGAGGGCAGCCGACGAGCGCTGCGGGTATGGGTTGATGATCTGCGATGGGAAATCCTTGCGTCGACCGAACGCGATTGCGCGGGCCCCGAGCCGGCCGCCTGCATGCGGGTTTACTTCGTGCTACCGAAGGGGGCCTACGCAACGACCGTCCTCTCAGCCGCCTTGACGATTGACGAATCGCGCGGCGAGAGCGGCGGACGAGACGACGAGGAAAGTACCGGTGAATTCACTCATTGAACGCGTGAAGAGCGCGATGGTTGGCCTCGGCACGGGGTGGATCCTCGTGCTCATGCTGGTGCTCAGCATCATCTCGCTGGCCGTCATGCTCGAGCGCACATGGCTCTACTGGTCGCTGCGCGACGACATCGAGGGGCTGATGCGCGATCTCGGCCGGCTGCTCCGCGGGGGCGACCTCGAAGCGGCGCGCCGGCGCCTCGAAGCGTCTCGGAGCGCCGAGGCGGCCGTGGTGATCGCAGGTCTGGTCGAGGCCGATCGTGGAGTCGAGGCTGCCGAGGAGGCGATGGAGGGAGCGAGCGCGCTTCAGAGGATGAAGCTCGAAAAGCGGCTGGCGTTTCTCGGGACTCTCGGCAACAACGCGCCGTTCATCGGCCTGCTCGGAACGGTCATCGGCATCGTGGCGGCCTTCGACGAGCTCAGCAAAGTCAAGATGGCAGCTGCTGGACAATCGGCTCAGCTGGCGCCGGAAGCCGTCATGGCGCGAATCTCGGAGGCGCTGGTCGCCACGGCCATCGGCATCCTCATTGCGATTCCCGCCGTCGCCGCATTCAACGCCTTCCAGCGCGTCGTGCGCGGAACCGTCGCCAACACCGAGGCGCTCGGGCACATGCTCCTCGCCCACTTGAAAGCGACGCCGAGCGCCGCGGCCACCGGCTCGGCCAAGACCGAACGTGGCGCGGGGACCCGGAGCAAGAGCGATCCCGCGGAAGAGTCATCGGAGAGGAACTGAGGGTCCGCCATGGCCGGAGGCGCTTCGCAGAGCACCGACGAGTCGATCACGGGCATCAACGTCACGCCCCTCGTCGACATCACGCTCGTCCTTCTCATCATCTTCATGGTAACGACGAAGATCGTCTTGAATCAGACGGTCCCCCTCGATCTCCCCAAGGCGGCCAGCGGGCAGCCCGACGTTCAGATCATCTTCAGCATCATTCTGGCCGCCGACGGTCGCGCGCTGGTCGACAGCAAGCCGATCCCCAACGACGACGCCATCTTTGATCTGGCGCGTGAAGCGCAGGAGCAACATCCCGAGCTTCGGGCCGTCATCAAGGCGGACGCCGCCGTGACGCACGGGCGCGTCATCCACGTGCTCGATCTGTTGAAACAGGCGCACGTTTCCAAGATCGCGTTCGGCGTGACCCCGATCGCACCGCTGCCCCATTAATGGCTGAGAATGCCGAGGAACGCCGACGGATGCCTGCCCCCCAGCGGACGAACGGCTCGGCGCGCGCGCACCTCGGAGCACTCGCCGGCGTGGGGGGTCTGACGTTGCGTTACGACGACCCGCTGACGAGAGTCCTCGAACTCGACGCCTCTTCATCGGGTGCGACGCGCTGGCTCGCCTACCTGCTCGGCGCGATCGCGCTTCTTCTCGGGCTCATGGTCGGAGCTCGCGTCGCATCGCTTCTCGTCGCGATGACCAATGTGGCATTGCCACCCCCCCCGGCGGTCGCGGAGGTCGAGATCGCGGAAGACGAGCTTCCTCCTCCCCCCGCCCCCGCCACGCCCGAACCCCAAACGAAGCCCGAGCCTGCTCCGCCCCCACCTCCTCGCGCCGCGCCGCGCGAGGTTCCCCCTCCGACCCCTCCGGCTCAGGCCGGCAGGGTGCTCACCCAGGAGCCCAATCCCAACGAGCCGGTGGACCTCACCGCGAACACGATCGTCTCGGGCAATGCCGAATTCTTCCCCGGCGGCGAGACCGCCACGAACGGCACCGGCCGCGCCCCTGGACGAAGCGGAGCCGGTCCCACCGCGGGCGTCGCGGCCAAAGAGATCCCGACGGCGGCGCCGGTGGGGCCCGACCGCTCGCGACGAGCCTCCGTAGGGAGCACGGAGTGGAACGCTCCTTTCCCACCCGAAGCGGACGAGGCCCAGATCAACGACGCGTACGTGCCGATCCAGGTCGACGTGCGACCGGACGGAACGGCCGCGGCGGTGCGCGTCATGAAGGATCCGGGCTACGGCTTCGCCCGAGAAGTGCGTCGCTACGCGCTCGGCCAGCATTACCAGCCCGCCCTCGATCGTGAGGGCAACCCCATAGCCGCGACGCTTACCTTCAACGTCCACTTCTCGCGTTAACAGGGTGCGCGCCGGTGAACGAGGACGCTCGAACGGATCTGGCGGCCCTCGCCGCTTCGTTGCGCGGGTACATCGAGTGGCATGAGGACACCGGCACCGTCGGTTTTCCGCGAGCCCGACCCACGCCCGGCGTGGGCGCTGGAGCGAGCGCCGCGCCCGAGCTCGCAGAGGCGCGGTCGTCGGAAGCCGGGCCGATGGCCCCGGTCGCTCCGGCGATAGGCGCAGACTCGGCTTCGGCGCCGAGCGCGCTCACCCCCGCCAGCGGGAGTGGAGCCGTGGAGTCCATCGCCACCGCCCCGCCCACCGATCGGCGCATTCGCCTGCCCCAGCTCGCTTCCGAAGTCGCAACTTGCCGGCGGTGCGCCCTGGCGGCGTCGCGTACGCAGACCGTATTCGCACGAGGCAATCCGGACGCGGCCGTCTGCTTCGTCGGAGAGGGGCCGGGGGCCGACGAAGACGCACAAGGACTCCCTTTCGTCGGTCGTGCCGGACAGCTGCTCGATCGCATGATTACCGCGATGGGGCTGTCGCCCGCGCAGGAGGTCTACATTTGCAACATCGTCAAGTGCCGCCCTCCGGGCAACCGGCGACCCGAGCCGGAGGAGGTGGCGGCGTGCATGCCCTACCTGCACGAGCAGCTCGCTCTCGTTCAGCCTCGGGTGATTGTCGCACTCGGGAACACCGCGGTCGCGGCCCTGCTCGACACGAGGGTCGGAATCACCAAGCTCCGCGGAGAGTGGAAGCTTTACCGCGGCCGGACGCTCGTCATGCCAACCTATCATCCGTCGTACTTGCTCCGGCCGAGCCCGCAGCAGATCGAAGCGAAGCGGCAAGCGTGGCAAGACCTTCAGCTCGTGATGAAGGAGCTCCACCTCGATCCGGCGAAGAAACGAGGACCGCCCTGACGCCAGCGCACTTCGTCCGGCAAGCCCCTCGCCAGCGACCGTAGGCGACCGTACGCGTGGGTTCCCGCAACCGTGCGCGATCGTGAGCGACGGTCCGGCGTGATGGGTAAATGTTGGCGTGCCGTCGCAGCGAGTTTCGCTCGCATGCCCCTGCCGTTCGGCGGCACAATAGGGGTGCGGCTCCTTTCGCATCCATGAACGACTCCATCGAGAATCTCGTCGCGCGGTGGAAGCAGGATCCGACCGCCTCGAGCACCGTTGCCCTGTGCGACGCCCTTCGTGACAGTCCCCGCGCGCCGCTCATCGAGCAGGTAGGCGAGCTCGCGTCGCGACGCCACGCGGGCGACGTCACGGTCCTGCTGTCGGTGGCACGGATGTACACCGAATCCGGCCGTCTCGCGGACGCACAGAGCGTCCTCGTCGCCGCGGGCAAGGGAGCGCCGAGCGACTCGCGCGTATACCGCTGGCTCGGCGAAGTGCTCCTCCGGCGCGGCGATGCTCAGCGTGCGCAGAAGGTGCTGGAGCGAGCCATCCAGCTCGGGTGCCGCGAAACCACCACCCGTCTCTGGCTGGAGCGGGCGCGCGGATTTCTTCCCCTGCAGAAGAAGGAAGGGGAAGAAGCCGTCGCTGCAGAGGTCGTGGAGGCAACCGCTCTGTTCGACCGAGATGCGAGCGAACCGAGCTTTTCGAGTTTGGAAACGAGACCTCGTGCGTTCGAGCTGGCATCCGCGGCCCTCTCTCCCGAGAGCCGTTTGCGTCCTTCCCTGGGCGACGCGCCCCGCAACGGACATGCCGGGACGGCTGCGCGAGCGAATCCACAAGCGCCCCTGGTGCCTCCCGATCGCGCCTCGCAACGTCCCGGGCCCGTGAGCCCGGCGACCAAGCCCGACCCGGCATGGGTTCCACATCCACGCGACGTCATCGATGCGCTTGCGCTTGCGGGCCTGTTCGAGAGCGGGGCAAGCGGCGCCGTCGCATCGTGGGACCGAGCAGGGCCCGGCCCGAAACGCAAGGGAGTGGGCACGATCGTCGCCGGGATGGTGCTGTTTCTCGCCGCGAGCGTGAGCACGTTCGTGTTCTACAAGCACCGGCGCGCACAGCAGCACGTGCTCGCGGAAGCCGTCCTCACCCGCGTCGAGGCCCAGCTGCACGACGGAAAGCCGGAGACGCTTCCCGGCATCGAAGGCGACCTCGCCCAGGCTTTCCGACTCGAATCGAGGAGCAGCAGAGCAGCGCTGGACTGGACTCGAGAGAGAGCCCTGGTCGGCCTTGTCAAGACGGGCTCGGACGTGGCCTTCGAGGATGCGATGGCACGCGCGAAGGAAGTTGGCGTTCCCGAGGAGAAGTATGCCTTCGCCCAGGTCGCATCATTCCTGTTGCAGGGTGACACGGCGGGAGCGGCGGGTGTGCTGCCCCGTTGGGACGGCACGGCAGGGGGAGACGCGTGGTACCAGCTGATTGCGGGGGCGGCCCTCGAACGAGCGGGTGACGATCGTGCGCGCAATCGATATGCGGCCGCAGTACAGATCGACCCCGAGCTCTTCGTCGCGAAAGTCGCTCTGGCGCGGGCGACGGCATTCGATGGAGACGTCGGTCAAGCGATGGCCATCGCCCAGGGACTCCGGGCGGCCGTGCCCGATCGCGCAGAAGCGGTCGCGCTCGTCGCGCTCGCGTGGGGTCGTGACCCGATGCGCGAGGTCGGCCCGGTTCCCCCCGAGGTCGATGCGGTCGTCCGCAGGCTCGACGAGCTGCCGTCGGGCCTCAAGTTCGTCCCCCACGCCGTGTCCGCGTTGCGCGCCCTCGATCGACGCGCGCCCGACGAAGCTCGCGGTGAAGTTTCGCAGGGCCTTGCCGTATCCGAGTGGCCGGGAGCGGCCGTCTGGCTCGGCACCATCGCGCTGCGGCTGGGCGACGAGGCACTGGCGCGCAAGGCCGCGGTTCTTGCCTTGCAGTTCTCCGCGGTCTACGAGCCGGCCCGCGCGCTCGCCGCACGCGTCGCGCTCGTCGGTGGAAGGCTGGACGAAGCGCTCAAGGCGACCGAAGAGCTCGAGGCGGCGACGCCCGACGTCGCGCTCGTGCGAGCTGCGGCGGCCTACGAGCGGCTCGATCCGGACGGAGTGACCGGTGCGCTGGGAGCGCTCGCAGTGGATGCGCGCCGAGTACCGTCGTTCGCGGCTCTCGACAAGGCAGGCACCGTCATGGCAGGTCGTTCGAGCATGGACGCCGCCGCCCTCGTGAGCCTCGCCGGCGACGACGCACCGTGGAGCGATCTGGTGGCCATGGACGCCGCGCTCGACTCGGGCGATCTCGCGGTTGGGGACAGGATCGCGACGCTCTGGGGCAAGGACGCGGAGTCGAGGCCGCTCCGGGCGATACGCCTGGCGAGACTGGCGCGCTACGAGGGGCGTCTCGACGCAGCCGACGTGCTCTCCCAGGTTGCGCTGGATCATGGCACCGTGACCCCCCGCGTTCTGTGGGAGCGATCCTTCGAGCTCGTCGCCCGGGGGCGAGCCGCCGAGGTTGCGCCGTTGCTCGCTCGTTTTCCGCTGGCGCTCGGGCCGGTGGCGTCCTGGCTCAACGCATACGCAACCGCCGCAAGCGGGGGCGTCGACTCCGCCAAAGGCAAGACGGCCTTGCTGGACCCGCCGCCCGACACGGCGCCGTTCGACGCACGCGTCGTCACCAGTGCGGCGTTCGGTGCGATGAAAGACAAGCGACGTGGCCTCGAGTACGTGAAGGACGTGCTCTCGACCGGGAGCGAGCATCCCGACGTCGTCACGGCCGCCCTGTCGCTCGGCTTGCACAGGGTCGTCCACGGTCACCGACGCCCGTCCTACGAGTGATCGGCTCCGCTGCGGCAAGGCCCGCCAAGCACTTCACGTCGTGGGGAGCGCTGCTCCCCCCTGCCCCCCAGCAGAAGCGAAAGCGGCCGCCCGCCGGCCGGGAGATCGTTGCCATGGCAATGATCGGAGAGCAGCTGGGCCGCCGGCCAGGAGATCGTTGCCATGGCAATGATCTCAGACTGCACGTCGCGGAAAGCGCGAAGCGCGACTCGCCCCGAGCTCGCAGCGGAGCGAGCGCCGGGCAGGGACCGACAATTTCAGACGGAATAGCTCGAGCTCGACGTGGTTCCGCCGCGTCCGGTCCAGTTGGTGTGATGGAACTCGCCCCGGGGGCGATCCGTACGCTCGTACGTGTGCGCGCCGAAGTAATCACGCTGCGCTTGCAGCAGATTCGCCGGGAGGCGCTCGCACCGATACGAATCGTAGAACGCGAGCGCCGTGGACAGCGCAGGAAGGGGAATCCCCGCGAGGACGGCGGAGGAGACGACCTGGCGCCAGCCGGTCTGGCACCGATCCATTTCCGCCTTGAAGTACGGATCGAGCAGGAGGTTCACGAGCGCCGGGTCCCGATCGAACGCATCGCGAATCTTGCCGAGAAACCGGCTGCGAATGATGCAGCCGCCGCGCCATAGCAGCGCAATGCGGCCATAGTCGAGCTTCCAATCGTAGCCGCGCGCGGCGGCACGCAGCAGCATGAAGCCTTGCGCGTAGCTCACGATCTTCGCGGCGTAGAGCGCATCGCGCAGGGCGTCGACGAACGCCTTGCGGTCCGTCGTCGCGAACGGGCTGCGCGGTCCTTTCAGGATCTTCGATGCGACCGTCCGCTCGTCTTTGAGGGCCGACACGCACCGCGCATAGACCGCCTCCGACATGAGCGTGGCGGGTATTCCGTGATCCATCGAATCGGCGACCGTCCACTTGCCCGTGCCTTTTTGCCCTGCAGCATCGAGGATGTGCTCGACGAGCGGAGCGCCGTCGCCGTCCGGCGTTCCGAGCACGTCGCGTGTGATCTCGACGAGGTAGCTGTCGAGCACGCCCGTGTTCCATTCGGCGAACGTATCCCGCATCTCCGGATACGAGAGCCGCAGCCCATCGCGCATGACATGGTAGGCCTCGCCGATGATCTGCATGTCGCCGTACTCGATGCCGTTGTGGACCATCTTGACGTAGTGACCGGCGCCTCCCGCGCCGACCCAGTCGCAGCAGGGAACCCCGTCGACCTGGGCCGCAATCGCCTGCAAGATGGGCGCGACGTGCGGCCACGCGGCGACGTGCCCGCCGGGCATGATGCTCGGCCCGTGACGCGCCCCCTCTTCTCCACCGGAGACTCCCGTTCCGATGAAGAGAATCCCCTTTGCTTCGAGCTCGCGGCACCTCCGAGCCGTATCGAGGAAGTGCGAATTGCCTCCGTCCAGCACGATGTCGCCCGGCTCCAGATGAGGGAGGAGGCTGCCGATGAAGTCGTCCACCGCGGCGCCGGCTTTCACCATCAGCAGCACTCGTCGCGGCCGCTTGAGCATGGCGCACGCCTCTGCGAGGGAATGCGCCCCGACGACATTCGTGCCTTTCGCTTCGTTCGCAAGGAATTCGTCGACCTTGGCAGTCGTACGGTTGAACGCCACGACGCGGAAGCCGTGGTCGTTCATGTTCAGGATCAGATTCTGGCCCATGACGGCCAGCCCGACGACGGCGATGTCTCCCTGAGCTTCCATCTCGACTACCTTTTTCCGTGTCCCGCCGCGCCGTAGGCGCCCACCTGCGGGATTACCGTGCGCCCCTCCATCATCATCCTCATCTCTTCGGGCTCGACCGACCGGGACATCGCTTCCTCCTGCGAGATGAGGCGACGCTGATAGAGCGAGAACAAGCTCTGGTTGAGGGTCTGCATCGCGTACTTTTCCTGTCCGACCTGCATCTGCGAATAAACCTGATGGACCTTGTCTTCGCGAATCAAATTTCGAATCGCCGCGTTCGGAACCATCACCTCGAGCGCGAGCACCCTGCCCGGAGCGTCGTGGCGCGGCAGGAGCTGCTGGGATACCACGCCCTGGAGCACGAACGAGAGCTTCGATCGAATCTGCGGCTGCTGGTGAGACGGAAAAACGTCGATGATCCGGTTGATGGTCGAGATGGCCCCGTTCGTGTGCAAGGTGGCGAACACCAGGTGCCCCGTCTCGCTAATCGTCAGCGCAGCCTCGATCGTCTCGAGGTCGCGCATCTCGCCGATGAGCACCACGTCGGGATCCTGTCGCAAGATGTACTTGAGCGCCTGCTTGAACCCCTCGGTGTCGGTCCCGACCTCGCGCTGGTTGACGATCGACAGCTTGTGGGGGTGAAGGTACTCAATCGGATCTTCGACCGTCATGATGTGCAGGCGCTGCTCGGTGTTGATCTTGTCGAGCATCGCCGCGAGCGTCGTTGACTTGCCTGATCCGGTGGGACCCGTCACGAGAACCAGGCCGTTCGGCTTGTTCGCGAATTCCGCGACGACGGGCGGCAACCCCAGCTCCTCGAAGCTGAGGATCTTGAACGGGATCGTGCGAAACGCGCCGGCGACTGCGCCCCTCTGCATGTAGATGTTCGCGCGGAATCGAGACAGGGCTTTCACCCCGAACGCGAGATCCAGCTCGCTGTGCTTCTCGAATTGCGCACGCTGTTCTTCCGTCAGCGCGGAGAAGCACAACTGCTTCGTCTCGACGGGACCGAGCGGCGGAAGCTTGAGTGGAACGATACTTCCGTCGATTCGAAGAAGGGGCGGCGAACCGGTGGTCACATGCATGTCGCTCGCGCCCTTCTCGACCATCGTCCTGAGAAGCTGGTGCAGATTGAATTTGATGTCGTTCGGCTGTGTCATCGGCGCTTCAATCGGACATTGTCACTCGCATCACTTCTTCGGGCGTCGTCACGCCGTCCATGATCTTCTTGATGCCGCTCGCGCGAAGAGTGCTCATTCCGTTCTTCACGGCGCCGAGCTTGAGCTCCGCGGTCGACGCTCCCTGCAGAACCATCTCCTTGAGGTTGTCCGAGAAACGCATGACTTCGTAGAGCGCCACGCGCCCCTTGTACCCGCTTCCGTTGCACGTTCGGCAACCGACTCCCTTCGCGAGCTTTGCATTTCCAATTTGGTCCGCGGAAAATCCGCAGTCTTCGAGCACCTTGCGCTCGTACTTCATCGGTTGCTTGCAGTCGCTGCAGATCTTTCGCGCAAGGCGCTGCGCGAGCACCAGGTTGACGCTGGCCGTGATTAGGAAAGGCTCGACTCCCATGTTGAGCAGACGCGAAATCGTCGCAGGGGCGTCGTTCGTGTGAAGGGTCGAAAGGACCATGTGACCCGTGAGCGCGGCCTTCACGGCGATTTCGGCCGTCTCGAAATCTCGGATCTCGCCGACCATGATGATGTCGGGATCCTGGCGGAGAAAGGCGCGCAGGGCCATCGCGAAATTCAGACCGATCTCGTCGTGCATCTGCACCTGGTTGATTCCGTGCAGGTTGTACTCGACCGGATCCTCGGCCGTGCTGATGTTGTGCGCGACCTTGTTCAGCTCGGAGAGCGCCGAGTAAAGGGTCGTCGTCTTTCCCGAGCCGGTGGGCCCTGTGACGAGCACCATTCCCCAAGGCTGACTGATCGCCCATTTGAAGTCCTCGAGCGGCCGCGGATCGAAGCCGAGCTTCGCCATGTCGAGCTGCAGGTTGCCCTTGTCGAGAAGCCGCATGACGACTTTCTCGCCCCAGAGCGTAGGAAGGACCGAGACGCGGAAGTCCATCTCGCGGCCCTTCCCGAGCTTCAGCTTGATGCGTCCGTCCTGCGGCAGCCTTCGCTCCGCGATGTCGAGGGAAGCCATGATCTTGATGCGGCTCGTGATCGCGTTCTTCAGCTTGAGCGGCGGGGTCATCTCCTCGGCCAGAACGCCGTCGATGCGGTAGCGCACCCGGAGCTTCTTCTCGTACGGCTCGATGTGAATGTCGCTCGCTCCCTTCTTGATCGCGTTGAGGAGCATCATGTTGACGAGACGCACCACGGGAGCGTCCTCGCTGGCCTTCTCCAGCTCGAGCAGGCTGATGTCTTCCTCTTCTCCGCTGAAGTCGATTTCGGCTTCGTCGAAACCGGCCATCACCTCGTCGTACGAGGGTCCCGCGTTGTAATACTTCTCGATGGCGCTCTGGATTGCCGTCTCGCTCGCGATGACCGGCTCGATGTTGTAACCGGTCAAGAACTTGAGGTCGTCGATCGCGTTGAGGTTCGTCGGATCCGCCATCGCGACGATGAGCGAGTTGCCGGTTCGTGAGACGGGGACGATCTTGTGCCGCTCGCACGGCTCCTTCGGGACGAGCTTCAAGATGTCCTGATCGATCTCGTACTCCTCCAGGTTGACCGTCGGCACGCGGTACTGCTGGCTCAGAAAAGTCGTGATCTCTTCGTCACTGACGAATCCGAGCTTGGCGAGCGTGTAGCCGAGGTTCTGTCCGGACTTCTGCTGTTCCTCCTGCGCCTTGCGCAGCTGAGAGAGAGAGATGAGCTTTTCGCGGACGAGCAGCTCGCCCAACCGATTGTTGTTGGCCATGCATTGCCCCAGCTAGGGTTCTTTGAGCTTACTCCAGCTAGCTCGCAGATCCGATCGAGTCGATCGGGGCCGCCGCTTCCGCAATGCGTTGGGCGGGCAGAACGTCCGCGGTCGGAGGGGAGGTAGGTGAACGCCCCGACGGCGCCGGCATCCGGCGCCGGCGCAACCTCGACGCACGAAGAAACATCGCTAGATTGGGCCAAGTCTCATGCCTACGACGTACACGGACCTCATTTCGGACGTCCGCAAGAGAACCAAGCAGATCAGCCTGGAAGAGCTCCGGCGCCGTATGGATGCGGGCGAGAAATTGACCCTCGTCGACGTGCGCGAAAAAGACGAGTGGCGAGCCGGGTACATCCCGGGCGCAGTCTCTCTCCCGCGCGGATTTCTCGAGATCCAGGTCGAACAGAAGCTCCCGGACAAGAACGCCCGAATCGTCGCTTACTGCGCGGGAGGAACCCGCTCGGCGCTCGCCGCGGCGACCCTGCAGGAGCTTGGATACACCAACGTGGAGACCGCGAACCCCGGCTTCGTGCGATGGAGAGACCTCGGCTTCCCGGTCGAGACTCCTCCCGAGCTGAGCGACGCCCAGCGCGATCGCTACTCGCGCCACATCCTGCTGCCGGAGGTAGGAGAGGCCGGGCAGGTGCGCCTGCTCAAGTCCAAGATGCTTCTTCTCGGCGCGGGCGGGTTGGGATCTCCCGCAGCCATGTATCTTGCGGCGGCCGGCGTCGGCACTCTCGGCATCGTGGATGCCGACGTCGTCGACGCGTCGAACCTTCAGCGCCAGATCCTTCACGCGACGAGCCGCGTAGGCACGCCGAAAGTCGAGAGCGCGGCCAAGACGCTTTCGGAGCTGAATCCCGACGTCAAAGTCGTTCCGTATCGCGAGCGTTTGACAAGCGCGAACGTCGAGCGGCTGTTCGCCGATTACGAGGTCATCGTCGACGGGACGGATAACTTTCCGACTCGCTACCTGGTCAACGACGCAAGCGTATGGCTCGGAAAAGCCGTCGTGCACGGCAGCATTTTCCGGTTCGATGGCCAGGTGACGACATTCGTGCCCGAACGGGCCGCCAGGGCGATCGGCATGCCGGCGGGGCCCTGCTACCGGTGCCTGTACCCCGAGCCCCCACCTCCGCATCTGGCGCCGAGCTGCCAGGAGGCCGGCGTCCTGGGCATCCTCTGCGGCATCATCGGCACGATTCAAGCGACCGAGGCCATCAAGACGGTGCTCGGCCGCGGCACGACCCTCGCCGGTCGACTGCTCACGTACGACAGTCTCAGGATGAAATTCAACGAGCTAAGGCTGCGGCGAGACCCGGAGTGCCCGGTTTGTGGGCCGAAGCCGTCGATCACGAGCTACATCGACTACGAAGGGTTCTGCGCCGTCGGCTGAGCGGCTCAAAGAAACCGCTCGTCCGCGCGAGCCGGACGTTCGTCGTGGGTCTTGCGCTCGGGGTGAGCCTTCCTCGTCTTGTGCTTGTGCTTGACCCGGTGGTTGCCCTCGGGGGGCAGGGGCGGAAGCGCTGAGGCTGCGCCGTCGGCCGGCTTGTCCTCATTCTTCACCAGGGGCTGCGCGAGGAGCAGGCCCGGGGTGCTCGTGTCAGCGGGCGCTTCCGCCGTTTTTTCGCGCGGGTCGGCGTTCTCGCTCTTGGCGGCGCGGGTCGCGTCCTTCTTGTCGCGCACGAGATCTTTCGGCGGCTCAGAACCGACAGCGTGCGCAGGGGGATCGGCGGGGCTCGTGTCGACCCAGGAGACATGGCCCGTTCGGGGCTCGCGCACGTCCATGTGGACGAAGACGTTGTTGGGGTAGTAGCCGCAGCCGGTGTCGGGGAGGGTCTTGCAGAACGCCACGAGCGCCTCGTCCTTCACTCCCTCGATCCGAAAGTCGAGCGCGCGGCCGGCCGAATGGTACGTCCCGGAGTTCTTGGGTCGGTAGCCGGAAACGAGGACGATCTTCGCGACGTGACCCTCCTTCGTGAAGTGGTCGACGGCGAGCTGAAGCCGCTGCACGAGCCTCGAATCGAATCGCCGAACGCCCGGAGCGATCTCCGCTCCGCGAATCTTGGCCAGTGTCTCGATCCGCTCGGTCGGGCGCGGGGTCGCTGCGGGGCGACCCAGAACGGAAAGCTCGTCGACCGATGTCTCTATCGACGTGCCGTCACATCGAGTCAGCGGAAACGTTGCCGTTTCGGAACCCGCCACGACCTCGACCGCGGGTTTTGCACAAACAGGCGCCTTGAGCGCCGGCTCGTGCGGATTCGAAGGGGCAGTCGATGCGCTCCCGACCGCGGGAACGAGCGCGCCGACGAAAACAGCGACTGAAAACAACGGGATTGAGGGGTGCGAGCCAGGCATCGATGGCCTCCGTGTCGCACATTTCGCCACAAGCCGGCCTCGGGGCCAACAAAGCCGCGAATCGCGCGCTTGACCGAACGGGCTCGGGCGACGGACAAACTCGCGCTCGCGATGGACCCCGAGAACCCCCGAAGCCCTTCCCGACCCGAAGCCGCGCTCTCCGATGCCCGCTCGCTGACCGGCGCTCAATTCGATGCTGCGCTACGGGAGCTGGCCCGCGGAGCTGCGGGCGGGGCTGCCAACACCGCCTGCGTCGCCTGCGAACGATGCGAACGATGCATCGAGTGCACGTTCTGCGTCGCCTCCTCCGGGCTCGCCCGGTCTCATCATTGCCGCGAGTGCAGCGCCTGCACGGAATGCACGCATTGTGTCCGGTGCCGAGGCTGTCTTGCGTGCCAGCACTGCGTCGACTCGGAGCATTGCGTCGGCAGCGCTTATCTCGTCCGTTGCGTCGCGTGCAGCGGATGCACGTACGGGTTCGGATGCGTCGGACTGTCGAGGCGGGATTTCTGCATTCTGAACGAGCCGTACGATCGTGCGACGTACTTTGCCGTGGTCTCACGACTTGCCCGCGAGCTCCGGATCGCGCTGCCGTGAGGGCCGTCGTGCAGCGGGTCCTCGAGGCTCGCGTCGAGGTGGGAGACGAGATCGTCGGCGCCATCGGTCCCGGGCTGCTCGCCTATGTCGGTTTCGGGCGGAGCGACACCCCGAGAGACCGGACCTGGACGGTGTCCAAGATCGCCTCTTTGCGTATCTTCGAGCACCAGGGCAAGATGGCGCGCGCTCTCGACGACATCGGCGGGTCGCTCCTCGTGGTGAGCCAATTCACCCTTTATGCCGATGTCCGAAGGGGCCGCCGCCCAAGCTTCGACGACGCGATGCCTCCGGAGCAAGCACGCGTCGCCTACGACGCGTTCATTGCCGAGGCCCGAGGCATCCTCGGAGCGCGCGTCGCCACCGGACGATTCGGGGCGGCCATGCTCGTGCGCTCCGTCAACGACGGCCCCGTCACCATCTGGCTCGACTCGGGCGCGCTCTATCGGGGTGGACCCGATGTCTGAACCCGGCGAGGACGCCGAGATGGACGCGCTGTGGGCAGGCGTGCTCGGGGCCTGGGACGACGACGAGAGCCATGCGGCGCTTCTCGACTTCGCCTTTCGCGCTCAGGCCCTGCCGGCCGTCGCCGCACGTTACCGGACCCTCGTCGACGACCCCGGAAAGGGGCAGCGGGCGCGGCAGAAGCTCGAGGCCCTGGCCACGACGGCCACGAACATGCTGCTGTCGACCAGAACTCCACGCAGCCGCGGCATACCGCTGTCGATCACGCTGAGCGCCGGCGCGACGTGCGCGCTGCTTCTCGCCTGGCTTGCCTGGGCGCTCTGGAGGGCTCACTGAGAACCAGCCGAGCGGCGAGCCGGACGGCGGCTCGCATTCCCCGTGCATCGGCGTCGTACAAGCCCGCGCGATCGTAGGCAGTCCCGTGGTCGACACTCGTGCGGATGATCGGCAAACCGAGGGAGACGTTGACGGCGTCGCCGAATCCCACGAGCTTCATCGGAATCGTCGCCTGATCGTGGTACATCGCCACGATGCCGTCCCAGCGACGTGCGAGCGCGAGGCGAAAGGCGGTCTCCGCAGCGACGGGTCCCTCGATCGTGGCTCGCATTCCCGATGCACCGACTCTGGCCCGCGCTTGCTCGATCCCGGGAACGATGCTCGTCCGTTCCTCGCGGCCGAGGAGGCCCCCCTCGCCTGCATGGGGGTTGAGCGCGGCGACGGCAATGCGGGGCTCACGGTCGAGGACGCGCGACAGCAGCCACGCGAGCCAGTAGGTCGCGCTGGCAACCCGCGATGGGGTCAGCCGGCGCGGCACGCGGCCGAGCGGGACGTGAGTGGTCGCTAGCGAGGTCACCAGACGGGGCGACCAAAAGGCCATGACCACCTCGCGCGCGCGAAGTCGCTTCTGCAGGTGCTCCGTGTGGCCCCGAAACGCCGCGCCGCCCGGCGCGCCCGATCGCGCGATGGCTTCCTTGCTCACCGGTCCGGTCACGAGCGCGTCGGCCTCCCCCGTGCTCACCGCGTCGCAAGCTGCGTCGATCCACGCGATCTGGGCCGCCCCGGAGACGGCGGTCGGCGCGCCCGGGCGGCGGTCAGCGGGCGCCAGCCTGGGCGTCGGCTGCCACACCGCAATTCGCGGAGCCGTGAAGCCCCAACCCTCTTCCGCCCGCGAGACTTGCACGATGCGCCGCTGGTCGATGCCGCGGCCGCGGGCGGCGGCGACCACCGCCCCCAGGTCGCCGACCAGCACGACGCGCCCTGGGCGTTCGCGGGCTGCCGCCACGACACTGACCTCGGGTCCTATTCCACAGGGACAACCGACGGTGACGAGCGCACGGACCGCGGCCGTCACCGCCCTTTTCCCACGTCGCTGGGCGCCCGAAGCTTGTATCCGGCGCCTCGTAGGGTCTCGAGCGGCAAAGCATCGCCTAGCTTCGCTCTCAGTCTTCGCACATGGATGTCCACGGTCCGAGCGCCGCCTTCGTATCGGCTTCCCCATACGCGCGCCAGCAGCGTCTCGCGCGAAAAGACTCGACCGCGATTGGCCGCCAGAAACGCGAGGAGCGCGAATTCCTTCGCCGTCAGCGTGACCCGCCGACCGTCGACGCTCACCTCGTGAGCGGCGCGGTCGACCACCAGCGCGCCGATCTTCAAGCGTTCCTCGGTCGCAAACTCGCTTCGCGTCCATTCGAGGGAACGGATGCGCGCGTACAGTTCGGCGGGCACGCACGGCATCACGATGAAGTCGTCGAAACCGCTGGCCGGGTCGTATCCGGTGATCTGGCGCGGCGGCAGGGTCACGATGGTCGGCGTCTCGCTGAGCTCCACGACCTTGCGCGAGGCTCGCAGCGCCGCCGCCGCCAGGTCCGGTCTCTCGCCGGCCTCGAAGACCATCGCGCGGACGTCGCCGCCCGTCTTCGTCTGCTCGACGACCGAAACGAAGTCGTCCCAGAGATCGAGCGTTCGAACCTCGGAGCCGAGCTGACGCAGCATCGCGGCTGCTCCTTCGGGGCCGTCGACCAGCGCTCGGTGACCGACGACCAACACGAATGACCCGGGTTTGGCCAAAGCTGACCCCCGTCCATATCGTGCATGACGGCCTGAGTCGAGTACTCATCGACGTGCGGCCGAGGGCCAAGCGGGTCACCGCGGGTGGGGCGTCGCCAGGGGGCCGGGCGGGGTTTCACCGCGGACGGGGCGCATCCGCCTGCGGAGCATGTTCGACAGGCAAGCCGTCAGGCCCTTCCGATCCGTGTACCCCCCACGGTGATGCCCGCGATCTTGATGGTCGGACAACCGACGCCGACGGGCACGCTCTGGCCGTCCTTTCCGCATGTCCAGATGCCGTCGCTCACTTCCACGTCGCTGCCCAGCATGGTCACGCGGCGCAAGACTTCGGGCCCGTTGCCGATCAAGTTCACGCCCTTGAGCGGCGCGGTGATCTTTCCGTCCTCGATCAGATAACTCTCGGTAAGCGAAAAGACAAAATCGCCATTCGCAATATCGACCTGACCGCCTCCGAACTTCTTCGCGTAGACGCCGCGCCTGACGCTCGCGAGAATCTCTTCGGGGTCGTGGGGGCCCGCGAGAAGAATCGTATTGGTCATTCGTGGCATCGGAGTGCACGCGAAGCTCTCGCGCCTCCCGTTCCCGCTCGACGAGAGCCCAAAGTGCTTCGCGCTCAGGCGGTCGTGCATATACGAGACGAGGGTGCCATTTTCGATGAGCACGGACCGGCGCGGCTCGTGCCCCTCGTCGTCGACGTTGATCGCGCCGCGACTCTGCAAAAGCGTGGGATCATCGACCACGGTGCAAAGCTCGCTCGCCACCGGTGTGCCCATCTTCCCCGAATAGTTGCTCGTGCCCTTGCGGTTGAAATCGGCCTCGAGGCCGTGACCGACGGCCTCGTGCAGGAGAATTCCGCTGTCGCCCGGCGCCAGGACGACCTCCATCTGTTCGGCGGGAGCTTCCTGAGCCTCGAGCATCGTGACGGCCTGGCGAGCGGCCTCACGCGCGTGAAGCTCCGGGCTTTTCCCCTCGAAGTAGCCGATGCTCGTCCGTCCCCCCCCTCCGCTCGATCCCTCCTGCCGCTTCCCGTTTCTCTCGGCGATCGCACGTACGCCGAAGCGCACGAGCGGCTGGACGTCGTGCACCATGGTCCCGTCGCTCGTGACGATCAGGATCTCGCGAACTTCCTCGGTCAGGCTGGCTTCAACTTTGACGATGCGGCCATCGTACGCGTGCGCTGCCAGGGCGGCGCGCTCGAGGAGGTGACGCTTCGCGACGCCGGGAACGTCGAGACTGACCTCCTCAAGGGCGTATCTCCTCGGAATTTCCACTGCCTGCGCCGCCAACGGCACCGAGCCCCCGCCGCTCGCGATTTGCGCCGCGGTCTCGGCGGCACGCCTCATGGCGTCCCAGTCCAGGCGCTCGACGTACGCATAGCCCGTCGCGTCGCCCTTCAGGACTCGCACCCCCAGGCCCATCGAAACGCCGCGCGAAGCCGTCTTGAGAATGCCTTCGTCGAAGACCAGCCCTCCGGCCGCCCGGTATTCGAAAAATAGGTCCGCGTACTCGCCGCCACGGGCCAGCGCCACTTCGAGCAGCCTTCCGGCCAGGGCTGCATCGACGGCGGCTGAGCCGCCGGGCGCAAATGGCGCTCGGTACAGGCGCGACTGCGAAAGCATCGCGCCAGGGGCGGTCGCGCTTGGAGAGGTGGCGCCCACAGCCATGGTCGTCGTGAAGGTAAGTACGAGGTCCCCGTTCGTCGAGCAATTGGGGGAAAGGGCGTCCGATCCAATCCGATCGCGGCGAAACACCTACATCCACGGATGCGAGCGCGCGGACGCGCGGACCGGTCGAGCCGGGACGACGCCCGGGTGCGGACGCGGGCCTGGCCACCGTTGGCGCCGGACGGGGCGGCCTCGGACGGCGACGGACTCGGACGGCGACGGCGCGCCACCGCCGGCCGCAGCGGGTGGGCCAGGGGGCAAGAGCGGGGCGGCGCCCGAGTAAGGAAGGCGAGCCGCGGCGCCGAACTCGGGCGTAAACATGGCGCCACCACGCCCAAATCGAGGTATCCTTTGTGGGTCGCTGCCCCGCGCAGCGGCCGCCCCTGGAGGAGTGTCTGTAACCGTGGCGATCGACCGCGAGAAAACACTCGCCGCCGCTCAGAAATACGTCGAGAAGAAGCGCTACGACCGAGCGGTCGTCGAGTACCAGCGAATTCTCCAGGAAGACCCCAACGACGCGCGGACTCTCCTGAAGCTGGGGGATCTCCAATCGAAGATGGAGGCCTTTGCCGAGGCCATCGCCACGTACGAGCGCGTGGGAAAGTTCTACTCCAGCCAGGGCTTTTCGCTGAAGGCGATCGCCGTCTACAAGCAAATTCGCGAGATCATCGCCAGGCACGTTCCGCAGCTCGACGACAAATACGCGCACGTGGCTCCGACGCTCGCCAACCTCTATCAGCAGCTCGGGTTGACGAGCGACGCGCTGGCAGCGCTCGACGAAGTGGCGACGCGGCTGCAGCGCCAGAACCGGGACACGGACGCGGTCGACGTATTCCGTAGAATCGTCGAGCTCGACCCCACCAACCCACTGTCGCACTTGCGGCTGGCCGAGGCGCTTTCGCGCATCAAGAACGTCGACGAAGCAGTGGCCGAATTCGGCACCGCGTCGGGTCAGCTGCTTCGGCTCGGACGTCGAGACGACGCGCTGAAGGTCATCGAGCGCATCCTTCAGCTCAGCCCCGTGGCGTCGCATGCGAGGATCGCGGCCGAGCTGTACCTCGCCCGAGGGAATTCCGCGGACGGAATGCAGGCACTGGCGAAACTGCAGATCTGCTTTCAAGCCAATCCTCGCGATCTCGACACGCTGGGGCTCCTTGCGAGAGCGTTCACGCAGATCGGCCAGGCCGTAAAGGCGATCGAAGTCCAGAAGGAAATGGCGCGCATCGCGCGAGAGAGCGGCAAGCTCGATCTCTTCCGGGAGCTCTTGGCCAAGCTCCAGAAGCTCGCGCCGAACGACGACGCGGTGAAGAAACTCGCGCGGGAAGCCGCCGCCGCGCCCGGGGCCTCCAGCCCTCCATCCGCGCGTCCTGCCCCGTCCGAGGCGGTCGAAGAACCGGCCGAAGAGACCTACGAGGACGTGGGCGACAGCGACATCGAGTCGGAGGAGCACCCGATCGATCTGGCCCGGCGCCCGGTGGCCTCGAGCCACAACGCCGGCGCCGAAGACACCGACGTTGACGTCATCGAAGACGCCGCGGAGTCCACGGCCAGCGCGGCGCGGGAACAGGCGGCGCGCATCCTCGCGGAGGCGGCGGGCTTCCGGCGAGCCCGCCAGCTCGATCGCGCGATCGAGACGCTACGGGCAGGCCTGCGGGTCCTTCCGAAGGCCCTCGAAGTTCACGAGATGCTTCGAGATCTCCTCCTCGACGCGGGAAACACCCGGGAAGCGGCCGCCGAGATGATCGAGATCGCGGAGCTGCTGGTCGAAGCCCTCGACGGCGACGAGGCGGCGCGATCGCTGCAAGATGCACTCGCTCTCGATCCGGACAACACCGTCGCGACTCGGATGCTCCGTGATCTCGGCTACGAGCTCGTCGAGGAGACGGAGGCGAGCGACGACGACATCGAGGAAATTCGCGAACCGTCGCTGTCGGCGCGCGGGCGTCTGAGCAGCTACGATCCGGAAGCGCCGCTTCCATCGTACGACCTGGAGGAGATCGGTCCCGCGGACGTGGCAGTCCGTGCGTACTCGAGCGACGACGTCAGGCGACGCTCGGGCGGGGCTCACCCTGCGGCCGCCCAGGCTCAAATCGACACGATCGACGATCCCTTCTCGGACGCACCCCTCCCGAGCTTCCCACTCGACGGCATGCAAGAGGCGACCGATGCCACGACGATGCCGGGTCGCTCGTTGCAGCGAGAGTCTGGAACGCCACGCGCGGTCCCCGAGCTCGAGTCGGCGCTCGAAGAGATCGACTTCTTTGCGTCCCGGGGACTCTTCGACGACGCGCGCACGATCCTGCAAGAGCAGCTGGCGCGGCTGCCCAACCATCCGCTGCTCGTCGAACGGCTGGAAGAGCTCGACCTTCAAGAGCGCAGCGTACCCGGCGACTCCGGAACACGCCCGTCTCCGGCTGCGGCCGTGGCCCAGGAGCGGGCGGTGGCTGCAAGGCTCGACCCCGAGACTCGTGCGGAGCGCCCGGTGGGCGTCGCGCCGAGGATGTCGTCGGTCGACGTCGAACAGGTCGATGTCGAAGAGGTCTTCGCCAAGTTCAAGGCGGGCGTCGCCCAGCAAATCGCGGTGGAGGACACGCAGAGTCACTACGATCTCGGCGTCGCCTACAAGGAAATGGCATTGCTCGACGACGCCATCCGCGAATTCGCAATGGCGGCGCGAGATCCCAAGATCGCCTGCGTCTGTCACTCCATGATCGGAATGATCCAGATCGAACGGGGCAACCTGAACGAGGCGATCGATGCCTTCCTCCACGGTTTGCAGGTGGCCGAGCGCACGAAAGATCAAGAGGCAGCGCTCTCGTACGAGGTGGGAGCGGCCTACGAGGCCAAGAAGATGAGCAAACATGCGCTCGACTACTTCCAGCGCACCGCCCGCCTCAATGCCTCGTTCCGCGACGTCCAGGAGCGCATCCGCAGGCTGCAGAAATTCGAGCCGAAGCAGCCGGCGCGAGCGGTGGCCGTCGGGGCCGACGACGAATTCGAACGGGCCTTCGACGACATCCTTGGTCAAGGGGCTCGCGGGACGAGCTAGCGCCCTGTCGTGGGCGCATCACGAGCTCATGGCGGTGCGCCGCGCGAGCGAAGCTCCGTCGCAAGTCGCTGAACGTAGGGGTCCGCAACGTCCGCGAGGGCCGAAAGCGCATCGGCATAGTGCGAGCCCGAGCTCCAGAGCGCGTGCACCGCGCGCTTCAGCGACCGGATGCTCGCCTGTGGAACCGAGCGACGCTTCAGGCCGACGACATTGACCCCACGGACACGGGCTCGGTCCCCTTGCACGACGACGAAAGGCGGAACGTCACGCTCGCATCCCGAGCCCGCGGCGACGAACGCGCCCTCGCCAATGCGAACGCGCTGCGCCACGCCGCTCAGCCCTCCGAAAGTCACCCAGTCGCCGACCACCACGTGTCCGGCGAGCTGCACGTAGTTGGCCAGCACGCAGTGCGATCCGATGGCGACGTCGTGTGCGACGTGCGCCCCCACCATGAAAAGGTTCTTCGCCCCGATGCGGGTGGCGCGACCTTCCGTTCCACCGTGCACGGTCACGTGCTCGCGGAAGACGTTTCCCTCCCCCACTTCGACCCATGACGGGCCCGGCACGCCTCCTTTTGCCTGCGCTTCGCCCCCGATGACCGCGAAGGGGTGCACGACGGTTCCCGAGCCGAGCGCCGCGAACGAGCGGACGATCGCGTGCGGGTGCAGCACGCAGCCCGCGGCAAGGACCGCGTCCGCCTCCACGATCGCGTAGGGCCCGACGACGACGTCGCTCGCCAGCTCGGCGCGTGGATCGACGATGGCGGCGGGATGAACCCGAGGCATCGGTCAGCCCTTGCGATCCACGACGCTGGCCAAAAGATCCGCGCTGGCGCACAGCGTGCCCTCCACCGACGCCTCGCCACGGAATTTCCAGACATTCGTCCGGTTGTGCACGACCGACACTTCCAGGTCGAGCCGATCGCCGGGCGTCACCGTCCGGCGGAACTTCGCCTTGTCGATGCCGAGAAAATACATGAACGAATTCGACGCGTCGAATGGCTCCGTCGTGTACGCGAGAATGCCGCCGATCTGCGCCAGAGCTTCGATGATGAGCACTCCCGGCATGATGGGCCTCGACGGAAAATGGCCCTGAAACCACGGCTCGCCGATCGTCACGCATTTGTGGCCGACGATGCGTTCTCCGGGAAAGACATCGGTCACCCGGTCGACGAGGACGAACGGCCAGCGGTGCGGCAAGATCCGCAGAATTCGATCGATCTCGATTCCGGTGCTGCCTTTCAACGATCGCCCCTCGCGGCGCCGTACAACTTCGCGACCGCACGCCACCAGCGCATGCGCGGCACCGCCGGGTATCCTGCCATGATTGCGCGGGCAGGTACATCCGCGATGACGCCGCTTTTCGCAGCGATTCGCGCATGATCGCCGACCACGACGTGATCGGCGATCCCGACCTGTCCGCCGACGAGGACAGAAGAACCGATCGTCACCGATCCGGCAAAACCGCACTGCGCCGCGACCATCGTTCCTTCGCCGATGTCGCAGTTGTGACCGACATGCACCTGGGCGTCGAGCTTCGCCCCACGGCGGACTCGGGTCGGGCTCAGCGTACCAGCATCGATGGTCGACAGCGGGCCCACGGCCACGTCGTCCTCCAGCACGACGCCACCGAGTTGCGGCACCGCTCGAACCCCGCCTTCGGGTCCTCGTGCCCAGCCGAACCCGGGGGATCCGATGACCGCGCCGGCGCCGATCCTGACCCGCGCTCCGATGACGACGCGAGGTCCGAGAACGGCTGTGGAGGCGATCGAGCAGCCGAGGCCGATGGTCGGCTCGGCGTCGGAGACCTGCGCCTCCTCCAGCAGGAGCGCCATCGCCCATTCGGCGTGGTCGTGAACCCACAAGGCGTCGACCGCCCCGACCCGATGCGCCAGCGAGGAGTCGACGAGGAGCGCCGAGCCCCGTCCTGCCGCCGCTCGTGCCGCGCTCACCGAGCGCGGCGCAAACAGTGGGGCCATGTCACCTGCCGCGGCACGATCGACGGGCGCGATCGCTGCGGGCGCCCGCGTCGGACCGGCGAGCACTCGTCCGCCATGGCGGATCGCGAGCGCCTCCAGGGAGTCACCGCGGAGGCGGACGACTCCGTCCCACGTCACGGTTTGGGAGCCGGCGCCGAGCTGCTGGCTTTCGGCGCCGCAGCAGGCGCGTTCCCAGGCGAGGCATTGGCGAACTGGATGACCCTGTCGGTCAGGTCCAGATCTCCGCGCGAGAACGCGACGGTGGCCCGGTCAACGATGAGATCGTATCCGTCCGTCCCGGCCAGTCGCTTGATGGCGCCGATGACCCGCTCGAAGATCGGGTCGGTGAGCTCCTTTTGCTTCTTTTCGAGCTCTTTATTGTATTCGACGAACGTCGTCTGGAGCTCGACCATTTGCTTCTGCCAGTCGTCGACTTTCTTCTGTAGCGCTTGCTGCGAGAGAACCTTCGACTGCTTGTCGATGTCTTCCTTTTGTCTCTGCAGATCGGTCTGCCGCTTGTTGAGCTCCTGCTGTCGGCTGTCGAAGAGCTTCTTGAGGGTGGCCTGGGCGCGAAGACCGTCCTCCGTCTGCATGACGGCACGTTGGACGTCGACAACGGCCACTTTCATCTGGGCCGAGGCGGGCTTGCCGAATACCGCAAAGACGACCGTCAGCGCGGCGGTGAACGACGAGAAGGCGAAGAGGCGCATCGGCGTCGGGCGTACTCAAAGCCGAACGCTCGGTCAAGTCGAGTCCGTCGGGCTCGTCACCGGCGCCCGCCCGTACCGCTCGCGGCGTCCACCTGCACCGTGACGTACTCGACCCCGAGCCTCTGGCGCAATCGTAGGGAAATTCGCTCCGCGAGCGTGAAATCAGCATCCTCGGCACCCACGCGGACCGTGATGGCGTCATGTCCCGCTCCGAGCGTCCAGACGTGCAGCTCCCGGATTTCCCGCACCCCGGGGAACTCTGCAATCAGCCGTCGCACGACGCCGAGCGGAAGGTGCCGCGGCGCGGCTTCGAGCAGCACCATGGTCGCATCTCGGACGAGACGCAGCGAGCCCACGAGCAGAATCCCCGCGACGATGAAGCTCGCGATGGGGTCGGCACGCGGCGTCCCGCCCAATCGGATGAAGATCGCGGCCGCAAGCGCTCCCAGCGCGCCGAGAGTGTCGCCCGCGAGGTGGAGCCAGGCGCCCCGGAGGTTGAGCGCATGTCCGTGGGTTCTCCGGGCCACGCCGTGATCGTGAAGATGTCCTCCGGTCGCCTGCGTTCCGTCATGGCCGTCGTGATCGACGTGACGTAGGGCGACGGACGTTTCAGCGGCGCCCGCGAGCGACGACGAGCCTTCGACGCGGCGCGGGGCCACGTGGGTGGCGTCGTGCAATAGCCAAGCGCTCACGCCGTTGACCAGAATCGCGCCCACCGCAACGAGAAGCATCAGACCTGCCTTCGGTGCGGTCTGTTCCTCGAATGCCTTGACCCCCTCCACGACGATCGCACCCGTCGTGACCAGGACGAGCAGGGCCCCCAAGATCGCCGCCACGGGCTCCGCCCTGCGCAGCCCATACGTGAACTCAGTCGTGGGCGCGCTCACAGCAAGGCGCATCGCGACGAGGCTGAGGGACAGCGCCAGGACGTCCATGAGCAAATGCAAGGCGTCCGCCTGCAGCACGACGCTGTCGGCGAGCAAGGCTCCCCCGAGCTCGACGACGAAGAACACGCCGACGATGGCGATCACGACGGACAGACGGCGCGCCTGCCGCGCCTCCGCCATGGTGAAACACCCGCGATCCGTCGCGGATCCCGCGGCCGGCGGCGTCACCGCACGGGCGACCGATCGGTGGGCGCCCCCGGCGGTCCCATCGTCATGTCGATCCGCGCTCGGCTGCGCGGTCATAGAAGCACGTAGTCGTCCGCCGCCGCGGCGGGCGCCGAATCGAGAGCGTGGATGGTCTCGTCGTCGCGGCGGACAGCCGTCATGTACAGGCCGTGCAAAATGCTCGGATGCGCCTCGACGAGCTCCAGAAATTCCCCCCGGGGCAGAAAAAGCGTGACCGTCGGGTGCACGGCGATCACGTCGGCATTCGACTTGCGCCGCAAGAGCAGCGCCCCTTCACCGACGGTGTCGCCGGCCTGCAACGTCGCGACGACGATCGATTCACCGTTCTCGTGCGCGACCACCGCAACCTCGCCCGAGGCCACCAGGTGCAGACCCTGGGCCTCGTCTCCTTCCACGACCAGCTTGTCCCCCTTCTCGAAGATGCGTGTCTCGAACCGCTCGACCAGGATCGCACGCTCGGCCGGCGGGACGGAGATGAGCACCTGCGAGGTTCGTCCGAGATTGGCGACCATTCGACGGCGGCAGTGCGCAGCGAGCTCGACCGCGACCTCCGGGTGTCTCTCGGCCACCGCCTCGAGCGCGTCGCGTTTCGCAACGAGCAGAATCGACGGTCGCGTCGCGATCACGTTCGCGACGCGAGGCGCCCGGGACAGAAGGGCCATTTCTCCGAAGAGAGCGCCGCTCACGAGCCGCGCGAGCACGATGGGCTGTCCGCCGTCACTGGTCTCGTCACGCGTCACCTCGAGCTCTCCGCGCGCGACGATGTAGGCCTCGGCCCCCTCCTCGTCCGCGGTGATGACACGCCTGCCGGCGGGAACGGTGATCATCTCGAAGGCCGCAATGAGATCGCTCAACGCCTCCTTGGTGAGCGCGCTGAAAAACGGCAGCGGCGCGACCAGGGGAAGCTCAGTCCCCTCCGCCTCACGATATTGTCGCGTGGCTGCGTGCAGGATCTGGGTCGCCTTGGACGTGAGCGCCGGACCACTCAGAAACGAGCTCAGCGGCTGGAACCCCTCGAAGTTGGGCAGCGGAGGCGGCGGCGTTTCGGTGTCCTGCAGACGCTCCGAGCCGAGACAAAACGCCCCGGCCACTTCGCCCAGTTGCTCGCTGACGTCCACGCCCAGCGCCCGCAAATCGGCGACGGCGGCGACCGCGAGGGGCAGGTTGCCGGCATCGATGGCCCGTCGTACTGCAAGGCCGAAGCCTTCGATGGCCGCTTCGGGCCGTCCGACCTGCTCTAGGAGGCGGCACGTGATGACGAGCGCGCTCGGTATCGACGGGTCACGTTCGACTACGGCGGCGCTCCATCGCAGTGCGGCCTCGGCTTCGTCGGCGAGAAGGAGCGTAAGGGCCCGATCGATGGGCGAATCGGTCGTTTGAGCGCCGGGCAGGTCCGGCGGAGCGTGAAGCATCTTCTGGCGCCTAGCTTATCACTCCTCGCCCGGTTCTTTTTTGCCACCTTCCACGCGCTCCATGAATTCGCTCATGGCGGTCGCCGTGGCGGCAACGAGCGGCAAGACATGCGGGTAGTCCATGCGCGTCGGTCCGATGACACCGACCGATCCGACCGTTTGCCCCTGCGACGAATACGGCGCGCCGACGACCGCGAGATCGCCGCCGCCCAAATCGCCCACCTCCTCGCCGACCGCGACGCGCCCGCCTTTTTCTTGCATCGCGAGATCCAGGAGCTTGACGAGCTTCTCGCGCGCGTCGAGCGCTGTGACCAGACGCCTCACATGGCCCGCGTCGTGAAACTCCGGCTTTTCGAGCAGCCGATCCTGTCCCTCGATGACCAGATCGGTCTCCCCCGCCGCGGCCTCCCCCACGGCCTCGGCGCCCAGCTCGAACGCGCGACGCCGCGTCTCGTCGTGCTGAACGCGCTCGCTTTGCAGGCGCCGAAAGAACAGCTCGCGCAAGTCGCCGAGCGTGCGGCCCTCGACCACGTCATCGAGGAGGTTGTGAATTCTCTGTAGCTCGATCTCCGTCACCACCGCGCGCAAGAACCTGTTTTGCACCACCCCGTTCTTGATGACGAGCACGGCGAGTACTTCGTCCGGACCTGTGCGCAGGAAACGAAGGTGCTTGAGAACGAGCTTCTCGGCGCGCGGAGCAAGGACGACGGCAGCGGTGCCAGTGAGCTCCGAGAGCAGCTTCCCGGTCTCGCGCATGACGTTGCTGCCGCGCTCGAACGACGCGAACCGCTCGCGGATGATGGCCATTTCATCGGCCGTCAGCACCCGCAGCCGCATGAGCGCATCGATGAAGAGCCGGAACGCTCGATCCGTGGGCACGCGGCCGGCGCTGGTATGAGGTTGCCTGAGGTAACCGAGGTCCTCGAGATCCGCGAGCACGTTGCGAATGCTCGCTGGCGACAGATCAAGGCCCGACTTTTTCGCCAGCGTTCGCGACCCCACCGGCTCGCCCGTGGCGACGTACTCCGTAACGCAGTGATAAAGAACCTGCCGGGCGCGGGCGTTGAGCTCGGGCGTCTCGGGCATTGCTCGTCCTATTTTTAGCACCCTGGGCCATGCTCGGGGTCACGGAGCGCCGCTCCTCTCGAGCTCCTCGGCAGAAGCGAGAGGCTCTCTCCCGGAGCCCCCGGCCCCCCGGGAGCCGCGCGGCGCACGGGCACGGCTCTCCCACAACACCGGCCAAACGCCCACCAGAGGAAGGCGCCGGGCAAAGGCCGCTCGGGCGCCGGATGCGAGCGCCCTCACCCCGCATTGCGATATAGCGCACCCTCGATGGTTCCGGCCGCGCGGCCTTCCCGGACTCTCCCAGCGCCGTGGTGGGCGGTTCTCACACTGCCGTTCGGGCTGACCGTCGGATTCGCCACCGTCGCCGTCCCGTTCGTCCTGCGGAAGCGCGGCTTCGACATGACGGTAATCGCCACCGTCTCGCAGGTCGCGCAGATTCCCCACGTCGTCAAGCTGCTTTGGTCACCGGCACTCGACTCGGGGCCGCGCCGGCGAACCTGGTACTTCGCTTCGGTCGGCGCCACCGCATTCTGCCTCGCGCTGGCAGCCCTCGTCCCGCCCAGTCTGGACCACCGCGTGGCTGGCGTTCCCCTCTTGTGGATCTACGCCGCGGTCCTCTTCGGGGCACAGGCGGCGGTGGCGACCAGCGGCTCGGCGGTGCTGGCCCTGATGGCCGTGACTGTGGCGGACTCCCGACGAGGCGCGGCGGCAGGATGGCAAACGGCCGGAAATCTCGCGGGCACCGCCGCAGGGGGAGCGCTCGTCGCGTGGATGCTCGAGCACTTGTCGCCCACGATGGCAGCGCTGGCGCTGGCGGTCTTCTGCGCCGTCGCTGCCGTCCCGGCGGCATTCGTCGATGAGCCTCCGCTTGCGCGCCGTAGCGCCGTGGCGCTCCTGGCGCGGCTCGCCCGGGAGATATGGGCCACGCTGCGTTCGCCCGAGGGCTGGACGGGATTGCTCATCTGCGTCTCGCCGGTCGGGGCCGGAGCACTGACCAACTTGTTCAGCGCACTCGCGCCGGAATACGCGCCCGACACGGCGTCGGCCGAGCGATTGGTCTTCATCGTCACCGGCGTGCTCGGTGGGATCGTGAATGCCGCAGGTGCGCTCCTCGGCGGCTACGTGGCCGATCGGATGAACCGCCGCCTTGCTTACGTTCTTTTCGGCGCCGTCACCGCCTTCTGCGCGCTCGGGATGATCGCTTTCTCGGCGACCCCGAGGGTCTTCACCCTCGGAACGCTCGCATATCAGTTCGCCAACGGCCTCTGCTACGCAGCCTTTTACGCGTTCGTCGTCGAGCTACTCGGGTACCGTGACGGCGTCACCACCCAGCTTGCCCTGTACGTGGGTGCCTCGAACTTCGCCATCACGTACGTCACCTGGCTCGACGGCTACAGCTACGATCGAGCGCGTGCTGCATTCCCAGGCGTTCCGTGGGCGGGTCGGTCCGCCATGCTCGCCATGGATGCGCTCTCGACGTTCGTCGGGATCGCGCTCCTCTGGTTCATGATGATCCGGGTCCGGCGACTGCGCGCCCGGCGGATCGAAGCCTCTGGATGACGGCCGCCATGTCGTCGGGAATCGGTGACGTCCAGCGCATTTCCCTTTGGGTGGCCGGATGGACGAATCCCAGCTCGGCAGCGTGCAGCATGAGGCGCGGCGCCTCGACCGGGGGCCCCGAAAATTCGCGCACGTAGACCCGTTCGCCCACCAGCGGATGGCCTGCTTCGCTCAGATGGATGCGAATCTGGTGCGTGCGGCCCGTCTCGAGGCGGCAAGCGACCAGTGTCGCGACCCCGAGCGGCTCGAGGCTCTCGACGTGGGTAATCGCTTCGCGGGCGCCGGGGGTAGCCCGCTGACTCGATCGCACCGATCCACGCAGCCCGTCGCGTCGGTTCTCGACAAGCCAGCTTCGGATCGTGCGCGACGCGACGATCCCGCTCGCAAGCGCGAGGTAGCGGCGCAAGGCGGTATGCCGCCGAAATTGACCCCCCAGGCTCTGCTTCGCGAGCCACGTCCGCGTAAACACGATGAGGCCGCTCGTCTCGCGGTCCAATCGATGCACGACACCGAGGTTCGGCCGGCCGCGCCCCGATTTCGACGGCGCAAGCCGCTTGCGCTCGATCCATGCGCGGACGCGCGCGTCGAGGGTATCGGTTTCCCGATCGTCGAAAGGGACGGCGCTGATGCCCGCCGGCTTGACCACGACGATCACGTGAGCATCCGCGTGCACGACGTCGCTGTCGGCAAGCCTGGCGGGTCTCGGTCTGGGCGCGGCTTCGTCGATGCGGATTTCGACCCCTGGACGTACACGGCGCGTGGGATCGAGGACGACTTCCCCGGCCACGCTGACTTTTCCGGCGATGATGAGCGCTCGAGCCCGGCCCCAGCTCCCGCCTCCGAGGGCACGCACGGCCCGGTCGAGCGGCCCCGAAAACTCCGGTGGGACGACGACCGTTCGCTGCGTCACCGAGGACGAGCGGTCTAGCATGGATGCTGCGAGTTGCTTGACACTCAAGGCTGTCGGTCCGCACAATCGGCAAGGGTATCCCCTGTCCTTGTCGCCCGGAGCGGAGAGCGCAACGTGCCCAAAACCTTGCTGGCCGTCGACGACAGCGCGACGATGCGGAAAGTCCTCGAGATCACATTCAGCGGCGACGATTTTCGCGTCACGAGCGCCGACGGCGCCTCGGGCGCGCTCGCGCGGATGGGGGAAGACCCCGCGGCCGTCGTCATCGATACCTCGCTCGGCGCCGACGACGGCTATGCCCTGGCCAAGGAGCTGCGGTCGCGCAACGCCCGTCTGGCCATCGTCCTCATGGCCAGCCGCTACAGTCCCTACGACGCGGCTCGGGGGCGTGACGCCGGCGTCGACGACTTCATCGACAAGCCGTTCGATACCCAGTCGCTCATCGACAAGGTGAAGAAAGCGCTCGTGACGCGCGAGGCCGCAAGACCGGCCTCGCCCGCAATCGCGCCCAGCGCGGTGCATGCGACGGTGGCGTTCGGCGCGAGCCCGCCTCGCCCGCCGGCCGCGGGCGTTCCCGGAGCGCCCACGACCGCCCAGAAACCCGTCTGGGGAACGCAGCGGACCCACACGCTGTCGTTCGAGAGCGCCATCCCCCCGGCCGGCCCTGCGGCTCAGGCTGCGACGCCTTCCCCAGCGCTTTCTCGCACTTCGCCGTCGGCCGCCGCCCTCTCGCCTCAGGGACCGGCGGCGGTGCAGCCTCCGGTCGCCGTTCAGACGGCCCCGACCGTCGTGCCGGCGCAGCCGGCGCAACCCGGCCCCACGGTGGCCTCGCCGCGGATGGCAGACGCTCCGCGGGGCGCCGAGACCGCAGTGTCCGCCACGGCGGCGGCCGCCAACGGACGGCTCGCTGCGAAGCTGGACGAGCTGGGGCTCACTTCACAGCAAGTCGAAGCCGTGCTCGCCCTGTCGCGTGAGGTCGTCGAGCGTGTCGTCTGGGAGGTCGTGCCGCAGCTCGCCGAGGTGATGATCAAGGAAGAGATTTCGCGTCTCACCCGGGACGGCTGAGCCCAACGAGCGCGGCGAGCGCTCGAGCCTTCGCCGACGCCGCACGGAGCGCGTGCCACACTGAGCACGATGGCGACCGAAGACGATGCAGCCCTGAAGATGCTCGCGCGTGCGATCGCGCGTCTCGAGGAGTTGCTCGAACGGCTCCCGGTCGACGTCGCGAGGGATTTGCGGGCGCGAATCGCGACGCTGCGGACGGTCGTCCTGGAGAAGCGACCCCCGGCGCTCGTTCTGGTCGGCCGTCGCGGAGCGGGCAAGTCGTCTCTCGTCAACGCACTGTTCGGCGCGCGCGTCGCCGATCTCGGACACGTGACGGCGCAGACGGGGCGCGGGCGCTGGTACGACTACCAGCGCGACGGCGGAGCGATGTCGATCCTCGACACGCGCGGCGTTCAGGAGGGCTCTCCCCCGGCGGAGGCGGATCGTGCAGCGACGGCCGTAGAGTCCATCGCCGTGGAGCTTCGCGCCAAGCTGCCCGATCTCGTCGTCTTCGTGGCCAAGGCGACCGAGGTCGATGCGGCGATCGATCGCGATCTCGACGCGCTCGAACGCGTCTACGACGAGCTGCGTCGAGCGCACCGGAGCGAGCCTCCGCTTCTCGCGGTGGTCACGCACTGCGACGTGCTCGAACCGAAGGGGACGCGACTGCACCTTTCGGCGACCGAGCCGCGCGAAGACGTCGACGAGAAGCTCCAACACGTCGCGGAGGCCGAAAGCGCCGTCGCGTCCCAGATCGAGAAACGCAACCTTCTGCGCGGGCGACTCGCGTCCACGCTGGGCATCTCGGTCTACATGTCGTGGCGCGCCGACGGAACCCTGCGCGCCGACGAACGATGGCGGGTGGGCGACCTGGCCATGGCGCTGTTCCATCACCTGCCCGATGCGAGCCGAGCCGAGCTGGCGCGCGTGACTCGAACGAAAGCCGTCCAACAGGAGCTCGCCGTCGCTCTCACGAAGGCCACCGCAGCCGTCTGCGCGGGGATTGCGGCCGCCCCGATTCCGCTCGCCGACATCGTCCCGCTGACCACGATGCAGATCGGGCTCGTCGCGGCGATCGCATGGATCGCGGGCCGTTCGATCGACCGGCGCGCCGCGGCGGAGTTCATCGCCGGGCTCGGTGCGAACATTGGTCTGGCCTTCGTGCTCCGCGAGGCCGTGCGCGCCGCGCTCAAGATCATCGCGCCCGCTGGCGGCCCGATCCTGTCGGCCACCGTCGCATTCAGCGGAACGATGGCCATCGGCGCCGCAGCGCGGGGCTACTTCATCCAGGGGGTCTCGATGCCGGACGCACGGCGTATCTTCCGGCGCAACCGAGAGCGGCCCGACGCCGCGGGCTCTCGGGAGCGCTCCGACCCTCCGAGCCCTGGAAGGCGCGCGGACCCCGCGAGCCCCGGCGAGCGCACGGACGCCGCGAGCCGCGCAGCCGGGGTCGACAGCGAAGACCGCGAAGCACCGTGAGCTCGCGAACGAGACGCGCGGATCCGCGAGACGCGCTAAGCCGATGCTCCCGATGACAGAGCTCGCAGCGTTCCCGACGGCCGCGCCCGCGCTCGATCAGCCGTACGATCCGGCGACGGTCGAGCCCCGGTGGTACGACTTCTGGGAGCAGAACGGGGTCTTCGCCGCTTCCGATTCGCCGGACGATACACGGCCCGTCTACGTCGTGCCCATGCCGCCCCCCAACGTCACGGGGTCGCTTCACATGGGCCATGCCCTCTTCACGGCGCTGCAGGATTCGCTCGTGCGGTGGCACCGCATGCGCGGTTACAACACGCTCTGGCAGCCGGGCACCGACCACGCAGGCATCGCGACGCAACTCGTCGTGGAAAGGCAGCTCGCGCAGCAAGGCCTGTCCCGCCGCGCGATGGGACGTTCCGCATTCGTCGAGCGCGTCTGGCAGTGGCGCCGCGAAACGGGCGACCGAATCCACCTGCAGCAGCGCACCCTCGGCGCGAGCCCGGATTGGTCGCGGTCGAGATTCACCATGGACGCGCCCATGAACCGCGCCGTGGTCGAGGCGTTCGTCCGCCTCTTCGAGCAGGGCCTCATGTATCGCGCGACCCGGCTCATCAACTGGTGTCCCGAATGCGCGACCACGCTCAGCGACCTCGAGGTGGAAAACGAGGAGGGGGCGAACGGCGAGCTGTTCGAGTTCGCCTATCCGGTGGAGGGGGGCGGCGAGATCGTCGTGGCGACAACGCGCCCCGAGACGATGCTTGGCGACACGGCCGTCGCGGTTCACCCGGAGGATCCGCGGTACGTGGCGTTTCACGGAAAGCGGGTACGCCATCCGTTCGTCGATCGCACGTTCCCGATCATCACCGACGCGATTCTCGTCGATCCCAAGTTCGGCACGGGTGCGGTCAAGGTCACCCCGGCCCACGACTTCAACGACTTCGCGACCGGCAAGCGACACGGGCTGGAGGAGATCAACATCCTGAACCTCGACGGCACCCTCAACTCGAATGCCGGGCGCTTCGCGGGGCTCGACAGGAAGGAGGCCCGGCGCGCGGTCAAAACCGCCCTGGTGGAGCGCGGCCTCGCGCGCGCCAGCAAGCCGCACGTGCTCACGCTGCCACGCTGCTCACGTTCCGGCGGGATCGTCGAGCCGATGATCTCGACCCAGTGGTTTCTCTCGATGCGATCGATGGCCGACAAGGCCCTCGAGGCCGTCCATTCGGGGCGGACCGTCATCCTGCCGACCGAATGGACCAAGACGTACGACCATTTCCTCGGGTCGATCCAGGACTGGTGTGTCTCGCGCCAGCTCTGGTGGGGGCACCAGATCCCCGCGTGGCACGGTCCGAACGGAGAGATCAAGGTCGCGCGCGAGCGTCCGCAGGAGTGCGGCGCGGAATCGGCCGACAGCCCGTGGCAGCAAGACCCCGACGTGCTCGACACCTGGTTCTCCAGCGCTCTGTGGCCCTTCTCCACCCTCGGGTGGCCGGACCGGACGCGCGCGTTGACCAAGTTCTACCCTGCGAGCGACCTCGAGACCGGTTACGATATTTTATTTTTCTGGGTCGCCCGAATGATGATGTTCGGGCTTCACTTCACCGGCCTGGTGCCGTTCCGCCGGGTCCTGCTGCACGGCATGGTCGTCGACGAGACCGGCGAGAAGATGAGCAAGGTCAAGGGGAACGTCATGGACCCGCTCGATCTCGTTTACGGGACGAGCTTCGCCGCGATGGTGGAAAAGACGGCCCCACTGTCGCCTCCAGCCGAGGCGCTCGCCAAATTCCGCAAAGCGTACCCGTCCGCGGCGGCCATGGGCGCAGGATTCCCCGCGTTCGGGGCCGACGCCGTGCGGTTCACGCTCGTCACCTACCCTCCGAGCAACAAGCGGATCGCACTCTCGCCGAAACGCATCGAGGGCAACCGGCATTTTCTGAACAAGATCTGGAATGCCACGCGACTCGCGCTGGAGCTGCTCGGCAGCGGTTTCACCTGGCCCGAGCAAGCCGAGACGGCGCGGCACTTCTACAACCGCTGGATCCGCTCGCGCTTCGCCGCGGCATGCGAATCGGTCCACACCGGTTTCGACGAGTTTCGCATCGACGAGGCTGCGCTTGCCTCGTACCACTTTTTCTGGGACGAGCTCTGCTCGTGGTACCTCGAGATCGTCAAACCGATTCTTCGCCGGACGCCGCTCGAGTCCCCGCCCTCGAGCCACGATCTCGTCCGAGAGACGCGCTTCACGCTGGCCTACGTCGTCGAAGGCAGCTTGCGCCTGATGCACCCATTCATGCCGTTCATCACCGAGGAGCTGTGGCAGCGCCTTCCGCGTCCGCGATCGCGGCGAATCAGCCTGGCGTTCGGGCCCTACCCCACGCGAGACGACGAAGGCCCCGCCCGATGCGCGGACGTCGACGACTGGATGGACATCTTCAAGGACGTCGTGTCGGCCGCGCGCGCCATTCGCAGCGAGCACGGGGTCGACAAGAAAGCCGACGTACGGCTCACGCTTCGGTCCGCACGGCCGGAGACCCTCGACTTTTTGAGCGCGCACGCCGAGTCGATACGAACGCTGGTCAAGACCCAGGGGCTGCCCATCCTCGAGGGCCCCGGGGGCCGGCGGGAGGCGGGGACGACGATGGGCGTCGTTCCCGCGAGCGGCGGTCCGATCGAAGTCCTCGTGGCGCTGCGTGGGCTCGTCGACCGAGACGGAGAGCTCGCCCGCATCGAACGGGAAGTGAAGAAGGTCGACCGAGAGCTTTCGTCTCTCGACAAGAAGCTGGCCGCCCCGGGATTCACCGAGCGTGCGCCCAAAGAGGTGGTGGAGGAGGCGACCACGCAGAGAAGGGCGCTGGTCGAGGCCAAGGCCCGTCTCGACACCGCCCGCAAGCTTGCCGAGGAGCTGTGAGACGGGCTTCTCCCACCCCGGGGGGGTCCCAACGCGACGAACTCCTAGTCCGCGGCGCTCAAAGTTGCTAATCCGTGACGCGCCTCGGTTCGGAACGGCACGCCCGCCGCCCCGCTTGAGCATGCCAGCTTGAACATGATCGAAACGAACGTGAGCGAGTCGGGTCGGCGCCAGACCTCTGCCTTCGGGGGCGAACGCATTCCAATTGCCTGGGCCCGCCGCTTCCGACTGCGGTCGTTCGACGGAGCTCCGGGCGTTCGCTGGGCATCGTCGCTCCCGCTGCGTCGCTTGCTCACGATCTTCGGCTGCGCTCTCGTGGGGCTGGACGTCGTCCTTCGCTGGAAAGGAGTCGGTGGCGCCGCGCTGCCCGTCGTCGCACAGGCCGGCGCCACGCTGTCTTTTCTCGGGTCCTTCATCGTCTACATGACGGAGCCCGACGCGGCATCTCGAGCGCCCGGCAAACCGAGGGACCCGCCCGAGGGCTCGTCCCAGCCCACTGCTGCCGGGGCCGCACCGTCCCTGTCCGCGTCTCCGGAATCTGCAGCTCGTCCTGCGGAATCGGCCGCTCGTCCGACGGAACCGACCACCCGTCCGGCAGAATCTGCGGGTGAGCCTTCGACCGGCCGAGCGAACGGCGAAGAGACCCGTCCAGCCGAGGGCGGGAACGACATCGCCGCCTCGACTCCCGCGGAGGACTCGTCCCGTGAAGAGGCGGCGGGGCCCTTGCTTCGCCCGGGCAACCCCCTCCGACTGGTCCGCGGCGGATCCACGGCGCTCCTCGCGTCGATCGCGGCGCTCGTCCTGATGGGCCACGAGGGTCAGCTGCGCCTCGGGGTCCCGCTCGGAGCCGTCTTCATTGCGGTCGCCTCGTGGGGCGTGATGGACCTTCTCGGTACGTTCGACGATCCGGAAGACCGCGTCGTTCGATCCACCCCGCTGCGGTCGATTGCAGGTCCCATCGTCGTCTGCGCGAGCGCGTGGCTCGTGTTCCTCTTTGCCCTCGGTTTCGCCTCGTCCGGCACTGCGCTGCCGCAGAAGGTCTGGGGGGTCGTCATCACGCTCGCCTTCATGGGCGGAGTCGTCACCGTCTTCGACGTCGCAACGAAGATCGGGATCATTCATAAGAAGGAACCCGGTGTCGATCGGCCGGTTTGGACTCGATACGGGTTCTGGGTGGTTGCGATCGGGGCGGGTCTCTACTTCCCGTTCATGGGCACCTCGTCGCTCTGGGATCCCTGGGAAACCCACTACGGCGAGGTGGCGCGCGAAATGCTGGCGCGCGACGACTGGATCAGCCTCTGGTGGGCGCAGGACGGCTGGTTCTGGAGCAAGCCCGTTCTCGACATGTGGCTGCAGGCGATCGCCATGGCGACCCTGGGTGTTCACTACCAGCCCGACAAGATGCTGATCGGGAACGGAGCGATGCCGCTGATGCACCCCGAGTGGGCCGTGCGCGCTCCGATCGTCATCATGACGATTCTCGCGATGTACATCCTCTATGCGGGCATCGCGCGGTCGTTCGGTCAACGCGCGGCGTTCCTCGGAAGCGTCGTCCTGGCGACGATGCCCGACTGGTTTCTTCTCGCTCACCAGACGATGACCGACATGCCGTTCGTCGCCACGATGACGGCCTCTCTCGGTCTGGTGCTGCTCGGCACGAGCACGGCGGAGGGTGTCGAGGCGCGAGCCTACGAGATCGTCGTGGGGCGTCTGCGCTTCCGACTGACGGCGTGGCACCTGGTGTTCTTCGGGGTCCTCGTCTGCGTGCTGCCGCAGATTCTGTATCTCCTATCGCGAAACATCGAATTTCTCTGGCGGCCCGGCGCCCGCGGCTTCCACCTGCACTGGGACGAGTTTCGAAGCGGCTCTGGCGGGGGCAACTGCGGTCTTCCTGGCAACGAGGAGTGCAAATCCGCGATGCCCGCGTTCATTCCGCGCGCGACCGGCCCCAACCCGACAGCATTCGGCGCGGTGGTCTGGCGAACGCTGGGAGCGTGGGAGCCCGCGATACAGGCCGCCTTGTGGTCGGCCGCTCTCGGGATCGCCCTGTACCTGAGCTGGGGCGAGCGACGGGTCCGGCGACTCCTGTACCTTGCGGCCTGGCTGTTCGCCGGTTTGTCGACTCTCGCGAAGGGGCCCGCGGGAGTGGGAATCCCCGTCATCGTGGCGCTCGCGTACCTGGCCGCGGCCCGCCCGGATCAAGACATCTTCACACGTATGCTCCGGACGGCGCGCGAGCTCGTGCAGTTCGAGATCGTCGCGGGGCTACTCATCCTTTTCGCCGTCTCGTTGCCCTGGTACGTCGCCATGTACGTGCGCCACGGGCCACCGTTCACCGACCGGCTGATCTTTCACGACATGTTCAACCGGGCCTTCCACCACGTTCACGACACGAACGAGGGCGACGACACGAGCCTGCGCTTCTACGTCTGGCAGCTCGGCTACGCCCTTTTTCCGTGGACGGCGCTGGCCCCCATCGGCCTGCTCTGGTGGATGCGAGGCCGCAGCGCGGCCGACTCGCGGCGCTACGACACCGCAGTGCTCTTGCTCGTCTGGTTCGTCTTCACGTTCGTGCTCTTTTCGTTCATGGGCACGAAGTTCCACCACTACATCCTGCCGGCGGTGCCGCCCGTGGCAATGCTGATCGGCCTGATGCTCGACGAGATGCTGGGCCAGCACCGCCTTGCTCGAAGCGGATCGCTCGCGCCTTACCTCATGGGTATCGGGGCCGGCCTCACGATGATGGTGGTCGGCGTCGCGCGCACGCAGCCGGGATCGTTCTTCGGGTTCAAGCCCACCGACGGGCGGCTCGGCGCGGCGTCCCCCGTGCTCGGCACGTGCCTGCTGATCGTGGGAGTCGCCATGATCGGAGCGACCATCTTTTTGCTTCGCCCGCAAGGCACGCCGCGCGAGAAGACGGACGATCCCGAGAGCTCCCACGGGTTGCGCATGCTGGCGGCAGGGTGCGTCTCCGGCGCTCTGCTTCTGCTGCTCGTCGCGCGCGATCTCGTGCTGCGCGGCGAGTCCGCGGATCAACCCGGCGCGATACGGCTGCTTCATCTCTACACGTACAACTACCGGCGTCCCTGGCCCGATGCGCTCGACTTCTCGGCGGCGCTCATCGGTTTCAGCGCGGTCGCCAGCGTCGTCTGCGCAGCGCTCGCCGTGCGCGCATTTCGACACCACGCAGCGGCCATCCTTTGCGTGCTGGGCCTCGTCTGGGCGGTGTGGGGCCTCGACGTCTACATGCAGCGAACGGCCCAGCACTGGGGCCAGCACGAGATCCTCGAAGCGTACTACCGCGATCGCGCTTCGCCGGAAGAGATGCTGGTCGCCTACCAGATGAACTGGAAGGGGGAGAACTTCTACACGGGCAACCGGGTGCCGGCATTCGTGTCGACGGGCGCGACGTTCACCGGCTGGCTAAAAAAGCAGCGGGAGGCCGGCGTGAAGGTCCTCTACTTCATCACGGAGCACGGCCGAATCGGCGGCCTCAAGAACGAAGTGGGCGCGAAATCGTACCGCGAGGTGACGGACAAGACGCTCTGCAACAAGTTCATCCTCGTTCGCGCCGTATTGTGAGACATTCCAATCGCTTGCAAACCGTCGCCCTCGGGCTGGCATCGCTCCGCAGACGGACTTAAATTGAATGAAGATTCATTCGGAAGGGCCCAGGGCCCCAGGGAGACTGCCGTCGTGTCCAAACCCGTTCCGACGATCAACCGGTACAAGGCCGACCTGCGTGAGCTGAGCTTTCTGCTTTTCGAGCAGTTCCGCGTCGACGAGCTGCTCGGCAAGGCGCCCTTCGAAGCGTGGGGCCGTGATGAATGCGTCTCGGCCCTGGCGGGGTGTTACCGCTGGGTCCGCGAGGTCATCGGGCCCCTCAACGCCATCGGCGACGCCCAGGGGTGCACGCTCGCGGCCGACAAGGTCCAGACGCCGCAAGGGTTCAAGTCCGCTTGGCAGAGCCTGTACCAGGCCGGCTGGAAGCAGATCGGCGTGGACCCGGAGTGGGGCGGTGCCGGTGCGCCCTCGACGGTCCAGGTGCTGATCGAGGAGATGCTGAGCGGCGCCAACACCGCCTTTCAAATGTATTCGGGCCTGACGCTGGGCGCGGCGGAGGTGATCCACGCATTTGGGACCGACACGCAGAAGCAGCTCTACTGCCCACGAATGTTCGACGGTCGCTGGGGCGGAACCATGTGCCTCACCGAGCCCCAAGCAGGCAGCGACGTCGGAAGCGCCAAGACCAGCGCGTCGCACAACCCGGACGGGAGCTATTCGATCCGCGGCACCAAGATCTTCATTTCCGCCGGTGATCACGATCTGACCGAGAACATCGTGCACCTCGTGCTCGCGCGTGTCGATGGAGCTCCCGCCGGCACGAAGGGGCTCACGCTCTTCATCGTGCCGAAGATTCGCGTGGGCGACGCCGGCGCGCTCGGCGATCCCAACGACGTCCAGGTCGTGAATCTCGAGCACAAGATGGGAATCAACGGATCGGCCACATGCGTGCTCAGCTTCGGTGACTCGGGCCGCTGCATCGGCTGGCCCGTGGGCGGCGACTCGAAGCTCAATCAGGGCATGCCCCAGATGTTCAAGCTCATGAACAACGCGCGCATCGCCGTCGGAATCCAGGGCATCAGCGTCGCGTCCAGCGCATTCCTCAATGCCCTCGAATACGCCAAAGAGCGCAGGCAAGGCTCCAGCATGAAGCACTGGAAGGATGCGACCGCGCCCCGCGTCCCAATCATCGACCACGCCGACGTGCGCCGGATGCTCATCGACATGAAAGCGCGGGTCGAGGGCGTTCGCGCTCTCGCCGTGAAGCTCGCCCATCACACGGACCGTGCCCGAGCGCTGGAGCCCAGCGACGAGGCGAAGGTGGCCTACCACCAAGGCCAGGTCGACTTGCTCGTTCCTTTGGTCAAGGCCTACGGAAGCGATCAGGGGTTCCGCGTCTGCGAAACGGCCATTCAAACCTTCGGCGGGGTCGGTTACACGCGGGACTTCCCGGTCGAGCAGTACTGCCGCGACGCGAAAATCTTCAGCATCTACGAGGGAACCAATCACATTCAGGCGATGGATCTCGTCGGGCGCAAGCTCGGACAATCCGGCGGAGCCAATTTGCAGGCATTCCTCGCCGACATCGCGCGGTTCGTGCAAAAGCGCGCCGGAGATCCGACCCTCGGTCCCGCGGTCAAGACGCTTTCCGTCGCCCAGGAGGCGCTCGGCGCAAGCGCGATGCGAATGCTCATGTGGTTTCAAACAGGCAGCGTCGCGATGGTGCCGCTCCACGCCAACCGCTTCCTCGAGATGATGGCTGAAACGGCCGTCTCGTGGATGCTTCTCGAGGGAGCCGGCGTCGCGCTCGAGGCCCGCAACGCAAGCGCGCGCGCCCAGGCGCCGGCGCCCGGATCCCCGGACGCCTCGTTCTACGAAGGCAAGATCGCGGCGGCTCTCTACTACGCCCGGAACGTTCTTCCCTCGGTCGAACTCAAGGCGCGCTTGATGGCGGAGGAAGATCGCACGCCGCTCGACATATCGGACGACGCCTTCGCCACGGTCTGACCGCCCACGGTCGGGGACTCTCGACCCGCACGAATCGCCGCCAGCCGACAGCGCGCAGCGGGTCGCTCGGCCCCGGGCCCCGCGGCGCGCCGGTACCGTCGCTCCCACCTCGCCTTGACGGCACCCGGCGGCGAACGGTAGAAGCTCGGCTCTCGATTTTCCGGCTTAGCTCAGTCGGTAGAGCAGGCGGCTGTTAACCGCCGGGTCGCTGGTTCGAGTCCAGCAGCCGGAGCAGAGATTGCCCAGGGGCCCGGCGCACTTGGCGTGCTCGCCCCGAGAGCCTCCGGGGCCTCGAGCGCCGAATCGTCACGGACCGTGACGATTCCCACGGCGCGCGCCCTCTCCAATGCGTCGTGAGGGGTCGCCGCCACCGGGGCAAAACCCCCGGCCGGGAGCCTCGGGATCGCCGCCTCGGGAATCGATCGCATTGCGGTTGTGCGCATCACGTAGCGAGCATGAACACGCGGATCCGAATGCGCTGTCAAGTGCATCGCGTGCTGCACGTTGACGCCCGCCTCCGCGAGCGCCGAGGCAAAGGCGCGCCGGAACGAATGGAAGTCGACCGGCAGCGTCGTCTCGGTCTCGAAGTAAAGCGGATCGCTCGGGTCGGGCGCGAGCTTCGTGCCGGACGCCTGCCGGCCCAGATCGGTGCGCGTGCCTGACTTGGTCGCGGGCACCTCGCGGGGCGTGCGGCGCACGATGCCCGCTTGCAAGAGGCCCCGGCGCAGGCGCTTCGCGTAGCTGGTGAGCGGCCTTTTGGCCTGACCCGCACGCTTGCCCGTCCGCGCGGGGAACACCGGCCCGCGCCTCGGCTCGCCCGCACGCTGCCACCATGCCCGCAGGAAGGGCGCGAGGGCCGCCGGGATCGCGAGCGTCTGCGGCGCACCCGTCTTGGCGCGCGGCACGATGCACTCGGCGAAAGCCGAGCAGTCGATCTGCGACCAGTCCCAACGATGCAGATCGCCCGTGCGCATGCCGCCCTCGCAGCGGGCGGCGAGCGAGAGCATGCGCAGCTCCAGATCCACCTCCGCGCATCCGATGAACTGCGCGAACTCCGTGTCCGTCAGGATGACGCGTTCCTTGCGAATGCTGCGCATCTTGGGCACGCGCACCGCGGCGACCGGGCTCTGCTCGATGAGCTCGTCGGCGACCGCCGCGCTGAACATGCGCCGGAGCACGCCGTGGATGTGCGCGACGGTCGCGCGCCTGCGTCCCTGCGCGATCGCTTCGTCGAGGAGGCTGCGCACGTGCGACGGCCGGACATCGCCCAGGGGCAGATGGCCGATCGACGCCCACGCATACATCTCGAGATTGCGCCGTTCCTTGTACACCATGCCGACGCCGATCCTCGTTCGGCGCTCGAGCCAGGTTTCGGCGTACTCACGCACCCGGATCACCGAGGTAGCGGCCGACACTGCCGCGGGCAGATCGCGCCCGGCCTCGAGCGCGGCCACGAGTTTGATGAGCGCCCGGCGCGCGAGCGCCTTGTCGGTCGTGCCGAGCGAGTAGAGCGGCCGCCAGTTCGAGCCGTCCTCGCGGGTGGTCGTGACGCGCGCGCGCCACAAGCCGTCCGCGCCGGGCGGGACGAGAGTTCCGGTGCGGGCGCGCGGCATGGCTAGGTTCCCTTCCCCACTCTCGCCCCACGGCGTCGCACAACAAAGAGCACGCCGGCGGCGCAACCCGACGCGACGTCCATCCGTGCATCGTCCAGGGACGTGGAGCGGCGACGCAGATGCCCAACGGTGGGGTACATCGTCCTTCGGACGCTCATCGTCGCGGCTCGCGCGAGAGCAAGCGAATGGCGCCAGAAGCTCCAGGTCGCTCGGCGCGCGCGACGCTCGGCCGCGAGCTCGAACGCTGCTCCATGAGTGCTTGCCGCACCGCCGCCAAGTCGAAGCGTCGAACCTCACCCACCAGCACGAATGGGATGCGCTGCTGACGGCACAGCCGATCGACCGTCGCCGTCGAGACCCCGAGCGCGTGCGCGAGACCGCGCTTGTCGAGCAGGGGAGACCGCTCGGCGTCCAACCGTTCCGAGCGCAACGCGAGCGCTTCGCTCGTCCCGTCGCGCGCCGCCGTTCGAACGAGATCGAGCAGTGCGGCCAATGGGTCAATCGCCGCCATGGAGGACACTCCCTTTCAACGCACGCGCACGGGAAAGACCTTGCTGCAGCCAACGTTTCGCCGCCAGCGCCCACCGCCGCGCGTCCTTTGCATCGCGCCAGGACGCTCCGGGTCGCGTTCCGCTCGAGGGCCACCCGCGTCGGCGCGGATCTGGCGCCCGCCCCAGCCAGGCTCGCGACATCGTCACAGGTCCCGGGTGTCAGGGCGAATGTGGAACGTTCCGGGCACGGGCGGCGGCTTTGCATTGCGTCCGCTCGTGTCGCTCGAGGACGGCGCCGCCGGCTTAGCGACCATCGGCTCGCGCGCGGACAGACCGACCGCGGTATCCGCGCTCGGCGCCGCAGCACGCCCTCCCGGCGTCGCGGTCCCATCTCGCAGAGCCGTCCGATCCCCTTTCCTACCGACCGCCATCGCTTTCGCAGGCCCGGCAGGCACCCCACGCAAGTATCGCTGCATCGCCGGCACACTGATCGCCACCCCGTGCTCGGTCAACCAAGAGGCAATCTGCTTCCAGGCGTACCCTTTGCTTCGCAGCTCGTAGAGCTTCGGCGCGAGAATCCCGATCGCGCGCCGCTTGCTCACCTCCGTCGGACGTTGCGTCGGCACCTGGTCGATGAGCGTCTCGAGCGTGGCGAGATCCGACAACGCAATCTTGGCGGCGGGCTTTTCACTCATGGCGGCATGGCTCCGAGCAGGGTTCGAAAGCGAAACGTGGACGCGGCCCCGCCGCCATCCGGGCACTCGTACTCCCCGCTGCGTCCCCTTCCGCCCGCACGCCTCGCGAAATGAACAACAACGGCTCGCACGTGCTCCAGCCGAACGGGACTGAACAACGCAGCGTCGGCTAGTGATCGATCGATTAACTCCGGACTTTGAATTCGTCAAGAGGGAAATGCGATTGGTGAATGCAAATGCGTTCAACGGCATTCGCCGCGACGGCCGATCGCTGCGGGAGACGCCACAGGATCATCGTTGGGTTTTGCGGATGTCGGCGAACCGCTTTTGCTCCGCATTTGCACCCCGTAGCGGCGCCGCTCGGAACCATCCATGGCGCCACGCAGCGACCTATCCAGCATCCCGGACCGAATCCAGTCGCAAGCCGAGAGATGCGGGGAGAGAACCCGAAGGGCAAGATAAAGGGATGGGCGCTACATGAGAGGCAAGCTTTCGTAAATAGTGGCTTTTATATAGCGCTACGCGGGGTCGGCATGGCGCCATACCGAAGCTAACGTGATGATTTGGCATCGCAATTAGTGACCCACTTCGACGTTTGATAGCGAATTTCTCGGTATTTTGCAGTCGCTCGTACAAATGAAGTCGCGACTTCGGCGACGGGAATCTGGCCGGTAGGAAGGAGCAGAACCGTCGGGGCTCCGAGCCCGGGCATCGGGCGCGCAACCCAGCACCCGGCTCATGTCCTCGGGAGGGGCATTGCTGCGCCCCCTGAAGGGCCGCTGCCGTAAGCGGGCGAAGCGGACGGAGCGCTACGCGTGGCGCACCCAAGCCCAGCCGTGGGGCCCGCGAACGGCCAGCCCGGCGGGCGCTTTGGGCCCGAGGGGAGACCGGCCCGAAAAAAAATCGACCGCCCGCACGCAACGGCGGGATGCCTCGGACCGATAACCGATCGAGAGGCATCCTTGCACCCTTCGCTCCTGCCGCAATCCCGGCCTGACGGCCAACACTCCGTCGCCTCCCCCACCTCGCGCCTGTCGCGACGAGAACCGCGTGCCCGCCCACGTCCACGTGGCCGGCGGCCTGCCGGGCGAGCTTCGCGCGGGAGGCGCGCAACATGAGCTCCCCTCGGCGACCCCGGATCCATCCGTATCTCCGCCCCGAGCTCCGCGAACGGCTCGCCAAATACTGCGCCGCCACCCGAACGACCGAAAGCGCCGTGGTCGCCGAGTCGCTCGACCAGTTCCTGACCGGGACGAGCGACCTTTCGTTGTTCCTGCGCCGATTCGACCGGCTGTCCTCTCGCCAGGACCGCACTCTCTCGAGTCTCGAGCTTTTGTCGCAGGCCTTCGCGACCTTCCTGCGCATGTGGCTGGCGCACACCCCACGCATTCCGGCAGAGCTGCGCAGCCAGGCGCAAGCGAGCGCGGACGCGCGCTACCGCATGTTCATGGAGCGCCTCTCGGAACAGGTCTCCGGCGGCAAGCGCTTCATCGACGACCTTCCGCAGGAGCCAATCGCGGACAACGAGGAGCTCGAGGCCATCGCCCGCCGCGCCAGCGACGAAGTCGCGGCCGCGGTCCGCACGCCGCCGCCCAACGGCTCCGACGAGGGAGGAGGCTCGAAACCCGCGCGGTGACCGATGGAGCGTGCCGAAGCCCTGGGCGCGACGCCTCGCCCGCGACGACTCGCGGGCGTTGCCGACGGGCTCGGCCTGGAATGGTACGTTGCGGGAAGTTGGGCTTCCCCTGCCCGAGGAATGCATGATCGACGAGATCTACGTGAGCACGGACGTCGAGGCGGACGGCCCGATCCCAGGACCGCACTCAATGCTGAGCTTTGCGTCCGCCGCGTACACGGCGCAGAAGTCGCTCGTCGGAACCTTCAGCCGCAATCTGGAGACTCTTCCGAATGCGGCCCCCGATGCGCGGACCGCCGCATGGTGGAAGACGCACCCGGAGGCATGGGCGGTGTGCCGCCACGATCCGCAGTCGCCGGAGCTGGCGATGCGAGAGTACGTCGCCTGGCTCAAGGAACTTCCGGGTCGGCCCGTCTTCGTCGGCTACCCGGCCGCCTACGACTTCATGTTCGTCTACTGGTATTTGAAGCGCTTCGTGGGCGAGAGTCCGTTCTCGCACTCGGCGCTCGATATCGAGACGTTCGCGATGGTGCTGCTCGGCACGACCTACCGAGACGCGACCAAACGCAACATGCCATCCGGGTGGTTCGACGCGTCGCCTCACACGCATGTGGCGTTGGATGACGCTATCGGTCAGGGAGCGCTGTTTTGCAACATGCTCGCGGAGACGAGGATCAAGCCGTCGGCGGATCCATAGGGTTCCGAGGCACGGTAAGAGTTCCTTGCCAAACCCGCGGGCCGAACCGGCCCGGGGGCTTCGGACGGGGGCTGTGACGGCGAAGTGGCTTCCGCGGGCGGAGGCGCAGCTCGGGCGGGTGCAGCTCGTGGTGCCCGCGGGCGCGCAGGTGCTGGTCGACGGCAAGCCGGCGGCGGCGGACCCGTCGCTGGGCGTGTTCGAAGTCGTGGCGGGCGATCACGACATTGCGGCGGTCTCGGCGGGGCGCAGCGAAACCGAGCACGTGACCGCGAGCGCAGGGGCGACACTCACGATGCGTATGCTCGTGGACGATCCCGCGGCTACGCCGTCGCCGCCGGCTCCGACGATGCTTGAGTCGCCGGAGGAGCCGCCGGCCTCGCCCGGCCCATCGGCGGAGAAGATCGCGACCGCCGCGAGCTTGGGCGGCGCGGCGCTGGTGGGGGTGGGGCTCGGCATCGGGTTTGGCCTCGCCGCTTCGGGCAAAGCGGCCGCGATTGAAGGCGGCGAGGGGTGCAGCGCGGGAGTTCCCACGAGCATCATGTGCCAGCACCTCAGCTACGACGTGTCGGTCGAGCACCGGTACGAATGGGTGTCGATTGGCAGCTACGTGGGCGCGGGCGTGCTCGGGGCGGCGGGGCTCGCGGCGTGGGTTTTCTGGCCGCGGGCGTCGGCACGGGTGAGCGCGCTCGTTGACGGTCGGCAGGTGGGCCTTGGCCTGGAAGGACGGTGGTGACCGTGAGCGGCCTCTTTGGACGACCGGTTCCGGCGAAGCTCGAAGAGCCAATGCAGCAAGGAGCGCGGCTCTGCGCGGTTCTTGCGCGGCTGGAGCAGCGGGAGCCGAGTGAGCGAGCCCGCGCCTGGCTGGTGGGTAGGCGCGAGGAGATCGAGACGGTCCTGTCGCTGGCCCTGGACGACTGGGCCGCGAACCTCCGGACGGACGAAGAGGCGTGCGCCTCGGTGGCCCGGTACCTGGCGGAGCTGCATGGCGCGGCGGCGCGCCTCTTCGGCCTCGAGGCGGCTGCGCCCGATGGCTGCTTTGAGGACGAAGTGGCCACCGAGCCGGTTCACCTCGAGGACGCGACGCGCCAGGTCGAGCTGCCTGCCGTGGCGCCCTTCGCATCGAGCGACACGGAGGCCGATCCGCAGGCAGTCGCGAAGTGATTGACGTGATTGCGCGGGGTACTGTCAACGCGAGGTCCATCGACCCGGTATTGCCTTCGCCCGCGGCCGGGCCGGGCGTCGAAGCAGTCGGGGCTCCTGACGCCGGGCCGCGTTCGTACAAGCAAATAGGCGCTCTGGGAATTGCCACGACACCGGCCATTGTCGCAATTGATTTCATTCGCGTGATCCTCCGCGAGCCTTGTCGGTTGCTACCGTCTATAAGCCCGACCCTAACCCCTACTGGCCCTCGGGGATGCCAGTTGTTCTCCCTACCGTCACCCACTCAACACTGCTTCGGCCTGATTTAGGGATTGGCGCCCGAGTTGACCCATAGGAGCAGAGTCTCGAAGAGCTCTTGCTGATTCAATTCGCCGCCGTCGGGCCCGCCGTCAAGCGGGTAGGAATTGAGCGGCATGTTTTCGCCGCAAGGTGGCGCATTAAGAGGGTGCACCTTTAGAGGCGGTTTCAAAACTTGGCCCACCCGGCGATGGATGGATAGGTGGATGGGCCCATGGCGAAACCGCTCGTTTCCGATGGGCTATGGGACCGTATCAAGCCGATTCTTCCCCCCGAACCCCCG
>DASPUY010000103.1:0-23325 GCA_035622655.1 Polyangiaceae bacterium
TCATCGCGCATTCCGAAGAGGAGGCCATCGAAATGCTCTCCGTCCGGCCGCTCGATTGCATCTTGCTGAATGGCGACATGCCCGGGGGTCGGGACACCTGCCGCCGGATCAAGGAGTCGGCGACCGCGCGCACCGTTCCCATCATTCTGATGACGGCAGTCGACAAGCCGGCTGCGACGCTCGATGGATTCGGCGCCGGAGCGGACGACTGTATCGGAAAGTCGAGCGACCTCGGCGTCCTCACGGCCCGCATCCGGGCGCAGATGCGCAGGAAACAAATCGAAGACGAATACCGGAGCATTCGGGAGGACCGGATACGAGCCGAGGAGCGTGCTGCGCGACAGCTCGTCGAAGAGAAGGCGATGCTCGTGCTCGAACTGGAGCGAAAGAACAACGAGCTCGAAGCATTCAGCTACTCGTTGTCGCACGATCTGCGCGGTCCCCTCCGCGCCATCGATGGGTTCAGTCACGTGCTCCTCGAGGATTACGCCGACCGTCTCGATGACGACGGTCGCCGGCTCCTGCAGCGCGTGCGAGCAGGCGCACAGCGGATGGGCGAGCTCATCGACGACATGCTGCAGCTCTCGCGAGTGGGCCGCGCCGATCTGCGGCGCACGGCCGTCGACATGTCCCGCCTGGGTCGCGAGATCGTCGAGGAGCTGGAGCGCACCGAGCCCTCGCGCAGGGTGCGTTTCACCGTGGCGGAGCCGCTCATGGTCGAGGCGGATCGCGGTCTTCTCCGGATCCTGCTGGAAAACCTGCTCAGCAACGCGTGGAAGTTCACCTCCAAGGTGCCGGCGCCGACGATCGAGCTCGGCGAGGAGCGCCGCAACGGCACGATCGCGTATTTCGTTCGCGACAACGGGGCGGGGTTCGATATGGCGCACGCGGACAAGCTGTTCCGGCCCTTTCAGCGTTTGCATCCCGAGGCGGACTTTCCCGGAACCGGAATCGGGCTCGCCACCGTGCACCGCATCGTCGAGCGCCACGGAGGGCGCGTCTGGGCCGACGGTACGAAGGACGCCGGCGCCGCGTTCTTCTTCACGATGCCGAGACGCCCGGACGCCGAAGCCCGTCCGCGATAACCCGACGGCCGGTCCCTCACTGTCGAGCGCCGACGAGCGCGCTGAACGAATGGGTCGCGAATCCCTTTCCGCCCCGCCAGATCTCGAAGCCGGCCTCGATTGCGATGAGGTACCACGACTTGTCGATCGCGCCGCGGGCCACGGCATCGGAAACGAACGATCGGAGATCCAGATCGACCAGCGCGTCGGTCGGCGTCTGCCGCACGTAAGCGATGTACGTCCAGCTCTCCATCGGACCTTTCCAGACGTCCCAGGCAGCGTCCGCAAGCGTCACGGTGGCGACCTGCGCGCCGGCGGGCTGAACGCCCCCTCCATGGTCGGGCCACACCATCAGCTCCGCCCCGTTGGGCTGTCCCCCCGTCGACGCCTCGCGATTGAACCATAGATCGTAACCGACGTCGTACGCCGCGGATTGTGGGACGCTGACCGTCCAGCTGCTGGTCACCGCGGGGAGGGCCGCAACCTGCACCGGCATCCCGCTGTTACGCGTGCAGTTGCCCCAGTGGCAGCCCTTGAAAATCGCCGGATACGTCGCCGGCGGGCCATCGGTCGGCATACTGAACTGCGCCTTCGTCAGGATGAACGCCGTGCCCAACACCGCCACACACTGCTGGCGGTCGCTGTTCCATTCGTTGTTCTGGACGACGTATTCCTTGTCGTTGACGTCGACGGTGCCGAAGGGATCGCAGTTGTCCGTGCTGCCGGGAGGGACGGCGATCGACGGTCCTTGCGGGACGCACGCCTCGGCGCCGGCGAGCGACGCGCAAGCCAGGACGTGCCTCATCCTCCGCATCCCCATGCCCGGCCACGCTAGACTCGGCCGGTGCGAGGGTCAACGAAGCGTGGGGGTACGTTTCTTTCGAGTGCGCAACGCAGCCGCCGGGCCAGAATGGTCGCGGCTTGGTTGCTCTCAGCCGGCGGGACAGGGGCGAGCGTTCTGGCCTCCGGTGCGTGCGACTCCCCGGTTGGGGCAACGCCCGCAGGCTGCGCGAACGACGCCGCGACGTTTGCCTGCTCACCGGTGCCCCCCGACGAAGGCGGTTGCACCGGAAATGACGTGGACGGCGCCCCAGTCGTCTATCCGCTCGGATGTGTGGGCACATTTCCGGGCTGCGGAGGTCCATCGACCGCGCCGCAGAGCTGCACGTGCACCATCAACGTCGGATACGGCTTCGACGACGCGCAAGCCGTGTTCGTCTGTGGGAACTGACCCATGAGGCGACCTGACGCGTGCAATGCATTCCGCGCAGCCATGGACCTCACGGTCGCTGCGACGATCGGCTGCAGCGCCCTGACGCCTGCGGGAGCCGCCGTGAGAGAGTCGAGTGGGCTCGGTCTCGAGGCGTGCGAATACCTCGGGGAATTCGTCGGCCGCGCCGCCGTCCCGCACGACGCCCAGATCGACGCGCTCAACGCGGCGGGCGCCGGAGGAGCGACCGTCGTCGTCTGGGACCAGGCGGGCGCGCCCACGTGGCCGACCCGCGGGACGTACATCTCCGCGAAGGGATATCGCTGCCCTTGAAGAAGGGCGCGCGCGACCGCGCGCGCCCGCTTCGATCGAGAGAGCGCCCTCCGCTTTCGCGATCAGGATTTGGCTGCCTGACCTTCGGTCTTGACGGCGATCTTCTTCGGCAGCACTTCCGGCTTCTTCGGCACGCTGATCGTGAGGACGCCCTGATCCAGGGACGCGTTCAGGTTCCCGAAGTCGGCCCCGTCCGGCAGTCCGAAGCTTCGCGTGAAGGTGCCGTAGTGGCGTTCATAGGTGTAGTAGCGGTCGGCCTTTTCTTCCTGCTCCGCGTTGCGCTTGCCGCTCACGGTGAGCCGGTTGCCCGTGAGAGTCACCTCGAGGTCCTTCTCCTGGATGCCCGGGACGTCGGCCTTGAAGACGTAGGCCTCTTTCGTTTCCTTGATGTCGAAGGCGGGTGCGAGAAACGCATCGTGCTCTCCGAACGAGAAGGGTGCGAGATCGCGGAACGGATCCCACGCCAGCAATGCACGCACGGTGCGCCACGGATCCCGGGCCAGCTCCCCCGCACTTGCTGTGACGGGTTTTTCGCCGGCGGGATTGCGAATGACGATGTTGCTCATCTTTCTACTCCTTTGGTTCTTGGTCTTGGGTGCCCCTGCCGCTCGCGGCCTCGAGCGGCAGCCTCGGCGAGGGGCGTACGGGACGGAATCCCGCCCTGACGCCCACGCTCTTCGGTCGCGAGACCGAGGCGGAGACGGCACGTTCAAGGTCGACGTGAGCCGCAGGAGCGGCAAAGGCGCGTCCGATCCTGGCGAGCGCCTGAAGCACGCTGTGTCAGTCGATGACGCGACACTCCCAACTTAAGAGTTGCGCACTGCGCCGCAAGGGGCCCTGCTGCAGCAGCCCTGCTTCGTGCCCCGATGCTCGCCAGCGTCTCAGGCCAGCGCCAGAGGAGGTGTGGGCTGGGGGAGGGGGCGACGCACGGCTGGCCGCTCTTCGAGCGCCGCATCGATCACCTGCTCCATGCGCCCGACGAACACGAACTCGAGGTCTCGTTTCACTTCGTCGGGAACCTCGTCGAGATCCGGGCGGTTGCGTTCGGGCAGGATGACGCGCTTGATGCCCGCGCGATGCGCTGCGAGGGCTTTCTCCTTCAAGCCGCCGATGGGCAGAACGCGTCCGCGCAGTGTGATCTCGCCGGTCATTGCGACATCGTGGCGGACGCGGATGCCCGTGAGCAGCGAAACGAGCGCGGTGAGCAACGTGACGCCGGCGCTCGGGCCGTCCTTTGGCATCGCCCCCGCAGGGACGTGGATGTGCAGGTCGCTGTCGTCGATGAAGCGTTGGGCGATGCCGAATCGATCGGCATTGGATCGCACATAGCTGAGCGCGGCCTGAGCGCTTTCCTTCATCACGTCGCCGAGCTGACCGGTCAGCGTCAGCTTGCCTTTGCCCGGCATCTTGGTTGCCTCGACGAATAGGATCGCCCCGCCGACGGGTGTCCAGGCCAGGCCCGTCGCCACTCCGGGGTCCTCCGTGCGCTCGGCCACTTCATTGGTGAACCTCACGGCACCAAGGCTGGATCGCACGTCCTCTTCGGATTCGATGACGACCGGTCCGGTCACCTTGCCCTCCGCGGCCTTGACGACCACGGCCCGGATGAGGGCCGCGATCTGCCGCTCCAGGGAGCGCACGCCCGCCTCGCGGGTGTACTTCTCGATGACGATCTCGAGTGCCGGATCCGTGATTTGCACCTGCTGCTCCGTCATGCCGTGTTCCTTGAGCTGTTTGGGCAGAAGATGGCGCTTGGCGATCGAGAGCTTCTCGCTCCGCGTGTAGCCGGCCACCTCGATGATCTCCATGCGGTCGCGCAGGGGAGGCGGGATCGTGTCTCCGACGTTCGCCGTCGCGATGAACACGACGTTGGAGAGGTCGTAAGGAATCTCCAGGTAGTGATCGGCGAACGTGCCGTTTTGCTCGGGGTCCAGTACCTCGAGCAGCGCCGATGACGGATCGCCGCGAAAGTCGCTCCCGAGCTTGTCCACCTCGTCGAGCATGAAGACGGGGCTCGTCGTCCCGGCCTTCTTCATCCCCTGGATGATCTGCCCCGGCAGGGCCCCGACGTACGTGCGGCGGTGGCCCCGGATCTGCGCCTCGTCGTGCACCCCGCCGAGCGACACACGCACGAACTGTCGATTCATCGCTCGCGCGATCGACTTGCCGAGCGAGGTCTTGCCGACGCCGGGTGGACCGATGAGGCAGAGAATGGGGCCTCTCGTTTTCGCGCCGCCTTCCGATTTCGCCCCCCCCTTCGGCGCGTCTGCGTCTGCGGCGGCGGCGTGCTTGAGCTTGCGCACGGCCAGGTACTCGACGATGCGCTTCTTGACCTTCTCGAGGCCGTAATGGTCGGCGTCGAGGACTGCCCGGACTGCGGCGATGTCGGGCTCCTCGCTCGCTGTGGCCGTCCACGGTAGATCCAGGATCCACTCGATGTAGGACCGAAGCATGGCGGCTTCGGGCGACTGCGCGGACATCCCGCGCAGGCGCTTGAGCTGCTTGGTCGCTACCTCGGCCGCCTCGGGCGTGAGCTTCGCGTCCGCAATGCGCTTTTCGAGCTCGTCGAGGCCCCCGGACTCGTCGTCTTCGTCGCCAAGCTCCTCCTGGATGGCCTTCATCTGCTGGCGTAGCAGGTGTTCGCGCTGCGTCTTGTCGATGTCGTTTTTCACCTGCGCGTTGATCTCGTCGCGCATCCGCTGCACCTCGACGTGACGGCTGATGAGCGACAGCAGCCTGCGGACCCGGTCCTTCGGTTCGACCATGCCGAGCAGCTCGACCTTCTCCTCGACGGTGGCGTCCAGGTAGGTTGCGATGAGGTCGGCGAGGTCGCCGGGAGCCTCGACCGCGCGGAGGCGAGCGCCGACGTCTCTGGGGATCATCGGCACCGATTCGACCAGGCGACTCGCGGCATCCCGGAGCGCCAGGCCGAGGGCCGCGAGCTCGTCGTCCGGTTCGCAAGTAGGGGACGAGACCGGCTCGACGATGGCTTGCAGGAATGGAGTCGCCGTGTCGACCGACTTCAGGCGGACGCGCGCCAGACCCGTCACGAGGATGCCGTAGGTGCCCCCCTTCTGCTTCTGGATGCCGAGCACGCGGGCAAGCGTGCCCAGGTCGTGTAGGTCCGAGGCTCCCGGGTCTTCGACTTTGGCGACGCGTTGGGGGAAGACGACGACGAACGGGACGTCGTTTGACGCGACGTGCTCTGCCAACGCGATGGTCTTGGCTCGACCGATCTCGTAGGACATCGTCCCCGCGGGAAACAGCACGCCGCCGCGCAGCGGCAGCAGGGGGAAAGACGATTCGTAGTTGGGCGTGACTTGTTCAGACATGGTGCGAAGCTCCTCGGCCAGGCGCGCTGCGCTGCCCGGCGGCTATGGTTCGAGCGTGCCTGGGTCGCCTCGCGCTACGACCGCGCGAAGGACAGCGACCCGGCTCCTGGCACCGTAATCACCTGCTCGCGCTGGGCAAGTGCCTGCCATCCGACAGGGGTCGGCGGCGTCGGAGCTTCAGTACCCGCTGTCGTCCGTCGACGGGAGACCCGCGGGCGTCGAGCTGTCGGTCGCGGCGCCGGCGCCTGCGCTGCGCCCGAGCTGCACGCCGCCGACTCCATCGGCTGCGCGAAGGCGGACTCCGACCCTTCCGCGGGCATCGAACAGCTCGAAGACTCCTCCGCCCGGGTCGGACCGCAGGCGAGCGACCACGTGGCCGGCCGAGCTCCGAAAGATCACGCCTTCGGAGGGCACCGGAATGGTGATGGCCGAGCCTTCGGCGAACGCCTGCTTCACGGCTCCGGACGAAAGGAGACTCCCGGCGACCCCCCCGCCGAACGCGACGAGCGCGAGCGCAATCGGACGCATCGACGCTCGTCGTGCGCAATTGTCGTGCGCGCGGTCGTGCCCGCTTTTTCCCGCGACAAGAACCCTTGGGTGGACGGGTGTTTACGGGTGCCCCGTGAACGAGGCCCGCGGCGCCCATGCCGTCGCCGCCATCGCACGCTGACCGAGGACGGTCCAGACTGGAGTGACGGTCCCTCGGATGTCGCTCATGCGCACGGGGCCGAAGCTTCGCGAGTCGAAGCTTCGCCGGTCGCGAGAAGCGACGTAGATCTGGCCGCGGCGGACCACGCCGCAGGCCGTGGGATGAGGCAGGACACGGCCTTCGCTATCGTGTGCTGCGATCGGTCCGAACGGGACGTCGTTGATGGAGAGGACGTCGCCGTCCGTGCACACGCGGTCACCAGGCACGGCAACGACTTGCTTGAGCAGAAGGGCGCCGTCGGGCAGGTAACGGCGCGCGCGGACGAGGGACGCGACATCGCTCGGCACGGGGAACGCGACCAGGTCGCCGGATCGGGGTCTGGATCCTCGAGAGAGCCAGTAGAGTCCGAGGGGCATGCTCTCGGTGCAATTGACGATGAGGTGCCGAGCGAGCAGGCTCGTGGCAACCGACAGTAGAATCGTCGTCCCCAAGACGCGCGCGTAAAACCGAGGAAGGTCGGCGGTGGGGTTGAAGGTAGCCATGGCGAGCCCCCGATCGGTCGCTCTCCAGTCGGGATCCGATCGTTCGACGTTGCTCCGAAAGGATCGCTGGGCACGGAGGACCAGCAGCGGTAAGACCTCGCCATGCCTCGGTCCGTTGTGCGCCTGACGATGAGCGCGGGATGGGCGCTGGCGCTGCTGGCGTGCGCCGCGTGCTCGCACGATTCGGCAACCATCGTGCTCGTCACGGACGACGAAGCGGGCACGTTCACCCAGGACCCGGTGCCGACGACGCTGCAGATCGATGAAGCTCTGTACGCGAGCGATGGCGGGGTGAGCATTTCGACGCTCGTCGATGCGACGCTGCCCGTCGCGACGATCGATCTGGGCAATCGAAGCGAGAGCACGGACGCCATCCTGGCGGTCTCCGAATTCGCCGCGAGCGGTCAAGCGGTCGTGTACGGTGCGTCGGTCTTGCTCGATTTCGGCTTGCTCTCCGGCATGACCGTTCCGATCTTCGTCCAACGAACCGGGCAGTTTGCGCGACTTCCCGGAGCGCTTTCTGACTCGCGCACCTCGCCGCTTCTCGCCGTCTTCAACGGCGATACCCTGCTCATTGCGGGCGGCGATCAGGCAGATACCTCGGCCGAGACGCAGCTTTACGATTTCACCCAGCTTGCAGCCTACTCCTCGCCCCCCTCGCTCCCGGTGGCCCCTCAATCGATCGCTTTTCAGGGCACGGTGAGCTGGCTTTTCGACGGAGATGCCGGAAGCTATTTCGATTTCTCCGACAGCTACCAGGGGTCGTTCGGATTGCCGTCGGGCGGAGGTTCCTTTGCGGATATCGCCGGCGGCGCGACGATTGTCGATCCTGCCACGGGCAACGAGTACATCGTCGGTGGTACGCGCACGAGCGGCAATCCCTCGAAGTACGTGCTCGAGATCGTTCCGACTGACACGAGCAATTCCAGTTACAAGTTCGGCAACCCGCACTGGATCACTCTCGGCACGCCACGTCTAGGCGCCGCGGCAGTCTGGCTCACCTCTCAGGACGCGCTCGCGATCATCGGAGGGAACACGGATGGGGACGCCGGTGCAGGGGTCGAACTGATTGCGGGCGGAAGCACCGTCATCGCGCTTCCATATCCGCCGGACCCGACGTCCGGAGCGGGCGGAGTCGTCCTCGATGGCGGCGCAGTTCTCGTCGTCGGCGGGGTGATTCCCGGAGCGGACGGGGGCCTCTCGGGTTCAGCCGACGTATCGGAAGCATCCGACGACGGGGATGCGACCGCCGGCGACGATGCGGCGACGGCATCGGCGCTCCGCGTCGTGGATCCGACCTGTGAATCGTCCTGCGCTGCGACGCCATGGGGTCCGAGTCTTCCGCTCACCCTGGTGAACGCGCAGGCGTTCACGACCACGGGCGTCAGCGTCCTCATCGTCGGCAACGACGCCACCGGCGCGACCCACGTGTATACGGCGACGAGCAGCGGAATCACCGAGATCCACACTCTGGTTCCGCATCTCAACGCGCGAGCGATCACTTCGCCGACCCAGAGCGTCCTGGTGGTCGGCGGTAGCTCCCGGATCGAATCGTTCACTCCCTGAGCCATCGTGAGGCCCCGTGTGCCGCAACATCCGAGTCCTTCATAATTTCGAGCCCCCGTCGACCCCGGACGAGATTCGCGCTGCGGCGCTGCAATTCGTGCGGAAGGTCAGCGGGCTGAACAAGCCGTCGATCGCGACCGAAGCGGCGTTCCGGGGTGCTGTCGAGCGGATTGCGCTCGCCACGGAGCATCTGCTTGCCTCGTTGCCGGAGCGCCAGCCGCGCCGCACCCGGGAAGCCGAACGGGAAAAAGCTCGACGTCGCGGTCTACAGATGCGTGGACGAGTCGTTGATCGGGCCGAAAGGTGAGCGACGCAGCCCTTGCGCCTGCATGCCAAAGCTGCGCGGCAGCTGCCATGACGGATCAGGGAAGCTCCTCGCGCAGCTGCTCGACGATGTCCTCCATCAATCGGTAGACGGTCGCCTCGGCAACCCGGTGTCCGATCGCGGCGTCGAGGGCGTTGCCCACGAGTCCCAGGGGGAGCCGGTAGCTCCCCAAGATCTCCAGCTGCGTCTCGCTCGCCGACAAGGGCTGGGCCGAGAGCTCCGCGTTCATGGTCGGAAATAGCGCCGGCATGCGCGTGGCTTCCCAGGAGAGGTCGACCGTCGTGACCGGAATCGAGCCGGGTCCGGTCCGACCGTCGTGCACGCGGGGCGCAACGACGCGCACATCCACGCCCAGGTCGATCCCCGCAACCTGGACGTGCAGATTCGCGATGAGCGCCTGGGCGCGCGCCGCGGCCGACGTCGTGGCGCGCTGCAACAGTTTCGACGGATCGCGATGGAAAACCTCGCGTACGCGATCGTACGAACGATTGACATATTGGTAGCAGCGCACCGTTCTGGGTTCAGCCATGATTCCAAAGACGAAGCATTCATCATGCCGTTCGCGAGCCGCTGCGGTTCACAAAGTCGAGGGAATGTGCTTCCGTGCCGCGCATGGCTTCGCACGTGCTGCGGGTTTCCGTCGCGGGCTGCTTCGTGTTGACGGCGTGCAGCTCCGGATCGCAGTCCGCGTCGCCGGGGGCTTCGACATCCGGCGGGTCCACCGAGGTGGGTGATTCCGGCGCCTCGGGCGTCGATGCCTCCGCCGCAGCGGAGTCCGATTCCGGCGTCGACGCCGGGCCCGCCTGTCCCGGCGTTCCCATCGTGCCCGACGACACCGGCTACGTCGCGTCCGGCAGCAACCCGCTGGGCATCACCGGCTCATGGTTCGTGTACAGCGATTGTGCCGACCTGGACGGGGTGAATTGCTCGATGGTCACGACTCCGGATGCGGGGGGCTTTCCCAACGACGGAGGCGTGATGTGCACGTCGGGCACGACGTCGACGGCGTCCGGCGCATGGGGCGCCGGCATCGCGCTCGAGCTCAACGACGGCCCACCGCAGATGCCGTTCGACACCGTCGACGCGGGCATCACTGGTTTCTGCTTCCAGCTCACCGGCCCCACGATTCCATCGACCGGGGTGCGCGTGGCCTTCCCCACGGAGGACAACAACGACAACGCGTACTTCAAGGCCGTGTACACGGCCGGGCAGCACACGGTCCTGTTTTCTCAGACGGCGCAAGGCAGCTGGGTGACCGATCCGCAGCCGTTCGAGCCCACTGCCGTGACTCTCATCCAGTTTCAGATTCCGTCGTCCTCGACCGCTCCGATCCCGTGGAATTTCTGCGTGGGAGGCCTCACGGCGGTGGTGCAGTAGCCTGCGCGTCGAGCCCGGGCCCCTCGGCATCGTGGTAGGGCGGGAGCACGATGTCTTCGTTGACGATGACGTTGACGGAAAACCCCGGGCGCACGCTGATCGTCGGCGGCACGATCAGGTCGCGGCGGACGATCTGTTGACCGCTCTGGTTGACGGCCTGGGCGCCGCCGTTCGCCCAGAGCTGGGGAACGCTGGGAGAAAACCCCGTCGTGTTTCCGGCGACGCCCTGAGCCGTCGCGGCGAGTAGAGACGAGACCGCCGCCCCGGCGACCAGCCGCGCCCAGTGCTCATCGACCTGGTCCGCGAGGCCGGCCTTGCCCTGCAGATCGGCCGCCGGCATGCAGTGAAGATCGAGGGAATCCCCGTTCGGAAAGAGAAGGCGCTTCCAGCAGACCAGCACTCGGTCCTGCCCCCACGTGACCATCGAATCGTACTGGGCGACGAGGCGTGCACCCTGCGGAACGAGGAGCGTGTTTCCCGTGACGGTGTCGTAAACGTTCTCGCGCACCTGTGCGATGACGGGGCCCGGCAGATCGCTGGTGACGGCGGTGAGGAGCACCGCGGGCACGATCGTTCCCGCCTGGAGCTCCAAGCGGCTGCGAGGGTGCTCGATGCTTGCTTCGAGGACGTCGCTCATCCGCCACGCGCCGCCCGATTCGAGGAACGCATTTTTCTGTGACTGCATGTCGGAGTCCTCGCTCGCAGCGGCGGGAGCGTACGTGCCCCTCGACAACGCCACCGGGCCGCTACCGGCGGGTCCGATGGGAGTGGGCGGGATGGGTGCGCTGCGATCTTCGGGAGGGCCGTGAACGTCGAAGAGGATCGAGGCTCCGGCCGCTCGTCGCTCTTGATCGGAGACGACATCCGTTCGGCGATCGCGATCGGATGCAAAGGCTTGGAAGCCGCGCGTTTCGAGCAAACCAGCGTCGTTGCCGCTGGACGGGAATCGGGGACGAGACGGCGACGGGGCCGCGTGGGTGCCGTCCGTGTGCGCGTTGCGGATCCTTTCGGGAACGCTTGGCGCCGGCGTCGGAGTCGGGCTGTCGCCCTCGACGTTCTCGGGGGGGGCCGCCGGGGCCGGGCGCAGCGCGACCGCGATGGCGAGCGCGAGCGCGATGAGGATGCCGGTGACGACGCCGATCACCGGGCCCTTGCGAAGGGTCCTTGGTCGCGGCCGAACGAAGTGCAGACGTGGGTCGTCGGGCGAGATCTTCGAGGCGTGCGGATCGCCGCCGGACACTTCCGGGATCACCCCTTGCCCCTCGAACATCGTTACCGTCCCGTCGGGCTCGATCGGAGCCGAGTTGCCTCGCAGTACAATCGGGCGGCTCGCCCGGTATAGCGGTGGGAGCACGCGAGCTGTCGGCTCCCGGAAAGCTCTCGGAGCCATGACCGCACACGAGCATGCGCCCGCCGCAGGCGCGCCGATTGAAGAGCAACGTTTCACCTCGCCGGCCGCTGGCGCCCGGGTCGCCGGCGCTTGCGATTCCGCAGACCCGGGCGACGTGCAAGCACGCTTTCACTCGGCGCTCGACCTCGTCGAGCACAATGCGCGACAGACCGCTCGGCGCCTGCGATTCGGCGACGTCACGCTCGACGACCTGCGATCACTGGCGAGCGAGGGCCTGCTGCGGGCATCGCGCAGCTTCGATCCGTCACTCGGGACCCCATTTCGCCGGTGGGCCAACCGCCGTATCCGCGATTGTCTGGCGGAAGGCCTCCGCCAGTGGGCGCATCTGCCTCGCTATCGCGTCCACTCCGATCGGCTCACGACGGCGGCCGGCGATGGGTCGGCGAAAGGGTCGAAGGACGATCTTTTGGAGCGGTGCATCGCGATGGCGGTCGCCGAGGAGACGATGCAGGCGGTCGACCGACAGGCCGAGATGGACCCCGAGCGGGTGGCTTCCGGCCGCGAGCTTCTGCGCCGGCTGCGTGAAGCGATTGACCGCCTCCCGCGCGGCCAGCGCAGCCTCATCGAGCGCCATGACCTGGGCGAAGAGTCGTTGCCTCGGGTCGCCCGAGCGCTCGGAATATCGAAGTCGTGGGCCACCCGACTGCGGATACGTGCGCTCTCCGCCATGGCGTGCGAGCTGCAAAACGGGCCGCGAAGGAAGCGGTGTGCAAGCGAGAGCGCAAGCCGAAGTCGTCGTCGCGTGGCGAGTCGAGGGTGACTTCTCCGGCAACCCCGGCGACTCGGACGTCACCGGGAAGCATCGCCCTTGACTCCGGAATGAAACGTGACAAATGTTCAGTAGATGACGAAGTATTGGCATGATCCCCCGACCGTCGAGGCGCCGCCTGTCCCACGGCCATTGACCGCCGCGGTCAGCCACCTCGAGGTGGTTGCCCTTCGAGCAGGCTACGACGGAGCGGCCATCCGGACGAAGGTGAACTCGAAGGGCGAGCTCGTCATCGCGCTCGTGCTGCCTCTGCAGAGGGAGAAGTCGAAGCCGCCGGCTTAGCTCCCGGCTGGCGAGGTCGGGCGAGCCCCCCGGCGCTCTTGGGTGCGGCAGCGCCCGCAGAAGTCGCGGGTGCGGCCCGGGCGCTCGTCGGCGTGGGGCGGGAGCGATTGGGCTTTTCGCTGCGGTTCTCCTCCTGCTCGGCGGTCGCATGCTCCGGCTCCTCGCCGACCGATTCCGATGGTTCGCCGGCGCCCTCCGGGTCCGCCCCGATGTCCTCCGGGTCCGTACCGAAGCCTTCGGGATCGGCGGCGATGCTCTCCGGATCCGCGCCGATGCCCTCGGGCTCGGCGTTCGTCCTGGCCGTGGCCGAAGAGCCGGGCGGCGGCGGCGCAGGCTGCCACGTGGCGCTCGGTTCCTGCACGACCGGCTGCTGCGCGTGCCTTGCGAACAAGACGATCACCGCCAGGCCGCACGTGGCGCCCGCGAGTAGCAGCGATTGCCGCGACTTCATGAATCGGGGCAGCGTTGCAGCCATCGAGGGGTTCAGTTTGAGCCCCTGGTGAACTGCCAGCGCGATCGCGCCGATCGCGAAGAGGAGCAGAGTCAGAAAATCACCCAGGCCGCCGAGCTTCATGGCGGGACAACTCTAGATCACGCCTCGTCGAGCGCGAAGCCGGGGTGGTAGTCGGCCGCGGCGAGGGCGACGCGGTCGAGAAAGACCTCGAGCGGGCAGGGCTTGGCGATGAGCTCGAGGTCGCTGGAGCGCAGATCGCGGCGCTTCAGCTCGTCTTCCGTGAGGCCGGAGCAGACCACCAGATGGACATCGGGTCGGGTCCTTCGCAGCTCGTCGACCAGGTCACGCGCGGGGCGACCGGGCATGGCCGCGTCGATCCAGGCGAGAGCCAGCTGGTTGGTTCGCGCCAGCAGCAGCGCTTCGTCGATGGTTGCCGCCTCGAGGACGGAGAACTGGTGTGACTGCAGCGCGGCGCGCCAGCCTCGCCGGATGGCCGGGTCGTCGTCTGCGATGAGGATGGGCACGCCGCGCGCGACGCGGGGTGGGGGGGGCACGGGGGACTCGGGACGAGCGACGGTGCGGCCCGCCGCTGGAAACAGGAGGGTGAAGGTCGTTCCCTTTCCGAGCGTGCTGCGCACGCGGATGCGTCCGCCCATGGCTTCGAGCACGCGGCGCGCGGCGTTGAGGCCCAGGCCGGTTCCCGTGGCGCCCTTGGTCGTGAAGAATGGCTCGAAGGCGTGCGACAGCGTGGCCTCGGACATCCCAGAGCCGGTGTCGGACACGTCCAGCGCCACAGCGCAGCCCGTCTGGCGCTGTTCGCCAGTCGTGGCATGCCGAGCGGTGAGCGTCAGCAAACCGCCCGAGGGCATCGCGTCGCGAGCGTTGAGCGCGAGGTTCAAGATCACTCCGTCGAGTGCGGAACCGTCGGCCTGCGCGACGACCCCGCTGTCGACGCAGGTCACGATGTGAATGCCCTCGAGCTTGCCGAGCTGACGCTTCATCGACAGCGCCACTTCGCCCAGATCGACCGGTCCGATCCATTCGCCGTTCCCTTGCTCCCCGGGCGACAGACGACGCAGGACTGCCGCCGCCCCCCTCACCGCCTCGACCATCTCGGAAACGCCTTGCCGAATGAAGCTGATCTTCGAGTCTCCCGACGCCGAGCGGCGAACCTCGCCGCTCGGCCAAGTGGACGCCAAGGCCACGAGCTCGACCTCGGTGCGGATGGCCTGAAGGAGGTTGCCGCACGTGCGAGCGAAGCCCTCGCCGACGAACTCGATGACTTCGAGGTGTGCAGCCTCGCGCCGCTCGGCGTCGGCCCGAGCGTAGGCCGCGGTCGCCTCCTCGCGCTTTCGTTCCTCGTCCAGAGCCGCCGCAAGGAGCTCCTGGCTCAGCCGGGTGGAGCTGCTGAGCGCCTGGACGTGAGCGATGAGCGCCGGGATCGAGACCACCGTCAGCGCCACGAGAGTGAAGAAGGTTCTCATCCAGTTTGCAGGGCGCGCGACGTCGGCGAGAGACTCGGCGCGCGCGAAAGTTCCCGGGGCGAGTTGATGGAACACGCCGACTGCGAGGACCCAGGCCATGCAGGCGCAGGTCAAGGTGCGGGCGGATCGCGGGCCGGTGAGGAATGCTGCAAAAAGACATGCGACCGCCGCGCCGCCGGCAGTCGCCGGCATCAAGCCCACGGAAATCGACGAGACCATGCAAATGAACGCCATCGCTCCCAGCACGAGCCCGGTTCGGAACGCCGGGGGCAGTCGCACCACCGCGGCCACGCCGGCGGCGAGCAGAGTCAACGAGAGCGCGAGGGCCGATGGCCAGAGAGCGGGCGCGTGGTGGCTCACGTCCCAGAGGTCGAATGCGAGGGGGAGCGCTCCGAGCAGCGCCACATCGCGCCCTAGACGCCGAGCGAGTCGATCGCGCAGAGCGCGAAGATCGGGGTCACTCACCGGCTTCACCCGTCGATCCAGCTCACCGAGGGCTCGCTTCCCGCGGCGGGACGGGGCAAGAGCAGCCGGGCCACTCCCTCGCCCGATTGATCGCGCGATATCAGCAGGCGCGCGCCCCGCTGGGCGATCTCCGCCGCCAGGGAGTCGAGCGAGCCGGGGGCGTCGCCGAGCGACAGCTCGATCACCACCGCACATCCTGCGAGATTGGCGCGCTCCTCGGTCTGCGCGTCACGCACCGTGAGCCGCAACCGACGCGTGAGCGAGCGAGTCACCTCGGCTGCGGAGGCGAGCTCGAGGAGCGTCGACGTGAGCGCGAACCGGTCGAGCGCGACCATGCAGTCTTCCGCGAGCTCGCAGGAGATGCTCAGATCGAAATCGGCGGGCAACGCGCGCTTTAGAACCCCACCGGCTGCCACGGTCTGGACCCCGGCCCGACAGGTCGCATCGACCGCGGCGGCCGGCGCGCGGGCGACGGCGAACACGTCGCGCGTCATGCGTGTCGCTTCCGCGCAGAGCCCATGGATTCGCGCGGCGGACTCCCGGACGGTGCCGTCGGCCGACGCGTCGTCCCGCAGGGATTCCGACCAGAGCTGAAGTACGTTCAGGTGATTGCGCAGGTCGTGCACGACGCCTGCGACGAGCAGCCCCGAAGCTTCGATCCGGCGTGCACGGTGGCGCTGATCCATCGTCTTGGCGAGCGCTTGGTCGGCTGCAACGCGCAGCCGAACTTTCGCCTCGTGCGCCGAGCGCGCCTTCGCGAGCTCCAGCACCGATTGGTCCACGGCGACGGTGAGCTTCGTGACGAGCCACACGACGGGCACCACCACCGCGGCCAGCCCCAGCGCGAGGGTGAGCCAGTTGAGGTACAGGCGCGGGTCGGCCAGCCTCCGATCCATGGGCGGGAGCCAATCGGTGCGCGTCCGCAGAAGCGCGATGATCGCGAACCCTGCGAGCCCGCCAGCGCTCACGACGTATGCGGCGCGCGCGCCAAGAAACAGCGCCACGAGAACAGGAACCACGCACGGCAGCAGCGCCGAGGGTCCGGCGAACCCAAGCTGAATGAATGTTGGAATCTGCGCCACTGCAAGGCCGGCCATCGCGTATGCCGTCCGCACCTCCAGCGATGCGCGAGCCGCGACGAGAAGCAGCATTGCTCCGTAGAGGACTGCGAAGATGCCGTCGGCGATGCTGAAACCGAACACCGCCGAGCGCGCGAGCGCGAACGCTTCGTACGCTCCGCCCATGACGACCATGCTCGCGGCGTACTGCCGCATCCACTCTTGCCGGACCGCCTCCGGCGCGAGAGCGAGCGGCCTGACCACCCTCCCGATCGTCACGCGACGAGCCTAACACGAGCGCAGCTCACCCGATGCAGCGCTCAGGGACGTCGAGCTCGTGTTCGATGGCGGGCACGGGTAGCGACAGGCCGATGGTGTGCCCTTGGGGGACGCCGCGAAAGGCGCTGGCGAAATCGAAGCGGCATTCGAGTGTCACGCGACTGCCGAGGCGGAGGCGCAGCTCCCGCGTGGCGGCGACTAGAATGAAGCGCGACCCGTCGCTCACGATCGCCAGCGGTGCGATCGAGCGATTGCCCGCGAGATCGACGCGTCCGCGAAAGGTTGCCGGTGTCCTCTCCAGGAACGTTTCCCCCGTCCGCCTGGCGATTTCGCGACCCAGGGCAAGGCGTTCGAGCGCCCCCAGTCGGCCGATGTGTTCGCGACCGCTCGGGTCGATGCCGAGCGAGCGCAGCTCGCTGTCGCGGCGTTGGAGCGCTCGCCGAACCTCGACTCCGAAGCCGTAGACCGCGAGCGGAGCGCTGCGCACCGTATCCAGCCAGACCGGGCCCCGGTAGGGCACTTGCTCGTCGATTCCGAGCGCGAGCTTGCGCAGCTCGACGTGGTACCTCGGCGTGCCGGGACGGCGCGGCCGCTCGGGGCGCGTTGCGAAGGACACGAGGTCTCCTGTCCGCAGACACTCGGCGGAGCGCGCGTCGACCGAGAGCTGGTATCCAGAGCCCGCCGGCGTCTCGAGGACGACGTAGAAGTTGCCTCGGCGCTCGTCCCAAGGCCCCGAGCGGACGACACGTCCGGTGAGAACGGGGCCCCGGTCCGCAGGCGTCGGTTCGAGCTTCCGACCCGGGAACACGATCCGATAACGAGCGGGATCGCTGTGCAGCGTCTGGTGCATTCGTTCGACGATCCCGCATCTCGCTTCGATCTCCTGGAGTGTTTCCGCCCACCCCGGCGTGAGGATCCACGAGGTCACCGACTTGCGATGTGCGAGTCGATAGCGTTCGAGATGGGCCAGTCTGGCGACGAGCAGCCCTTCGGCGAGTCCTGGTGGTGGCTCTGGCGCGGCGCCGGCTCGGACGCTCACCTCGTGATCCCTTTCGCGCAGCGCGAGCTCGCGGTCGAGCACGGTGTATCGCTCCCGGGTCACTTCCTGCCAGCGCTCGGCTTCCTGAGCAAGCCGAGGTCCGAGCTCCTCGGTCGCAATCGTCTGCGCGCGCCACCGCAAGCCGTGAAACATGTAGCGCCTGTCCAGCCTCACCTCGAAACCGTCGCGGTCCACTCCACGCAAGACGACGTGCGCATGGGCGTGTCCGGTGTCGTGGTGGTTGACCGCGGCCCACTCGAGCCGCTGGCCGAGGTCTTCTTCGACTCGCGCCATGAAACGTCGCACGAATGCCGTCAGGTCGAGCTCGTAGCCGTCCTCCGGTGAAATCGTCAGGCGAAACTGCCGTTTCTCCCGCGGTCGGGGCGTGCGAAACGCGGCGGCGAGAGCGGGCCCCTCGGGACCGTACAAGACGCCGCGGCCCCCGCTTCGCTCGACTCCGTCGCGCGCGATGTAGGTGAGATGACGCGCCGCTGCAGCAGCGCTCGCTGGGGTGGCGCCGGCGACGTAGACCTTGACGAAAGCGCGTCTGGAGAGGGCCGGCAGGCGTGCTCGAGCGAGCGAGGGCCGGCCCGGTCGGTCATGGCCGACGGTCCGCACCCACGACAGCGAGCTGCGACCGACGGCCCGTCGAAACGACTCGTCCCCGATCGGCCTCGGCCGGCTTCCGGCGCGTGTGGGTCGAACGATCGCCAATTCATCCGGGGCCATGGCCTTCGTCCGCGCCAGGGGCCCCAGTGCCCGGTTGCGGCGCCGCGTCGGCGGTCTGCCCAGCCGCGGCCGGGTGTTGCCTGTCCTCGCCGGCTGGGCGTTCTCGAGGCAGATCCCGCGCGAGGCGCGCGCCGCTTGCCATCCGCGCTGCGACGTATTCGACAAACTGCCTGTAGCGATTCTCGGACAGCGCCAGCGCTGCACGCCGACCGTCGGCTCCGACGCTGGGGGTGTGCGCGAACCATATCTTCATGAAGACCGCGAACGCCTCGCACTGCAGATCGAGCGCGCGCAGGGTGTGTCCGACGGCCTGGTCCAGCCGATCGAGCCGCCGTAGCACGAGTTCCTTGTCGCCGGCGTTCTCGAAGTATTGATGGAGAGCAGCGGTCACGACGGCGCTCTCGGCCGTCGCGGCGGCCGCACAGTGGGACGCGAGTCGCTCGCGGAGCGCGGGCGGGAGGAAGGCCCAGACGCGCGAGCGCCCCGGCTCGCGAGCGCGCGCCGCCGCGGGGACCACGCCCATGGGTGAGCTTTTCATGGCCTCCAGTCGGGTTCGCAGGCCCCGGAGTTTCTCGGGTGGCGTCGAGATCACCACCTGTGGATCGGGGGTGAAGGCGACTCGGATGAGCCGTGTGCCGTGCTCGGAGCGGTACGGCTGCGCCCGGCGACCCCATCGCTTCGCGCGACCCACCAGACGAGCGCGGCGATCGTGAAGAACGCCGCGGTTCCGGCGCAGGCAATCCAGCGCGCTCGCAGGGTCTTGCGGGCGTCGCACGCCTCGTTGCGGACGGTGGAGTGCGCTAGGCCGAGCTCCTCGGCAATCTCGGTGTGAGCGACGCCGTGGACCGCGCGCGTCCAGATGCCCACCTGGCGTGCGGTGATGTGACCGGCCTCGACCAGGTCGTGGAGGCAATCGAGCAGCTTCTCGAGATCGAGCCGCATGCACGGGTCGGTTTGTGCGCCCGCGTTTGCCGCATGGTCGTCCGCATTCTCGCAAAGACCTACCTCCGATTTCGCGCGGGTCGCTCCGACCCGGAAATGTTCGGCAAGCGTGTCGTTGGCGATCTTGCACGCGAGGGCCGTCCATTCGTCCGGGGTCGCCGGAGGACGGGTCACTCTGAGCGCCGCGACCAGCGCCGTCTGGCGCAGGTCCTCGATATCGGCCCATTGCAGGGTGCGCGGAAAGAGACCCTCGATGAGACCCACGACCCGGGCCTGTCCAAGATGCTGCGCGTACGGGGAAGGCATCGGCTTGGCGACCATGGGACGATTCTCCAGTGATCGCTTAACCGGTCGATACGCCCAACTGTCCTTGCGAATGGTGCGTCGATGTATGGCAAGCGAGCCGGCGAGAGCGAGGCCGCTGTCGAGCGCGCGGCCCTCCGGCCGTTGCTCGCAAAGAGTCTTGACGGAGCGCGGCGTCGGTGCGATGCGCATTTCGTAGCGCGAACTGTGGGCCGGATCCCGACACGGCTCGGAGCGCCGGGAGAGAGTCATGGACGGCATCGCAAGCAGCACCGGAGCGGCGGTGACGCGCGAGGCATGGGCGTGAAATCGCCCGATGAAACGCGCACCGAGCGCGTGGAGGTCGAAGGGTTGCAGGCGTGCGCGCGCGTCGGGACGACCGTTGCGAAAAAGTGGCATCTCGATGCGCTGCTCGGGGCCGGCGGCATGGCGGCCGTGTACGCTGCGACCCACCGCAACGGGAGCCGTGCGGCCTTGAAGATTCTGCATCTCGCGCTGTCGACGGACCGCGCGGTCCGGGGCCGCTTCCAGCGGGAGGGGTATGCGGCGAACGCCGTCGGTCACCCGGGGGTGGTCCGTGTGCTCGACGACGACGTCCTGGAGGACGGTTCCCCGTTTCTCGTCACCGAGCTGCTCGATGGCGAGACCCTGGAGGACCGGCGCGGACGGCTGGGGGGACGGCTTTCAGTAGCCGAGGTGCTGACGTACACGGACGCGCTCTTGGACGTGCTCGTTGCGGCGCATTCCAACGGCGTGGTTCATCGTGACCTCAAGCCCGACAACCTGTTTCTCACCCGAACCGGGCAGCTCAAGGTGCTCGATTTCGGTATTGCGCGCATCCGTGATCTGGCTTCCGACAGTCAGTTCACGAAAAACGGAGCGCTCCTGGGTACCCCGCGATTCATGTCCCCCGAGCAGGCGCGCGGGCTCACCGACGACGTCGACGCGCAGAGCGATCTCTGGGCTTGCGGAGCGACGATGTTCGACCTTCTCTCGGGCCGTCCCGTCTTCGACGCACCGACGCCGCACCAGGTTTTGATGCTCGCTGCGACGGTTGCTGCGCCCACCTTCGAATCCGTGTGGCCCGACGCTCCGCCCAGCGTGGCCTCGGTCGTCGATCGGGCGCTCGCGTTCGAAAAAAAAGACCGGTGGCCGGATGCCGCCGCCATGCAGCAGGCCGTGCGCTTCGCATACTGCGATCGCCGCGGGGGTCGCTTTTCCCCGGCGCCGCCCCAGCCGCCGCCCGGCAGGGACGTGGGCGCGCGCATGGCGGGCCGCGCGCCGAGTGCCGAGACCGTGGCCGAAGGCAAGTCCGTGCGCCGGTCCGCGGGGCCGCAAGAGCCGCCGGCGCTTCGCGAACGGGCGGCCGTGTGGGTCGGAGGCGTTCGGCCACCCGCGGACACGGCAGCGCCGACGCGCCATCCGCCACGGGTCCCCGCAGTGCCGATCCTTCGAAGCACCCTCTCCGACGGGATCTCGGATCAGACGTTGACACCGACCAATCCCGAGAAGGACAAGCGGCCGAGCGATCGGCCGGTGGCCGCCACGGTTCCTCCGGTTCCGCCGCTCACGCGGCGGATGCGGATCGCGCTACCGGCCTTCGTGCTCGGCGCCGGCGTCGCCGCCTCCTTGGCGATGCTCGTGCGCCCGGGTCGTCTTCCGGCGCGCAGCGACGTGTCGTTCCGCGAGAGTTCGTCTCGCGCGACGGCGGAGGCGCGACCCGCGGCATCCGCGGTGAGAGCCCCAGCTCGCGCCATTGCGACCGCCGAGGCGCCGCGGCCGGAGCCGCCGCCCGCGGCGATGGGGCCCGAATCGGCTGCGACCAGAAGCATTCCTCCCGCCTCCACCGCCGCCAACGCTCGCGCGGCGCCGCGGGGCAGCCCGGAGCGGGATGTGCGCCCGGCGGCGTCGGGGACAGCCGGGGCAAGCGGGATGGGTACGCCGACCTCCGGTGCCGGGTTGCCGGCGACCATCCGTCGCAACTGCATGCGGCTCGACGATCCGGGCGCCGACGGCGGAAGCGCGTCTCGCGTCGTCTGCCTCTGAGGGGCCAGTCCGGCGACGGCATGGACCCCCGAGGTCGGAGTGACCTGCGAGGTCTCTAGCGGAGGATCTCGATCAACAGGACCCAAGCGTTCTGGAGACCGGACGCGAAGGACCCGAGCACACCCGGGACGACCCAGTAGAAGCCGGACTCGTGACCGGCGACGAGCAGCACGCCTGCGGCGACGAACGGCAGCGTCGCGATCTGCGTCCAAATCACGCGGCGCAGCAGCCAGGGCCTCGCCTGCGGGCTGCGATACGCCCGCGCCTGGATTCTCGTGCTGAGGAGCCAGGTCAAGAGCCCCGTGAATGCGGTCTCCACTCCGAACTCCGCGTGGGTCTGGTGTGGAACGAGACCGAACGTCGCCACGACGAGCACGCTCATCAACACGACGAGCGTCTCCGCCGCGCGCTCCGGCATCTGCTCGATCGACAGGACCCGAGCCAAGTTGATCGACACGGCCACGAAGAGCAGCCCGCTCAGCGCTGCCGCCGCGCCCACCTCGGCAACGAAGAAGTTGTCCCATCCGGGCGTCGACTCGGCGCTCATGGCGCATGGTCGCCGCATCGGGCCCCGCAGGGCGAGGAAGATCGTCACAACGGGAGCGGAACCCCCAGAGGCTCGGGAACGTCGCGGTCCGTGTCGCTCGCCGCCTTCGCGGGGTCGACTAGCTCCGCCGGCCGCAGAGCGGAAGCCAACCGGATCCCGTCGTCATCCGTGGGCACGGGGGCGTCCGTCGATTTGTCGGTCCTGTCGGTCCGCCAGCAATTCGCGCAGGAGGGCAAGAGCTCCATCGCCTGCTCGCCGCGGCTGTCCGGCGCCGGCAGCGCACTTCGACCCTCGAACCGCGGGTCGATGTAGTACCGGATCTTGCGCGCGCGGATCGGAGGGACGCCCCCGACGAAAAGCAAGACGTCGTCTGCCGGAAGCTGCGTCACTTCGGCCGCAGTGAGCAACGCTCGGCCGTACTCGTGCTCACTTTCGGTCCGGCGGCCGAGAAAAAGGCCGGAGCCCGAGTAGCTTCGCTGGACCTTTTTCTCGGTGGCTTGGCCGAGCAGGTCCGAGACGCGCTTTGCGGTGCGCTCGTCGTTCGCCGCGTAGGTCACGCGCACGTGGCAGTTGTCGAGGATCGAGTTGTTCTGGCCATAGGCCTTCTCGATCTGGTTCAGCGACTGGGCGATCAGGAAGCTTTTCAAGCCGTAGCCGGCCATGAAGGCGAGCGCGCTCTCAAAGAAGTCGAGACGCCCGAGCGCCGGGAACTCGTCGAGCATCAAGAGCAGGCGATGCCGGCGCCGCTTCGCCTCGAGGTCTTCCGTCAGCCGCCGGCCGATCTGGTTCAGGATCAACCGCACGAGCGGTTTGGTGCGGCTGATGTCGGAGGGCGGGACGACCAGGTAGAGCGTCGCCGGCGACTCGCCTTCGACAAGGTCGCGAATTCGCCAGTCGCACCGGCGCGTCACGGTGGCGACGACTGGATCGCGATAGAGGCCGAGAAACGACATGGCGGTCGACAACACGCCCGAACGTTCGTTGTCGCTCTTGTTGAGAAGCTCGCGCGCCGAACTGGCGACGACCGGATGGACGCCTGCCTCGCCGAGGTGCGGCGTCGTCATCATCGCGCGCAGGGTCGTCTCGATCGGCCGGCGCGGATCGGAGAGGAAGCTGGCG
>DASPUY010000104.1:0-26413 GCA_035622655.1 Polyangiaceae bacterium
ATGGGCGAGGTGGCCGGTGACGGCTCTCGGCTGATGACCGGATTGAAGTACTTTCGCATTACCGGCAAGGACGTCGAAAAGGAGCCGTACCAGCCGGACGCCGCGCGACGAAAGGCCACGGAGCACGGGCGCAACTTCGTATTCGACCGAGCAGCGCAGCTCCAGCACCTGGCTCGCGCCATGCCGATACCTCCGCTCGTCGTGGCCCCGTACGACGCCGAGCTCTACGGCCATTGGTGGTTCGAAGGCCCCGTTTTCCTCGAAGCCGTGTACCGCGGTCTCGCCGAGACCCGCGGGGCGGTCGAGGCGACCACGCTGCGTCACTATCTCGAGCGCCATCCGGTCTGCGCACAGGCCACGCCGAGTGCGAGCACCTGGGGCGCCGGAGGCTACGGCGAGGTCTGGGTGGGCCACGAAGCCGCCTGGACGTGGCGCCACGTTCATCACGCCACCCGCTACGCGGCCTGGCTCGTGCGCAAGTACCACGACGTCTCGGGCGCACGCGGGCGGGCTCTCGATCAACTCATTCGGGAACTCTTACTGCTTCAGTCGAGCGACTGGGCGTTCATCCTGCGAGCGGGCACGGCGACGGGCTACGCCGAGGCGCGCATCCGGGCGCACGTTCATCGGTTGCGGCACCTCGGATATCTGCTCGAGAGGGCGGCGGTCACCGAAGAGGACCGCGCTTTCATCGACGACCTCCGCCGCCGAGACAATTTTCTCGGCGAGATGGAGGGAGCCGAGCTCCGCGCGCCTTTCCTTGACCGCTCGCAATGACGAGCCCTTGCCGAGCGCGTCCAGCAACTTCGGTCGGGTTCTCGACGCGTCTGGCGGCCGTGACCGTCGGGCAGGTGCTAACGTCGGGCCATGTTCCTGCGGCTCGAGGGTACCTATACCGCGCTCGTGACGCCGTTCCGCGACGGCCCCGACCATCCGATCGACTGGCCCGCGTTCGACGCGCTCGTCGACGCCCAGATCGCGGCGGGCGTGACGGGTCTCGTTCCCTGCGGGACGACGGGCGAAAGCCCGACACTATCCCATGAGGAGCATCGGGAAGTCGTCGAGCGGACGGTGAAACGGGTTGCGAGGCGGGCTCAGGTCATCGCGGGAGCCGGCTCGAACTCGACGCGCGAAGCTGTTGGACTCGTGCAGCACGCGGAGCGGTCGGGCGCCGACGCTGCCATGGTCGTCGTTCCCTATTACAACAAGCCTTCGCAAGACGGCTTGTGCCGTCACTTCGTGGACGTCGCCCGCAGCGTTCGAATTCCAATCGTCGTTTACAACATCCCCGGACGGACGGGGGTCGACCTCGCCCCCGAGACGCTGGCGCGCATCGCTGCGGAAGCTCCGAACGTGGTGGCCGTCAAGGAGGCGACCGGCAACGTCGTTCGAGCCCAGAAGCTCGCTTGTACGTCCAGTCGGCTGGTCGTCCTCAGCGGCGACGATGCGCTCACGCTGGCGATGATCGCGGTCGGGGCCCGCGGGGTCATCAGCGTGACGTCGAACGTGCTTCCCGCCGAGGTGACCCGCGCTACGCGTCTCGCCCTCGACGGTCAGTTCGACGAAGCTCGGCGCGCACACCTCGCGCTGATGCCGGTCCACGACGCCATGTTTCTCGATGCGAATCCCGCCCCCGTCAAGGCCGCACTGGCTCTCGGAAACGGGATCAAGCCCACGGTTCGCCCGCCTCTCTCCGGCGTCTCAGAAGCCGTCCGGAGCGCCATCGCCGCTGCGCTCGACGCATACCGAGGAGGCGCGCATTGACTCGCCTTGCCGTCGTGGGGGCGAGCGGGCGCATGGGGCGCGCGGTCGTCCGCGCAGCGCGCGCGGAAGGTTTATCCATCGTCTGCGCCGTGGGCGCGACCGAGGTAGGCCGCGATGTCGGCGACCTGGCGGGCATCGGCCCGCTCGGCGTCTGCGTGGTCGATGGGCTGGCGGCCCTCGAGGGAGCGCACGCCGACGTCGTCATCGATTTCTCCGCGCCCGCCGCGACGCTCGCCCTCGCCCCCATTGCCGCGGCCGCTGGGGCGGCCATCGTCAGCGGGACGACCGGTCTGGACGAACGAGCGCGCTCGGCTCTCGAGAAGGCGGCGGCGACGGTGGCCGTCCTCTGGGAGCCGAACATGAGCGTCGGTGTGCACGTACTCTCGCGCATTGCGGCGGAAGCCGCTTCCGCGCTCCCCGACTGGGACATCGAGATCGTCGAGACGCATCACCGGGGCAAAGTCGACGCTCCGAGCGGTACGGCGTTGCGACTGGTCGACGTCCTGCAGCGGGCGCGTGCGTCCGATGCGACCGTCGTTCACGGGCGTCACGGCAACCCGGGCGCGCGCAGTCGAAACGAGATCGGCGTCCATGCCCTGCGCGGCGGCGACGTCGTCGGCGATCACGTCGTTTACTTGATGGGGGGAGGTGAACGTCTCGAGCTCGCTCACCGTGCGACCAGCCGAGACGTGTTCGCACACGGCGCTCTGCGCGCCGCTCGCTGGATCGCGGGACACGCCCGGGGCTGGTATTCGCTTCGCGACGTCTTGTCGGGATCGCGCGTGTAGCTGGATCGCGCGTATAGTCGGATCGCGCGTGTAGCTAAAACCGGACGCGCAATTCGAGCGCGCGGTCATGAGCTCCCAGAATCGGGAGCAGCTCGACCCGAGACGCCGTCGTCCGGGGCGGGACGCTGGCGCGCGCGTCGCCGGGTCTCGCGGTGGACTCGGCGGCGTCGGTCACCACCAGCCATACGCCGGTTCCGGCGGCAGCGGCGCCGACCGCTGCGAAGATCCATCCGAGTGTCGATACGGTCTTTGCGTTCCTGCTTTTTTCACATGCGTCGACCGCGGCGGCGTTGACGGGCTCGCTGCACACGTCAGTCACGGTTCTGGGCACGCTCTGGCGGTCGGCGTCGCTCGCGTTCTTGTCGCTGACCCAGTTGGCGGCCTCGATGCCGGCGACGACCAGCAATCCGGCGCCGACGACGATGGCCGTGTATCCGAGGACGCCGCGCGCCCGGAGCCCTCCGCCATTTTCACTCGGTGGGCCCCCGGCGGGCGGTGCAGTCGTTTCGGGGGTCGAGACGGTGAAGCTGACCTGCCGCTCGGCGTTCGGCCCGACGGATGCCGTCTGCGCGGGGATATGAAAGCCGGGGATCTGAACGCGAACGGTGTGCTCGCCTGCGTCGACGACCACGCGCGCCAGGCCTCCGTGCAGGGTGGCTCTCTCTTGCCCGTCGATCACGACGAGACCGCCGGCGTCGCCGGCTCGAACGACCAATGTGCCGGTGATCGCGGTGCCGGTGAGCTTGCTCAGCAGTCCGGTGGCGATCGCGCGAAGAGCGGGCTGATTGGGGTCGGTCAGGCTATCGGCGTACGTCGCGCTGGCATCGGCTTGTGGCTTGCCCCGACTCCACAGGTGCACGTCCGCCGTGACTTGCCCCGCCCTCTTCGACATCGTCCCCCAAATGTAGTGCTCCGCTCGCAGCTGATCGGCAATGCGCTGCAAGCAAGCCGCGTCCGGCTTGGGCGGACAGCGGAGCGCGATTGCGAGCGTTTCGAAGGACTGGGTCGCGATCGCCAGCGACCACCCCGGGGCTGCCTTGACCTGAGAACGCAGCGATTGCGTCAGCGCCTCGGCCTGATCGTCGGCGTCGTCGGTCCAGATCGAAAGGACGTAGATCGGCGATGCGCTCGCCGTCTCGCCCTCGGCGCGAGCGGGCCGCGGTAACAGGCCGAGCAGCAACACGGCGCAGCTCAGAGCCAGCGTACCCACCGCCTGCCACCGGCGCTGCCGACCCCGGGGCTTGCAGTCCGGCTGCATGATGCGCCTGGCCTCCAGGCGAGCCTTCTTACCCACGCCACTCGGCTTCGATTCCGGGCACACTACCAGCAGCCTATCATGCGGATTACCGGCGGGATCCATCGCTCGCGCGCCCTTCGCGCCCCGCGAGGCAACGTCACACGACCCACTTCGGACCGTGTGCGCGAGGCGCTCTTCGGTATCCTCGGGTCTCTCGATGTCCTGAACGGCGCTCGAGTGCTCGATCTTTACGCCGGAAGCGGAGCGCTGGCGCTCGAAGCGCTGTCTCGCGGAGCCGCGCACGCCGTTCTGGTCGAATCGTCGCGCGAAGCCCTCCTGGCCCTCAGGGCGAACGTTGTCGCGCTGAATCTCGAAGAACACGCGTCGATCATCGCGGGAGACGCTTCCGTTCTGGGCCGCCGGATCGCGGAGCAGGGTCCTTTCGATCTCGTCCTCGCCGATCCGCCCTGGGCGCTCGTGGAGCAGGGGGTGGCGCTCCGGGCTCTGTCACGGGTGCTCGACGCGGGTGCGCTCCATCCGGCGGGGCGGGTCGTCCTGGAGCACTCTGCGCGTACGGGACCCCCGGACCTGCCAGGGCTGTTTCGGACGGAAACGCGGCGATATGGCGACACCGCCCTCACGTTCTACAAACCCGCTATACTCGGCGCGCCTCGCACCGAACCGGCAGCGGGGTCTCCTTTCGACTGAGCCCTGTCATCTCCTTCCGACCGAGTCTCTCCAACAGATGAGCCCTACGAGCCGTCCTCCCTCCGGAGTTCCCGCATCGGGCGGCAACGCGAAGTACGCCATCGTTGCCGCTGCGCTGGTCCTCGGAATCGTCGTCATCGGGCTACGCAGCTGCCCCAGCCGGTCGAATGCCCCTGCGCCGGCTCCAAGCATGTCGGTCGCTCGGTCCGCAGAGCCACCTCCGAACCCCAAGCTCGAAGACATCCCTCCGCCGCCGCCCGTCGAGGAGAAACCCGAGGCCGGGCCGGCCGGTCCCCGAGTCATCTACGTGCCTGCCGGCGGATGCGAAGGGAAGTGCTCCGGAGCCGCGCCGCCGGAGCTCGCCCAGGCGCTGCAGGTGCGCGGATCTCAGGCGCGTCGCTGTTACAACCAGGCGCTGGCGCAGGATTCGAGTCTCAAGGGCCACGTGACAATCGCGGTGCGTGTGGGTCCGTCAGGAAACGTTTGCTCCGCCTCGGTCGCGTCGAACGACATGGGAACTCCCGCGGTGGCCAACTGCGCCGCGAACATCCTGCGTGCGAATGCGTATCCGTCGCCGCGCGGCGGCTGCGTCGACACGCTCGTTCCGCTGTCTTTCGTGCCTCAAGGACAGCAGTGACCGGAAGCGCTGGGCGCTCGAGTATTTTCACTCGGATATGCACCTGACGCCGCCTTCGGGGACCGCGTTGGCCGACCAGCGCCCCTCCTCCTTCGCCGAAGGGGTGTTGCTCGAAGTGGCCTACGACGGCACCGGCTTCAGCGGGTGGGCGGCGCAACGGGAGGCGCGAACGGTCGAGGAGACTCTCCGCGGGGCCGTCGTCTCCATGGACCCGAGAGCGGGCCCGCCTCGCGGAGCGAGCCGGACCGATGCCGGAGTTCACGCCGAGAAGCAACTCGTCGCGTTCGACGCGTCCCGTTCGATTCCCGCGCGCGGTTGGGTTCTCGGCCTGAACCAGCACCTGCCGAGCGACGTGGCCGTGCGGTCGGCGCGGGCGGTTCCCGTGGGCTACGCCCCTCGCTTTTCTGCTCGGTCGAAGCGCTATCGTTACCGGGTGCTCGTCGACTCCGTTCGCGATCCGTGCTGGCGCACGCGCGCGTGGCGCGTGAACGATCTCGACGTGGCAGCGATGACTCGTGAGGCCGCGGGCGCGCTCGGCACCCACGACTTTGCCAGCTTTCGGGCCTCGGCCGACCGGCGCACGAACACCGTGAGGACCTTGACGCGCGTGCAGATCGAGCGCGAGACCGACGCGCGCATCGTCGCCGTCGTGGTCGAGGGTGATGGTTTTCTCCACAACATGGTGCGCATTCTCGTGGGGACGCTCGTGGACGTGGCTCGAGGACGACTTGCCGAAGGCACCATTCCGCGGGCGCTCGCCGAGCGATCGCGAGGGGCGGCCGGAACGACCGCGCCTTCGATGGGGCTCGTTCTCGAGGAAGTCGACGTCGTGCTGCCCGCCGACGCCGGCGAGCGCTGGCCCAGCGCTCCAGATTCGGCGGACCGCGGTTGTTTCGGTCATCGCGCGGTCCGATGACTCGGGCTGCTCCAGTTGCCGTGCGCGCTGCGCGGCCCGGAGAGGGTACGGCGCTGGCGGCGCTGTGGCGAGAGCTGTGGGACGCTCACGAGCAGTGGGGAGGTTACCCGGCGTCGCACGACGCTCGAGTCTACGCGCAGGTTGCAGCCAAGCTTGACCAGGACGCGCGGGCGCGGGCGGGCCACGCGCTGCTGGGGCGCCACGCGCACTTCGTGGCGGACTTCGGCGCAGGCCCCTGCGGGCAGGTCGAAGGTTGGCTGGATCGCCTGGGTGCATCGAACGCCTCGCCGATAACGTGCGAGGTGCGCTCGCTCATCGTGGGCGGGGCGGCCAGACATCGAGGCGCCGGTCGTGCTCTGCTCGACGCGCTCGCGCGGGTGACCCAAGAGGCGGCGAACGGGTCTTCCTGCGTCCTTGCGGCCGAGGTGCTCGAACCGAACCCGGCCCGCGAGTTCTATTCGCGGGTGGGATACGCCGTCGTTTCCTGGGCGGCTCGACTCGAGGCGCCGCCGGGCGCGATCCCGCGGGGCTCCGCGGTCACCGCCCGGATGGCGATGCCGCACGATGCGCTTGCGATCGCACGTCTCGAGGCGGTGCTTGCAGAGCGTCGCCATGCCGCCGGAGACGCGCGGTACGACCCGCCGAGCGCTGTCGACGCGACGGTTGCAAGCACGATCGCGGCGCAGATGGCCGCGCAATCGGCGACGCGGGGCCGTCACGCGCCCGAGCGCAGCAGCGCCACGGTGGTGGCCGTCGACGGCGCCGGCGTCGTCCGCGGCGTGGCGAGCGCCGCCGTCCAGCTGCTGGAGCCGCCATTTCTGCCGATCCGTCGCGCCCTCATCGGTCGCTTCGCTCTGGACCCGGCTTGCCGCGCACGCCCTGTCGTGCAGGCGATCGTGGCCTGGGGCTGTCGCTGGGCCGCCTCGCAGGGTGCGCACTACGCCGAGCTCACCGACCTCTCTGCTCCCGGCACCGAGCTGTACGACGCAGCTCTAGCGATCGGCGCCCGGCCTTGGTCGCGGCTGGTCATTCGAGTCATCGACTGAGCGGGACGGCCCGACCGCGCAGGACGCGGGGCCTGGGAGGCGGCGCATCCGGGGCCGGAAGCGGTCGGCGAGTTGCTCCGGTTCACCGTCGGACTACGCTTTCCCGCTGACATGAGCTCCCCCGTCCGTCTGGTGGCGGTCCCGCTGGCCTTTGCCGCCGGGGCGCTGTTCGCTTCGCCGACGTTCGCGCAGACGCCGGCGGCTTCGCCGTCCCGCGCCTCCGTCGCTCCGGTCGCCGTTCCGACCTCCGCTCAGGTGCAGGCGTCGACCGCCGAGGCGCGACGCCTTTCGGACGGCTTCGTCGCCGTGGCGGAGCGCGCCAGCCCGAGCGTCGTCCAGATCGACATCACGGCACGCGACGACAAGACGGACCTTCTGGCTCGCTTCTTCGGCCGCGAAGCGAGCGAAGAGCCCGTCGCGCGGGGAACCGGCTCGGGCGTGGTTTTCACTCCGGACGGCGCCATCCTGACGAACAATCATGTCGTCGAAGCTGCGCTTTCGATCAACGTGCGGCTCCGCGATGGTCGTTACCTGCCCGCCACCCTGGTCGGGCGGGATCCGGCGACCGACCTCGCCGTGATCAAGATCGACGCATCGGGGCTGTCGCCCGTCAGGTTCGCCGACTCGGAGGCCGCTCGCGTCGGAGAATGGGTGGTCGCGATCGGGTCGCCGTTCGGGCTCGGGTACACCGTGACGGCCGGCGTGCTTTCGGCAAAGGGACGCGGCGGGCTCGGGATGAACGCCATCGAGGACTATCTGCAGACCGACGCCAGCATCAATCCGGGCAATTCCGGGGGGCCTCTTTGCAACCTGCAGGGCGAGGTGCTGGGAATCAACACGATGATCGTGGGTCGTGGTCAGGGAATTGGCTTCGCCGTACCGAGCAACATGGCGCAACGCGTCGCCGATCAGATTCTCAAGACAGGTCGGGTCTCGAGGGGGTGGATTGGCGTCACGGTCCAGGACGTGACGCCGGAGCTTGCCACGTCGATGCATCTGACCGCGGGTTCCGGGGCGCTGGTCAACAACGTGGCCAGTGATGGACCCGCTTTCCACTCGAACATCCGTCCGGGCGACGTGATCGCGTCGGTGGGCGGTCACCCGATCCACGACAGTCACGAGCTGATCCGGGACACCATCGCCCAGGAAGTGGGGCAGCCGCTTCAGCTCGAAATCATCCGTTCCGGCCAGCACTACGGAGCCAATGTCACCCTCGCCGAGCGTCCCGAAGCGGCGGTGGAGCCGGCACCGCTGCAGCAGCAGGCGCCCCGACAGGGCATGGGTCTCGTCGTTCGAGATCTCTCGCCGGACCAGGCCGCGCAGATGAACCTCGGGGCCAAGCGCGTTCCGGTGTTGACGCAGGTCACGCCTGGATCGGCGGCGGATCGTGCGGGTTTGCGCGCGGGGGATGTCATCGTCGAAGCCAACGGCGTCCAGGACCCGTCCTCCACCCAGGTCGCGGAGCTGGCCCATTCGGGACAGCTGGTCCTGCGCGTGAAGCGGGGGGACGCGTTTTTTTACGCGGCGCTCAAGCGATAGCGTCCCTCGCGGCAGGACGGATCGTCCTTGGATGAAAGGGCGAGATACGCTAACCGGTCTGCCGCGATGGTTGAGATCCGTCAGGTTCGGATGGGCGGCCGAATCGAAGATTTTCTGGACGTGGTCGACTCGATCTACCGATCCGACCCCGCCTACGTGCGTCCGCTCGACATGGATCTGCGCGATCGGCTGAATCTACGCAAGAACCCTTTTTTCGAGCACGGCGAAGGCACGATCTTCACGGCGTACCGCGGTGGGTCGTGCGTCGGCCGCATCACGGCCCAGATCGATCGCGGGCACCTCGCCCGATACGGCGATTCGGTCGGTTTCTTCGGTTTCCTCGACACGGTCGATGACGAAGAAGTCGCGCGGGTGCTTCTTGCCCGGGCCGAAGCATGGTTGAGCGGCAGGGGAATGCAGCGTGTCCGCGGGCCGCTGTCCCTGAACATGAACGAAGAGGTCGGCTGTCTGGTCGAAGGATTCGACAAGCCTCCGTTCTTCCTTTCTCCTCATCATCGCGCGTATCAGGGGACCCTGATCGAAAAGGCGGGATACGCGAAGGTGAAGGATCTCTACGCGTGGTCCTACAACGTGGGTGAAACGAACGCCCGCGTCCGGCGCGGTTACGACGAGATCAAGGCGTTGCCAGAGATCTCGCACCGAACACTTTCGATGAAGAGCCTGGAGAAGGACATCGAGTTTTTCGTCGAGGTCTACAACGACTCGCTCGGGGAAAACTGGGGGTACGTGCCCTTCACGAGGCGCGAGGTGCAGAAAATGGCCTCGGACTTTCGCCTGCTCCTGGTGCCCGAGGTTACCTGCATGGTCTCGATCGCCGGAGAGCCGGCTGCCGTGGCCCTCGCCTTTCCGAACCTGAACGAGCTGATGCGGGATCTCCGCGGAAAACTGCTTCCTTGGGGCGCGGCGAAGCTCCTATGGCGGCTCCGCGTCGAGGGCGCGCGCTCGGCACGGCTCATTTTTCTGGGTATCCGAAAGAAGTGGCGCGGCGTTCGAAAGTACGCCGGCCTCGCCGATTTCATGTACAGCCAGATGAACGACGGCGGCCGCAAGCTTGGAATCCGGTACGGAGAGCTCGGCTGGACGCTCGAGGACAACGCGCGCGTCAACGCAGGCATCCGACTGATGGGCGGCAAGATCTACAAGCGCTATCGCGTGTACGAAAAGCAACTCAGCAACGGCGTCACATGAAAGTCCTCGTCACGGGAGCAAGCGGGTTTCTGGGGAGCCACGTCGCCGAGCGATTGAGCGCTCGAGGCGATCGAGTCCGGGCGCTCGTGCGCAAGACGTCGAACACGAAGTTTCTCCGGCGTCTTGCGAACGTCGAGCTTTTCGAGGGTTCGGTCGAGCAGAGCGAACGGCTGCGCGAAGCCGTGGACGGCGTCGACGCGATTGTCCACGCCGCCGGCATCGTGAAGGCGCGCACGGTCGACGAGTTCTTTGCCGTGAACGTCGGCGGAACGTCGAACCTCGTGCAGGCGGCGCGCACCGCCGTCAACGGTCATCAGCTCAAGCGGTTCGTCTACGTGTCGAGCCTGGAGGCGTGCGGTCCCTCCAGCGACGGCGCGCCGGTGAAAGTCGACCAGGAGATGCCGGTGACCTCCTACGGCCGAAGCAAGCTGTCGGCCGAAAAGGTTGTCCTGGCGGTGAAAGACCAGCTTCGGAGCACGATCTTGCGGCCCGGCGCCATCTACGGGCCCCGCGACTCCGAGATCTTCGAGGCGTTCCGGTCGATCCAGCGCGGACTGCTCCCGCTCGTCGCGGGCGGCACCGCCAAAGGCATGTGGATTTACGCCACCGACTGCGCCGACGCATGCATTCGGGCGATCGACGCCGAGGTGCCCAGCGGTCGCGCCTATTTCGTGGACGACGGCTGTGGACCGCTCGAGGCGAGTCGAGTGCTCGCCGACGCAGAGCGGGCGCTCGGTCGCCGTGCTCTCGTCCGCGTCAACCTACCGGTCCCGATGTTGCTGACGGTTGCCCGCGGCCTCGAAGTCTTCGGGCGATTCACCAACCGACCGATCATGCTGACGCGCGAGAAGGCCAACATGCTCCTTCATGACTGGGTCTGCTCCTCGGAGGAAACGCGCCGCGAGCTCGAGTGGGAGCCGAAGGTGCCCTGGGGCGAGGGCGTAGCGCAGGCCGTCCGCTGGTATCGAGACAACGGCTGGCTTTGAGCGGGAAGATGCCCGTCCGGATCCGGGCCGCTACGCCCCGGGCGGCTTGTTTTCGTGCAAGACTAGGGCTCCTCTTCCGTGGAAGATGACCCATCGAAATCGCGGTCTCCGACGCCCGGCGGGCAAGAGGAAGACGAGCCCCCGGACAATCCTTTTGGATTGTTGCCCGTCATCGTGCTGGTCATTCTGATCGTCGGCGGTCTGTTTCTCGCGTTTCGGTTACGCGATAGCGCGCAAATGCAAGACTGCGTGTGGTCCGGTCGCAAGAACTGCGCACCGATCGACAATCCGTGAAGCGGAGCGCGGAGTCGTCCGGAGGATATGCGGAGTCGTCCAAAGCGACGCGGAGTCGTCCGGAGCCCATCCGGTAACCGAGAGTGCAATTCGGGTTCGAGAAGGACGCGGGGTTGTCTCGGGACAGGGCCGGATCTGTCGCGGACAGCCCTGCCGGCGGCGGTCGATCGGGTAAGGCGGGGCGGGCGGGAGGGAGGCGGGTAGGGATGCGGCACGGGGGTGGGGCGAAGATCATTGCTATGGCAGCTATGGCAATGATCTCCCCCCTCCCCCAGACCCTCGGCCCGCACGCAACGCCCCCTGGCCCCCCGCGCGCCCATCGGGCGGCACGAGCGGTGCACTTGGGTCGCGTCGCATGCACGCCATTGCATTCGGCGCCAAGCGCGTCTTTCACAGCTCCTCCGCGTGACCCGCAAGCCGCTCCTCGCGTGGCCCGGGCTGACCGGTGCGCGCTTCGACCTCTTGTCGGCGCTTCTGCACGCCGAGTACAGCCGCCCTTCGTGCATCGAGCTTCGTCAGAGCGAGCTGCGGCGAAAGCTCGGAGTCTGCGCGCCGGTCGTGTCGAGGATGGTCCGTGCCCTGCTCGATCACGGATGGATCGCGCGGCGCCGCGACAAGGACCGACGAACCTGGACCTTGTGGCTCACGCCGTCGGGCGAGGCGGTCATCCGCGCGGCCCGGCGGGTGCTGCTGCGCGCCATGGAGCGAATCGTCAACGACACCATTCGCCTGCCCTGGATTCGATGCCGGGCCCACCTTTTCAATTCCCTGCTCATCTTCACGAACTATCTCGACGCCATCCGCTACAGACTTCGCGTACCGGGCGACGCTCGAATACCTCTGGTGGCCCTCGCCCTTCGATCACTAATTTAGTTGGCCGCACTCGCGGCGGCGGCTGAATCAATCGACACCTCGCCCTTCAGGCCGAGCACTTCGTACGATTTGACGGTCCGCTCGCGACCCTTGACGACGATCTCGCGCACCGGGCGCGCTTCCACCACGTGCTTGGTGAGCTCGTAGGTATCTTCGCTGATGAGCACGTCCACGCCGAGCTCCTTGGTGCTGGTCTCGAGTCGCGACGCAAGATTCACGGCATCACCAATCACCGTGTATTCCATACGGCGATCGCTTCCGATGTTGCCGGCGACGACCTCGCCGGTGTGAATGCCAATCCCCGTGCGAAGCACGGGCATCCCGCGCGCGCTGAGGCGCTCGTTGAGGTCGCGCAGCGCCCGACGCATGCGAACTGCCGCCCGGACGGCGTTCATCGGGTCGTTCGCGTTGGGGACCGGGGCGCCGAAGACGGCCATGATGGCGTCGCCGATGTACTTGTCGACCACCCCGTTTTCCTGCATCACGATCGACACCATCTCCGTGAAGTACTCGTTCAGCAGCAAGACCAAGCTCTGAGGAGCCATTTTTTCGCTGATCGACGTGAAGCTTCGAATGTCCGTGAAAAGTATGGTCACGCGCAGCGACTCGCCTCCGAGTGCGACCTTCCCCGCCAGCAGGTGTTCCATGACCGTTTCGGTCATGTATTTGCCGAACGTCGTCCGTAGCTTGTCGCGCTCCTTGAGACCGTCGACCATGCGATTGAAGCCACGGGCGAGGTCTTCGAGCTCGTCACCGGTTTGGACGGGCTCCACGTGGACGTAGTCGAGCTGTTCCACCTTCTTCAGCGCGTCGTTGACTCGCCTGAGCGCCGCCGACATGATGCCGGCGACTCGTGAGCCGAGGGCGATCGAAAGGGAAGCGGCAAACACGAGAACGGCCAGGGCGCAAAACAAGTTTCTTCGTACGATCACTTGGACGTCGGTGACGTCGAGCGCCGCCATCATTGCGATGTTTCCGCGGCGACCATCGAGCAGCAGCGGCTCGAAGCGGGCCGCGGCCCACGATCGCGAGCCGACGTCGACCAGGGTCGGCTGGCGCGATGCGGCTCGAAGCGCGCCTGAGGGGAACTCCGGCGTTGCCCCCACGATGTGATCGCTGCCCGGGCCGAAAACGCCCAGCGCGAGCTCGAGGCCAAGCTTGGCCCGGGAGTTTTGAAGGTACGTGGTATCGAGCGGCATGCAGACAACGATCGCCCCGATACCGGCGATGGGTACGCCAATGGCGTAGGCGGGCGGCGCCTCGGACGCCGGCGATTCGCAACCATGCGCGACGACGCTCCGCACTGGTTTTCCTGCGTCGAGGTCTGCGAGCTCGGTTATCGCCTCGAGGCGGTCGGGGGCATGCTCGCAGCCGACCTGCGCCAGGACGTGCCCCTCCGGCTCGACCAGCAGCACGTCGACGTCGGGGTACACGTCGACGAACACCTGTGCCAGTCGACGAGCGCGCGCCACGTCTCGCTTCTGAATCGCGCGCGAAGTCGCGCCGTCAGCCGCGAGAACCCGTGATGCCAACGTCAGATCCGCGAGATCGTCGTCGAGCTCGGTCTGAAACGCACGCTCGGCCCCCCTCACGCGGTCGCCCACCTCGTCGACGAGCTGCCGATGCAGGAGCCAAGAGAGGACCGGTAGAGACGCCAGCATCGCCACCGCCGAAAGCGCAACAAGCGCCGTCAGCTTGGCACGCACCGTCGGGAGCACCGTGTGCACGCCCGCAATCACTGGCCTCGTCCTCCCCAACGGTCGTGGCCGCTCCCTGCAGCTTTTCGCGGCGCCAGGAGTCTTGCCCTGAATTCTTCATAAGGTCGTCGCATCCATGTCACTTTCGACCGCACTGGACGATGGTAGTTCGTTCCACACAGCTCATGGGTCCCCATTCTTTCATTCGCCGATGTCGTCGCGCATTTCACCCGCTCGCGTTCGCGTCGTTCGCCAGCATCGCCGGATGCAGCGGAGACGACAGCGTCGTGCAGCCGCCTTCGGCGGATGCCTCCGCGTCGAGCACCTCCGATAGCGGAGCGCATGACGGCAGCACTTCCGATGCGGCGGACGGAGCGCCGCACGATGCTGCGGTCACGGATTCCGCAGCGAGTGATGCGGCCCCGAGCGACGCCGCGGGCGACTCCTCTCCGAACGATGCCTCCTCGGGCGACGGTTCTTCGAGCGACGGGGCGGCCGACGCCGCGGGCGACTGACGCTCGGCGAAGGGCACCGACGGGTCACGCGCGGCGTTCGCCGAATCGAGCGATCGGGGGAACGGCTCACGAGCCGTATTTGACGCCGCACCCGTAGGGTTTTGTGCGTGGCGTTCGTACCGGTTGGCCCGCCGCCAAGTCTGCGAGCGCGGCGTCGACATAGTTGATGAGCGAGCCGCCCTGCGGCGACTGGCCCTCGGCATCGGGCGAGTTGTCGATTGCTCCCGCGTAGACCAGCGTACCGCTCCGGTCGATGACGAACATGTGGGGAGTGTTCGATGCCCCGTATGCATGGCCCACGGCGCCGGTCTCGTCACGCAGGATGGGATGGCTGATCCCGAACCGGCTGACAGCTGCACGGATCGCCTCGGGGTCGTACCCCTGCTTGCCCGGTGCTGCGGAATCGATGCCCAACCACACGACTCCCTCGGCGGTGTGGCGCGCGGCAGCGCCTTTCAGCGAACCCTTCGTGTGCGAGAGGTTCACGAAAGGACATTGCGGGTTGAACCATTCGAGAACCGTCACCTTGCCGCGCGAATCTGAAAGGCGCACTTCGTGCCCGTCGAGATCCTTGAGGACGAAATCCGGAGCCGTGTTTCCGACTTCCGCTGTCCTGCTCGTCGCGGAACCAGCGGGGGCTGGGGCCATCGGACCCGGCTGCGAAGTCACGGCCGCCGGGTCGGCCCTTGTCCGAGAGCATGCAGCGAGCAAGACGATTGCGAGGAACCGGGGCGCCCATCCGCAGGAAATCATGACAACCTCCTCGCAGGTAACCGTGCCCCGAAACGCCTCGCCCGAGCACGAACAAAATGCAGAGGAGCGCTGTTTCGCACCCGTCGAGTACGGTTTAGGCGCCGGCCTCTCCGATTACACGAAATTTTGCTGAACTGGGAAAACCGGCGAAAGATAAGCGCTTTGCTGCGAGGCCCCGCCTGCGGCGACGTGGCGGGCGGGTCAAGCCGTGAAATAGGTTGTTGCGCGCTTCTGCCCCTTGCTCTTCAGCTTTCGTGAGGAGAGACCCTCTTTGAGCACACGCGGCAACTCCTTTGCCTGGAGTCCGAGCTCTTCACGGATTTGCTCCGCACGAAGCCCCTCCTTATGCCTTTTCACCAAGGAAACGACCGAATCGAGGACTTGCGCGATGTCTTCAGCTGACCGGCGAGGCAACCGACCAGAAGACGACCCACGGCCTGCCCGACCCGCTGGACGGGCGGCCCCGGCAGCGCGTGGAGCACCGCGGCGCGAGCCACCGCTTTCGGCAAGGAGCTCTTCGAGCGACGCCGAGCGAATGGCGCTGAGGACGGCATTGGCGAACGAATCAGCGAGTTCTGTGAGTTGAGAGCGGAGTGAATCGGCCATCAGGGGAAAGAACTATACACAATTATGGCTAATGCAACACGAACTTTGACTCGACGCTTGTTTGAAGCGTCTGGGGCGCAGCCGGCCCCCCCTGGCCGTATTTTTCCTTCGTAGGTTGCCCTTTGCACCCGCCTCCTGCCAAAGGCGCCCCTCTCCGCCGATTGGCCTACGCGGTTTCCATTGCGAGCGTTACCACCCCGTACGAAGTGCGGCGACGAGCGCACCCACGCTTTTTTTCGCATCGCCGAAGAGCATCAGCGTGTTCTCGTTGTAACAAATCGCGTTGTCCACACCTGCGTAGCCCGCGCTCATGCTCCGTTTGAGCATGACGACTTTCGCGGCCTTCCATGCTTCGAGCACTGGCATTCCGTAGATTGGGCTCGACGGATCGGTCAATGCGCTCGGGTTCACGATGTCGTTCGCGCCTATGATCAAGACGACGTCGGTCGTTGAGAATTCGCCGTTGATTTCATCCATTTCTTTGACGATGTCATAAGGCACGCCCGCTTCGGCCAGGAGTACGTTCATGTGGCCTGGCAGGCGGCCCGCCACCGGGTGGATGGCGTATCGCGCTTGAACTCCGCGCTCGCGGAGAATGGTCGTCAGCTCCTGCACGAGGTGCTGAGCTTGCGCCACGGCCATTCCGTAGCCGGGTACGACGATGACGCTCTTCGCCGCGCGCAGCAGATCGGCGACTTGATCGGCGCTGGTCTCGCGCACGGGACGATCCGCCCCGGGCGTGGGGCCGCCGCCTGCCGGGGTTGCGCCGAAACCGCCGAAAACGACGTTCCAGATCGAGCGATTCATCGCCCGACACATGATCGTGCTGAGGATCGCGCCGCTCGACCCGACGAATGCGCCCGTGATGATCAGCAGATCATTCGATAGCATGAAGCCCGCTGCCGCCGCGGCCCATCCGGAATAACTATTGAGGAGGGACACCACGACAGGCATGTCGCCACCTCCGATCGCGGCGACCAAATGCGCTCCAAGCAACGCCGCGATCGCCGTAATGGCGACGAGCGGCAGGATGCCCCCCGGGGCCGGCTCGGCTAAAAAAATCACGGTGAGGACCACGCAGGAGAGGGCCATCAACGCGTTGAGCGCATGCCGGCCCGGTACGAGAAGCGGCTTGCTACCGAGCGTTCCACGCAGCTTCGCGAAAGCGACGACCGAGCCGGTGAATGTCAGTGCGCCGATGAACACGCCGGCTGCGATCTCTGTCAGGTGCAGAGCGCCTGTCTCGCGGTTGGGGTCGAGGTAGTTGGCAATTCCCACCAATGCGGCGGCGGCTCCGACGAAGCTGTGCAGGATCGCCACGAGCTCCGGCATCGAAGTCATCGCCACGCGCGCGGCGACGAGGGCGCCGATGACTGCGCCGGGGACCACCGCTGCTCCCAGCAGGGCGATGCGCAATTCCAGGGCGCCGCGTGCGCCCGAAACTCCGTGCAATGCGGACATCGCGGTCACGGCGACCGCTAGCAACATGCCGACGGCGCCGTAGACGTTGCCGCGACGGGCCGTTCCCTGGGCCGACAGGCCACGAAGGCTGAGGACGAAAAGCAGCGCCGCAACCAGGTAGGCCAGGCGTGGCACCGACCCGAACGCGACCGTCATCGTCGAAACATCCGCAGCATCCGCTGCGTCACGAGGAAGCCTCCGGCGACGTTGATCGAGGCGAGGAAGATGGCGAACGTCGCGAGAGCGAGCGCGATGCTCCCAGCTCCCACACCGGGGGAGCTCCACACTTCGGTGACTCCGCCCCGGCCGCCGAGCAGCAGTAGCCCGCCAATGAGGATGATGCCGCTGATCGCGTTCGTGACGCTCATCAGCGGCGTGTGCAGGGCCGGAGTCACGTTCCAGATGACGTGCCAGCCCACGACGCATGCGAGCAGGAATACGGTCAGGTGCTCGAGAAAATCCCCCTGCGCGACGAGACCGGCGAGGCCAAGTACGATGCAAACGCCGGCCGCGAAGATCGGTCCCGCGCGACTCGCCTTCGGGGGAGGCGGAGGCGCCGCCGCTTGAAGCTCCGGACGCGGCGCCGCAGAGGGTGGCTTCGGACGCGTCGGCGGGGGCCAGAGCAGAATGCCGCGGTCCAGAACGACCACTCCGCGGTGAATCTCGTCATCGAGATCGAGCGCGATGTCCCCCCGCTCGCGGTCGTAGACGTCTGCCAGGAGGTTGTAGACGGTGGTTCCGTAAAGCTCGCTCGCCTGTCGGCCCATCCGGCTGGCGAAGTCGATGAGGCCGATGACCTTCACGCCGAACCTCTCGACGCTCTTGCCGCGCTCCGTCAAAGCGCAGTTGCCTCCTTGCTCGGCCGCGAGATCCACGATGACGGAACCGCGTCGCATGCTCACGACCGCGCCGGACGTGATGAGCAGCGGCGCGCGACTGCCCGGTACCACGGCCGTGGAGATGACGATGTCCACTTCCTTCGCATGCGTCGCGATGAGCGCTTGCTCGGCGGCAATGAACTCGGCGCTCATCTCCCTGGCGTAACCGCCGGAACCCTCGCCAGACTCCTGGAACTCGAGGGGAACGAAGGTGGCGCCCAGGCTTTGCACCTGCTCGCGCACGGCAGAGCGGGTGTCGAAGGCGCGTACGATTGCCCCCAGGCTGCGGGCGCAAGCGATCGCCGCCAGGCCCGCGACCCCGGCGCCGATGACCAGGACCTGCGCCGGCTTCACCCGTCCCGCCGCGGTCATTTGCCCCGGAAAGAACATGCCGAATTGCGACGCCGCTTCCAGCACCGCCCGGTAACCGACGATATTTGCAAATACACTGAGCGCGTCCATGCTCTGTGCACGCGTGATGCGCGGCATCGCGTCCATTGCGAGCACCGTCGCGCCTCGTCCTGCGAGCATGTCGACGAGCTCTCGGTTCTGGCCCGGCCAGATGAAGCCGATGAGCCTGACGCCCTCCTTCATCAGCTCGACCTCGTGGCGACCGTCCGGCAAGAGCTCGGGGGGGCGCACTTTGAGCACGATGTCCGCCTCCCGATAGAGTGCTTCGGCGTCGGGGACGATCGTTGCCCCGACCTCGGCGTAGCTTGCATCCAGCGCGTCGGCCCCTTCCCCGGCTCCGGATTGGACGACGACCTCGAGGCCAAGCTTGGCAATTTTCCCGACGGTCAGCGGGGTCGCCGCGACTCGCCGCTCGCCGGCCACCGTTTCCTTCGGGATGCCGACCTTCATCGCGTCGAGTATGGCTGCTTCATGGATCGGAAGTCACCAGCGCCACGGCGAAACCGTCGTACCCCTTGCTTCCGACCGTCTGGATCGCCGTTGCACTCACCCTCGCCTCACGCGCCATGGTTTCGTACAGAAGGCGCGTCCCGACGACCCCCGGATTTTCGTTTTCCTCGTCCACGATTGATCCGTCTCGCACCACGTTATCGCAAACGATGAGGCTTCCCCGCCGGGCCAACCTGAGCGCCCACTCGAAGTAGTGTGGATTGTTCTCCTTGTCGGCGTCGAGAAAGATCACGTCGAAAGGGCCACTTTTCTCGGCGAGGAGCTGCGGCAGCGTATCCAGTGCGCGCCCGACCCGGATTTCGACGCGGCCGGCCAGACCCGCGCGCGTGATGTTCGCGCGAGCGATCGCAGCGTTGCGTGCGTCGGACTCCAGCGTGACGAGCCGCCCGTCGGGCGGCAGAGCGCGCGCGAGCCATATGGCGCTGTAGCCGCCCAGCGTTCCGACTTCGAGAATGGCGCGCGCCCCCTGGAGCTGCGCGAGGAGGAAAAGCAGCTTGCCCTGGTTGGGCGAAACCTGGATCTCTGGTAGACCCGCCGCGGCGCTCGACTCGAGCGCAGCCTCTAGATCGCGATCGTAGGGCACCAGACGGTCGGTGATGTAGCGGTCGACGGCGGTCCATTGGTCGTGGGACATGAGGCCTCGGCCCCCGACACTTGCCATGGTTCGCGCTCCGCCGCGAGCCCGCGCGCCGGCGATGATGGGCTCGACGGACATCGCCGTCACGGGTGATATAGAGGGTACCTCCCATGCCGGCGCGTCCGATTGTGCGGGGAAGCTTCGGGGCCGTGTTGGCGAGCGCTGTCGCGTGGGCTTTGGCCTGCAAGGGCCCACAGAAAATCCTCGGACCCATCGAGTGCGCCGATCCGTGCTGCGGCGGAAATGGACAGGTCGACTGCGAAGTGAACCCGAATGTCGATTGCGTCGAGGACGCGGACATTTGCACGGCGCGCAGCTACGGTTGCTCCAACGGCAGCGAATACCAGGGGTTGATCCCGCCCAACCGACCGCTCAGCTGCTCGGACGACGGAGGCCTCGGCGATGCGGTGACCGCCGAGCTGCCCGACGGGTTCGACTCGCTTTTGGCGCAGCTCGGCGACGACGGAGCGTCCCTGTACGAGGCTTCCGCCGACGCGGGGGACGGCGCGATGGATGCGGCTGACGAGGAGGCGTTGCCCTGACACGAATCGGAAGGTCGAGGCGCACGACCGCCGCTCCACGAGAGGGCCTCCTCTAACGTCGAACGTACAGTGCCGCGAGGCGATCGCGATGAACCTCTCGCCAGGCGTCGTCCTTGGACAGCGCGCGGTCGAGTGGTCCGCGGCTCTCCGACAGGACGGTTCGAATCTCGTAGATGTCGAGCAGCATTCGGGCCCCGGGCGCGGCGGCGCTCAGGCGCTGGGCGTCGTCGAACACGCCGTTCGAGAAGAGCTGTCCGCGGCCGTCGATGAACGTCTTGCGGCGACCGGCCCACACCCAATCGAGGTAGCCCCCCCAGTGGTACGGACTGAGCACGTGGTCGGGCAGCCCAAGCCGCTCGATCGCCTGCACCGACTCGGCGGGCACGTCGCGCAGTGGGTCCTTGCGCTCGGCCAGGAGGCCCGCGCTGAGGAGAGCCTGGACGGCGGCGGCCCCCGCGAGACCCACGCTCGCGCGGCCGGTCAAGCTCCGACTCGTGGAAGCCGCTGCTTGCTCCGCGACCAAGACCATCTCGAACGCGACCAACATCGTCGTGTAGCGTCGGGCCATGCACTCGGCGAGCACGAATCCGATCAGCAGGGCCGCGTCGGCGCGCGCGCGCTCGAGCTTGGCCCGGCGCGCCAGAACGACCAGAAGAACCAGCGCCACGGCGATCGGCAAGAGCCACTGGGGTCGCCGGAAGTCAGGCGTCGTGAACAGGTCGACTCGCGCCGTCGTGGGGTCGCCGCAGAGCTCGGCGATGTCGACGAAGAGCAGCAGCGACGCAGGATTGAGACAGGCCCCGACGACCGCGAGGCCCGCGAAGACGAGCAGCGTCGTGACGGGCGCTCGCCGGCTGCGTGGCTCGAGCCATTCTGCGCTCGCGAAGGCGACGGGCAGGGCCGCGGCCAGAACGAAGGATGGATGGAAGTTGGCCCAGACGCCCGCGAGCAGCAGCGGCCACAAGGGGTGTACCCTTCGACCGCGGCGCAACCGGACCAGAAGGATGATGAGGACCGCCAGACCGAGATCCCCGAACGCCTGTCCGCGCGCGCTTAGGTCGTCGGCGTCCACGAGAACGTAGAGAAGAGCGACGGGGAAGGCGAGCAGCCTGGCGCGGGTGTCGCGCGCAAAGGTCAGCCACAAGATCGCCGCGGCGGAAGCGATCGGTAGCGTGCATGCCGCCATCAACGCCAGGAGGCCGAAGTGTGCCGCGAGCCATGCTCCGCCGATCTGGAACGCCGGCATGTCCATCAGCCATGGGACGTGCCGCGAGGTGAACGAGAAAGGATCCGAGTCGGGGAAGGCGTGGTGGCGCAGGACGAAGTCCCCTGCGGCGATGCACCAGAACCCGTCACCCAGGACAGCCATTTCGTGCCAGACAAGCGTGAGAATCAGCCCACAGCCCGCTGCGATCCAGGCAGTTTCGGCGCGACCGGGTCTCATCGCCGCTCGTCCACCCACGCCGCGAGCTGCGCCGACGCCAGCTGTCGTGCCGCCCCGTCGGTGGCCCCGGCGACGACCTGCGCGGCGAGTCGGCGGGCTTCGTCGACATGTCCGAGCGCCCAGTCGGCCCGAGCCAGCGCGAGTCGTCCCTCGCCCGGGTCGTGCTCGGCGGCTGCCCACCGTGCGGCCCAGAACCGCGCTCGGTACGCGTTGTCTCGCATCGACCAGAAGCGCGTCAGCGCGACGGGATCTGCGTCGGCGCGCAGCAGATCGTCGATGACGGGGCTTGGCGCGGGTCGCGCCGCGGCGAGAAAGCACAGAACCACCGTCACCGCTGCGATTGCGAGAGTGCGCGGCGAACGCGCCATCGCGAACATCGAGAGCAGCGCGAACGGCAGGAGGAGCCCCCGAGCCTCCAGCGACGCGATGAATGCGGCGCCGACGGCGGCGATCCAGCGTTGGCGGCCGGGCGCCTCTCGTGTCGCCTGGCTCCACCATGCCGCAGCCAGCAGTACGCCGCGTGCGCCCAGAAGAGCGGGCCCGCAGGGGCCGTGGGCGTCGAAGGTCGCGAGCGGAGCGTCCAGCCCCCAGAACGACAGGTCCGTGGCGCTGCTCATCCTCCGAGCCATATCGCCGGTCCGCGCCGCCCCTCAACCGCAAAGCGGGCGCAAGGCACGAGGCCGACCTATGCCCCCCGGGTACCAGTCGAAGGTGGATGCGCGTGTCAGGCACTGGATTCCCCGATTCTGTCGTGCGTGCTTTGGACGAGGCAATCGGCGGGCGCAAGGAAGCGCTCTTCGATCTGCTGGCACGTGGCTCCCGCCTGCCTGGACCGCGTCCCAACGACGCTCTCGTCGATGCGTTCGCCCAGGCGTGTCGCGGTCGGGGCGCGCCCGCCGACCGCGTCGCGTTCACGATGGCGCGGCTGACGGTGGACGATGCGCCGGGCGCAACGCCGCTCGAATTTCTTCCGATGTGCGGCGTCGCCGCGATCGGGGCGCGCGCCGCCGGCGATCCTGCCCGCCGGGAGTCTTTGGTCGCGGAGCTTCACGCACACGCCGACGATCTGCGCTTCCGCGTCCGGGCCGCGGTCATCGGCGCGCTCGGGCAGGTCGGCAGCGCGGCAGGAGACGAGCTGGTGGCGGCCACGGCGCCGTGGATGGACGGGTATTTTCACGCCGCGGCCGTGCTCGAGGCGCTCGGGCGCGATCCGTGGCTTTCTCGGGTTCAGGATGCCGCGGGCGCGATTCGACGCCTCGACGAGGCATTCGACCTCGCTCGTCGCTCTCCGCGCGCGGCCGCGCGTTTTCCAGGCCGAAAGGCGCTCGTCGAAGCGCTTTCGCGCGCTCCCGTCGGCCTTGCCGTCCGATTCGGGCCCCCGGTGTTCGAAGCGCTGATCCGGTGGGCCGCCACCGACGATCCCGAGCTGCGGGGCGTTCTTTCCGGCATCCTCGCCGAGGGTCGCCTGATCTCGCGCTTCGGCCAGGACGTGCAGCGGGTGCGCCGCGCGCTCGATGCGACGCGCCCTCCGACGCGCAACCCCGACCACGACGTCGGCTCGACGCGCGACCGCAGCAAGCGTCGCCGACAGGGCCGCGGTCGGGGCACGTAGTGGTCGCGTCACCCGGTCGATGCCCGCGGATGCGCACCGCCGCCGATCCGGTCGACCACGACGCGTCCCCCCTTGGCTCCGACCCGCGCGACGTCCCCCCGCTGGAGCTCGCCTTTCAGCAGCATCTCTGCGATGGGCGCCTCGACCAGGCGCGCGATCGTCCTGCGCATCGGACGGGCGCCGAGCTGCGCGTCGAAGCCTCCTTGATCGAGCAGCGCCGCCACTGCGGCATCGCCGACCTCGAGCCGAATTCCGCGCGCGTTCGCAAGGTCTTGCGCGAGCGCGCTCAGCAGGCGTCGAGCGACCTCGGCCACGTCGGCACGGCCGAGGGGAGCGAATGCGATGACCTCGTCGATCCGGTTGTAAAGCTCGGGCACCAGGGCGGCTCGCGCTGCGGAACATACCGCCTCCTCGTACGCCCGGAAATCGCGCTCGGTGGATGTCGCGCCGAATCCGATGCGGCCTCGTGCGGCCGGATGTGCCACCTCGGCGCCCAGGTTCGACGTCATCGCGACGACCACGTTCGTGAAGTCGACGACCCGCCCCCGTCCGTCGGTCATGCGCCCTTCGTCGAATACCTGGAGAAATGCTTCGAGGACGTCTCGGTGCGCCTTCTCGATCTCGTCGAGCAGGAGCACCTGATACGGCTTCTTGCGCACGGCTTCGGTCAGCTGTCCCCCCGCCTCGTGGCCGATGTATCCGGGAGGCGCACCCACCAGGCGCGCGATCGCGTGGGCCTCGGCGTATTCGGATAGATCGAGGCGAGTCATCGCGTGCGGCGCGTGGAAAAGACACTCGGCGATGGCCTTTGCCGTTTCCGTCTTGCCGACACCCGTCGGCCCCAGCAAGAGGAAAGACCCTATCGGTCGCCGCGAGTGGAAGCCGCTGGCGTTGCGGCGGAGCACACGCGCAATGCGGGCGAGTGCGTCGCGATGGCCCACGATGCGCGCAGCCATCGATTCCTCGAGCCTGAGCATCCGCTCTCCGTCGGTCTCGAGGAGCCGTTCGAGCGGAACACAAGTCGTCTCACTCACGACCTCGGCCACCTGCTCGCGCCCGACCTGCACCTCGCCCCGACGCCGAGCCCGCGCCCCGGCGAGGTCGAGCAGACTCACGGCCTTGTCCGGCAAAGCCCGCTCGGGAATGTAGCGTGCGCTCCAGGCGACCGCCGCGACGACGGCGGACGGCTCGAAGCGCACTCCGTGATGGCGCTCGAAGGCCGGAGCGACACGCTCGAGCGCGAGCGCAGCCTCCTCCGGTCCGAGCTCCACGACCTCGATGGGCGTGAGACGCCGCGCGAGCGCCCCGTCGGAAAGGATCACGCGCTTGTAGTCTTCGTGAGTCGTGGCCGCGATGCACGAGAGCTCTCCCCGTGACAGAGCCGCCTTCAGCTCTGCCGCGGCCTCTTCGTCGTTTGCGAGGACCGCGTGAATCTCGTCGAAGAAGAGGACCAGGCGGCCCTCGAATCGTGCGGCCTCCGTCCTGAGCTGGGACACGCGCTCCGCGAGCGCTCCGCGAACGCCCGTTCCGGTGAGGAGCGCGGCCGCGTCGATCTCGACCACGATCCGATCGTCGAGCGACGCGATCGCCGCGACGCTGGCGACGCGCTGCGCCAGACCGCGCACGACGCTCGTCTTGCCCACGCCCGCGGGACCCACGAGGCAGGGGCAATTGGCTTCGCGCTTCGCGAGCACGTCGAGCGTTCGTTCGATTTCGGCTTCGCGTCCGAGCACGGGATCCAGCTCTCCGCGGGCGGCAGCAAGCGTGAGGTTGCGCCCGATCGCCGCGAGAGTGGGGGCCCGCTTGGGGTCGACCTCGAAGCGGGCATGGTTCGCGCTCGACGGCTTCGGGGTGGCCGCCGCCTGTCGGTGTCGCTTCGGCCGCGACGCGCTCGCAGGCGCCGCCGGTTTGGCGACGGGAGTCGGCGCGACCGGCCGTGCGATCGATCGAGAAGCCGGGGTCGGCGTCGCTCGGCAGGAGCGCCCGGATCCGGTCGCAGTCGCCAGCGAACCGCCGGTTGCGGGAGTCGCCGTCGGTCCGCCGTAGGACGGTGGAGGAAGCGATAGCTGCTCGACGCCGGCCCCGGGAATGCGCCGCGGTCCCACGATTCCCATCGCCAGCTGCATGGCGGCCGTCCGGAGCTTGCCGACGTCGGATCCGCACTGGGCAATCGCCCGGTACGCCGCGGTCGGGCGCTCCTGACACAATGCGAAGAGCAGATGAATGGCTCCTGCCTCGCGCGACGGGGAGCGCGCGGCCAGCTCGCGAGCGCGCTGCACCGCGCGCGAAACCGCGTCGGCATCGTCGTCGCCCAGAACGCGAGCGGCCTTGAGCAAGACCTCCGAATCGAGTCGCCGCTCACGGAGAAGCTCGGCGGCGCTCCCGCGATCCGCCGCGATCGCCGCGAGGAGGTGCCCTGTCGTCGCTCGTTCCCCTCGCCCCTTGGCCATGTCCTCCGCCAACCTGCGAAGCGACGCGAGATCCGGTTCGTATCCGCCGGTCATCGAATCACGGCTCGCACGAGGCCCTCGAGCGGGCCAAGAAAGCGGCGGCCGATGGCCGCCCCGGGCCGCGTTCATCCCGGAACGCGGTAGACGACCGCCCGGCGTTTGGCGCCGGTCAGCGGCCAGACGTACGACTCGTCGCTTTCCACAGAGGCATGGGCGAAGTCGGGAGGCGGCTCTCTTGCCAGCAGCACGACGACGCGACCACCGGGTTCGACGAGCGTCGCGCCAAGAGCGAGCCACGCGGCGGGCGCGAAGGTCGCGCGCGAGACCGCGACGTCCCAGGCGCGGCGGTTCGCCAGCGATTCGCCGTGCACGCGCTCGATGGCCACGTTCGTCCGGCCGAGCGCGCCGACCACGGTACGCAGAAAGCTCGCGCGCTTGCCGTTTGGCTCGACGAGCGTCACCCGCAGCTCTTCCCGCACCAGGGCGAGGCCCAGACCCGGCCCGCCCGCTCCGCTTCCGACGTCGACGATGCGCGTGGCGCCGCCCGGGATTCTCTGCGCGAGGAACAACGCGTCTGCGAGTATGAGGTCGACGAGCTCCTCGGGATTTCGCGCCGCCGTCAAGTCAATGCGTTCGCTCCACCTCTGCAATCGCTCGAGCCAGCCGCGGACCGACGCACGCGCAGCGTCGTCCAGGGTTGTGTGCAAGGTGCTCGCGCAGCGATCGACGAGCTCTTCCCAGCGGGGAAAAGGCGCCGCTGCGGCGGCAAACGGCGCATGGGTGCGCCGACGGCCGCCCGGGAGTCTGCGCTTGGCCGCCACCGAGACCCAGTGGTACCTCTCGGGGCCGCCCATCGCGAGTCCCGAGCGCATGACCGTCCTTTCTCCGCCGCACGAGCCC
>DASPUY010000105.1:0-2019 GCA_035622655.1 Polyangiaceae bacterium
CGGGGGGAAGAATCGGCTTGATACGGTCCCATAGCCCATCGGAAACGAGCGGTTTCGCCATGGGCCCATCCACCTATCCATCCATCGCCGGGTGGGCCAAGTTTTGAAACCGCCTCTTAGTCTGGACGATCGCGCGCAACCCGGAGGCTCGCGCCGAGGCGAGGAGCAGGTCCAGCCCGCGCTCTTGCACGATGTGCTCCCACGAGCCCAGCGATAGCAGCACCGGGGGCGGGCCTTCGTCGAGGAATGCGCGTAGCGCGGCGGAGGGCGCCCAGGGCTCGGCGTCGTCCGGCATCGCGAGCTCGCCGCACACGCAATGCGTCTCGGACCAGTCGGGCGCTGGGGGCCAGAACGACGGGCTCGCCGCGTGCAGGTTGAGCTGCTCGGAGAAGACCACGTCGGGAATGACATGGCGAATCCGCGGCAGCCCATTGGCGGCGAAGAACCTCCGCGGAGCGGCGCGAAACGCCAGGTCCATCAGGACGCTGAGCAGCGCCCATCCTGGCCGCGCGAGCCACCGCCAGGGTGGCAAGATGTCGGGAGGAACGAGACGCGACGGAACGAGCCCTGGGACGTAACCGACGATGGCGTATGGCGTCCTCGTCGCCAGACTCGCCGCCTTGAGCGTCCAGCATGAAGGCCCCGCGACAACGATATCGGATCGCGCGCAGAGGTCGCGCGCCGCATCGTACATTTGCTCGATGTGAGGATCGAAGGTGAGCGCGAGGACCTTCGTTATGAGCTTCGTCGGGTTGGCGCTCCTGGCCTCTCGCACGATCTGCTGCACCGTGATCTGCATGCGGTCGGGCACCGTCGTGAGTGATACGCCGAGCGCATCGCACAGCGGCCGGTAGTCCTTGCCATCCACCGGCGTGACCACGAGACTCGCCTCGTGACCCGCCGCGCGCAGGCGTGCGGCAAGCGCGACGAGGGGGCGCAGATCGCCCTCCGACCCCCAACCTTGGATGCCCACGCGCATCACACCCTCCGATGCTGGCCGAAGGTCTTGACTCCGACGTGCTCGTGCGCGATGCGCCGGAGCAGGATGAGCACCGGCTCCCACAGCACCGTCCCGAACGTCGCTCCGACAGCCGCGCTCGCCGCGTCGACGACGAGGTGGCGGTTCGCCTCGAAATCACGCTCGGCGAGCGTACACATCGCATCGAGGTACGGGACAAAGCTGTCCGCGGTGACGCCCGGCCCAAGCGTCTTGCGGAGACCCACGAGCGCGCCTGCGAGCTCGGTCACTGACCGCGCAGTGCTGCGCACTTGGATGCCATTCATGGCGAGCATGTCGAGCACCTGCCGCCGTGCTGCACGCATGTCGGCGGTCGTCGCTGCGCGCACGGGTCCGCGTCGCGCAATGGCGTCGATGACGTGGGAAATAACTTTCGAAACGTCGTCACGCGCCGCATCGCGGTCGAGCAAACGGCACAGGCTCTTCACTCGCACGAGGGGCAGCTCGCCGACGTCGCGGAGCACGCTAATGAGCTGAAGGCGCCGGACGTGGCTTTCGTCGTAGAACGCCCGGTGCGGTGCATCGAGGTTGCCCGGCGAGAGGAGCTTCTCGCGGACGTAGAACTTGATGGTGGAGACCGGTGTCCCCGCCCGAGCTGCCAGTTCCGACACGGTAAGCACGAATAGATAGTACCACTATCTGTTTGGCGGGACTATTCTCTTTCTGGCTTGGGACATCATCTTCGGCCCTCATCGCAAGGTGTGATGACTGGGATGGGCCGTCGTCGCCCGTTGGCTCGCCGCGACGAACGCCATCGCCCAGTACCTGTGCGCGCGAGGCGCCGATGCCAACGATCGCAGAGGCGGCAAACGCCGAAGAGCCCGCCGCGAAAACCGCACTTTCCGAGCCGATGATCGTCCACGCGCCCATGCGCCGAACGATCCTTTGTTGGCCCTCAGACGCGCGGTGCGCGATGGTCGTGACCGTCCGCGCGCCCGCGCGACCAGGAAGGCTGAGAGCTTCCGACTCTCGGCCTTCTACCTTTTGTCCCGTCGGCGGTG
>DASPUY010000106.1:0-7562 GCA_035622655.1 Polyangiaceae bacterium
TCCCAGCGCCGGAGCCGATCGTAGTCGGGTTTGCTGCCCTGGTAGCCGAATCCGACGAGAATGATCTCGGGAATGACCTTGTCGTACAGGAGATTCCCGTAAAACGCGTTGACCAGGGCGAAGTCCCAGTATCCGTCGCAAAGATAAAGGACCGGGTAGCGCTTGTCGGGACGCTCGCCGTACGAACCGGGAAGGGCGACGTACAGCTGATAGGCTCGACCACCCGCCCCGGGATCGAGCGACCGTATCTCGGTGTTCTCGATCACCTGATGGCGCACGGCGGACGGCGCGGCCTGCGCTCCGTCGGCTCTGGACGCGCTGAGCTCGACGGCGGCGCGGGGCGCCCCGGACTCGACGGCATCGCCGCGCAGCCCGGTTCCGGCGGATGTGGCGGCGGGCGCGTTGCAGCCTGCGCACACGGCGAGGACCGCGATGGCACGATGTCGCATCGAATCGCGCACCGCGGCGAGTCTGGCACGAAGCGCGGCGTGGAGAAAGTCGGAGTGACGTGGTGGACCCGCGGGCGCCCCCGCCGATGGGCGTGGTAGCGGTGGGAATCGGTGGTCCGCCTCTCGTTCGTGTCCGGTACCCTGGAGCTCCGGAGCTGGCCCGACGCGCTCGCGGTCCCGCGAGGCTGCGCTTGGGACGCCCGTACGCGCTGCCACCGCGCACCGGCGCTCGCGTACGCCGACGTCGTGCGTAGCCTCGTTGCCTCGAACACGGCGTACGAGGACGACGCCCGCCGATATTCGGAGCTCGAGGCGGGCGCTCGAGCGCATCGTGAGCCGCGACCTTACCAGCGCGAGGCGCTTGCCGCGTGGCAGGCCAACCGCGGTCGAGGGGTCGTCGTCCTGCCGACCGGATCGGGCAAGAGCCTCGTCGCGCTTCTCGCGATCGACGAGAAGCGACGCAGCACTCTGGTCGTCGCCCCGACCCTCGATCTCGTACGCCAGTGGTTCGATCTGCTCGCGACGACCTTCGGAATGCAGGTCGGCCTCGTCGGAGGCGGCGAGCACGACGTGCGACCCCTCACGGTGACGACCTACGATTCGGCGTTCCTCCACATGGATCACCTTGGAGCGCGCTTCGGCCTCGTCGTATTCGACGAATGCCATCACCTTCCGAGCGCGGGGTATGCGCTGGCCGCCCGCGCGTGCCTCGCTCCCTTCCGCCTCGGCCTCACGGCGACTCCCGAGCGAGCGGACGGGCGCGACGGGGACCTCGTCGACCTCATCGGACCGGTGGCGTATCGAAGGGACATCGTCGATCTCTCCGGCGACTACCTCGCCGAATACGAAGCCGTGCGGGTCTCCGTCGAGCTCTCGGCGAGTGAACGCGCGGAGCACGACGCGGAGCGAGCCGTCTACCGCGACTTCGTGCGAAAGCACCGGATCCGGATGAGCCGTCCGTCCGGCTGGAGCGAATTCATCCTCCTGACGTCGCAGAGCGCCGAAGGCCGGCGCGCAATGACCGCCTACCGCCGCCAGCGTGAGATCGCGCTGTCGCCCGTGGCGAAGCTCGATTATTTGCAGCACCTGCTGCATCGACACCGTCGCGACCGCGCGATCCTCTTCACTCAGGACAACGCCATGGCCTATGCCATCGCGCGCCGTTTTCTCGTTCCCGTCATCACGCATCAGACCAAGGTGCGCGAGCGAAGCTCCATTCTTGCCGGGCTCACCGACGGTTCCTACGGGGCTGTGGCGACGTCCAAGGTCCTGAACGAGGGGGTCGACGTCCCCGACGCGAACGTTGCGGTCATCCTGTCGGGGAGCGGGTCCGTTCGCGAGCACGTCCAGCGGCTCGGCCGCATTCTGCGAAAGAAAGACGGAAAGCGCGCCTTGCTCTACGAGCTCGTGACGGAAGCGACGACGGAGACTTACACGAGCGAGCGACGCCGGGATCACAGTGCTTACCGCTGATCTCGTCCGAACGCGTCGCCGGGGCGGAACGCTGCATCTCGTGCAGCTCGACGCCGAGTCGAGAGAGCGCGCGGTACGGCTCGCGGAAATCCTCCTTGCCGTCACGGCGTCGCACGTCGGGCGAACGCGCGCCGATCTGGGCTGCGCCCTCGAAGAAGTCGACGTCGGACCGCGCGAACAGCGGCTGAAGGACGGCCTGTGCAAGCTCATCGAAGATCACTGCGACTTCGACGCGGGCAACGCGCACGATCCACCCTCGATTCGCCGAGCGGTTTTTCTCCGAGCCAGCGCCGCACGAGCAGCGCTCGGGCCGGGCGAAATCTTCGACCGGGAGCGGATCGTCGCCGATGCGGCGCTGGCACTCGGCGCCACGGTCGAAGCGGTCGAGCGCGGACTGTTCGCCGATCTGCGATCCTCCCACGTGCTGAGGAGCACCACCGCACCCTCGGCCGCAGCGCTGGTGGCCCTCTACGATCGCGCCCAGGCGCAAGCCGTCTTGCTCCGCGCCGTCCAGGTGAGGGTCGAGCTGTGCGATTTTGCTCCCGAAGGGCTGCGCGCGCTGTTCCGGAAGCTGAAGTTCTTGAGGCTTCTCTACACGATCGAGCGGACCGGACAGGGGCATCGCCTCGTCCTCGACGGCCCGTTCTCTCTCTTCGACTCGGTCACCAAGTACGGGCTGCAGCTTTCGCTCGTGATTCCCGCCCTCGACGAGTGCGGAGCATGGCGCCTGGAGGCCGACGTTCTCTGGGGAAAACAGCGTTTGCCGCTTCTCTTTCGCCTCGCCGGCGGCGCGTCCACCGGCCGCGCGACGGCTGCTCGACCGCCGGACGACGTCAGAGCGCTGGTGCAGGGCTTCCGCAGTCTCGACACTCCCTGGCGAGTGTCGGAATGCAAGGACGTCTTGGAGCTGCCCGGCGTCGGCCTCTGCATCCCCGATCTCGTGTTCGAGCGCCCGGCGGGCGCGCGTCTCGAGCGTGTCCACTTCGAAGTGATGGGGTACTGGAGTCGCGCCGCCGTCTGGAAGCGCGTGGAGCTCGTGCGCGCCGGTCTGGCCGCGCGGATTCTCTTCGCGGTCAGCGCGCACCTGCGCGTGAGCGAGGAGGTGCTCGACGAGGATCTTCCGGGCGCGATCTACGTTTACAAGCGAACCATGAGCGCACGAGCCGTGACCGAGCACCTCGACCGGCTGGTCGCACGAAAACCGGGCTCGGGGTGAGTTTCGTGATTAAGGTGACACGAGAGCTCATGCTGCACGGTCCCACCGAGTCGAGCTCCGTCCCCTTGCCCGCCGCGCAGGCCGGGCCGGTCGTGCTCTTCGACGGAGTCTGCAACCTCTGCAACGCGACCGTGAACTTCCTCCTCGATCGCGACGGGCGGGGTACGCTTCGATTCGCCGCGCTGCAGTCGAGCGCCGCGCGCGAGCGGCTGCGCGCCCTCGGCTACGACGTTCGCGAGGGCTCCCCGCCCAGCCTCTTGCTCATCGAGCAAGGGCATGTCTACGACCGGTCCACGGCCGCGCTGCGAATCGCGCGGCACCTGTCGAGTCCTGGGTGGAGACTGGCCGGCGTGCTCCTTTTCGTTCCACGGCCGCTGCGCGACGCGATCTACTCCTTCGTCGCGAAGAACCGATATGCGTGGTTCGGGCGATCGGACGCGTGCCGCGTCCCAACGGCCGAGCTTCGAAATCGCTTTCTCGAGTGAGGGCCGGCGACCCAAGGGTCGAGCGCCCTGCTCGCCGCCCAGCCGCTGTGCTGCTGCGGGGCAGCTCGAGGGCAGCGCGGCCCATGCGATCCCATTCCGCCACGCTGCTCGCGTGCGCGTCGCGCGCTCGAGCCGAGCAAGTGCCCGGCATTTCAGAGAAACAAGCGCGAGCACGTCCGTTGCGTAACGAAGGGACCCGGGAAAGCCATGACTCATCTGCAAATGGATCCTTTGGCACTCGTCGGCACGACACTGGCGGGCAAGTACGCGATCGAACATCTCGTTTCCGAGACCCAGCTGTCGCTGGTCTACAGAGCCAGTCACCGCGTCTGGCGACGCCCCGTCGCGATCAAAGCATTCAAAGCACCCATGCTCGGGGATGGTGCACGAGAGCAGATGCTCGACGGTTTCGTGCGAGAGGGCGTTCTCCTGATGGACCTGTCGGAGCGGTGCGCAGCGATCTGTCAGGCGCGCGACGTGAGCTCGACCATCACCGCGAGCGGCGACTGGGTTCCGTACATGGTCCTGGAATGGTTGGAGGGCGAGCCGCTGGAAAGCGTGCTCGCTCGCGAGCGCTGGACCCGGGCCATGCCCCGCAGCGTCGCGCAGACGGTGAGCCTTCTCAATCCGATCGCGAAGGCTCTCGCTCTTGCGCACGAGCGCCTCATCGTCCACGGCGACGTCAAGCCGGGGAACATCTTTCTCCTCACCGAACGCACCGGGACGGGCCCGCGCAGCAAACTGCTCGATTTCGGAATCGCGAGGGTCCTCGGCGTTGCGGGCGCAGGGGCGACGAGCACGCCGCTCGTCATGAAGTCGTTCACGCCCGCGTATGGGGCACCGGAGCAATTCAGCTCGAGGTACGGCTCTACCGGTCCATGGACCGATGTGTTCGCGCTCGCCCTCATCTGTGTCGAGATGCTCACCGGCCGCGAGCCATTGCGCGGCGCCACGCTGGAAGAAATCGAGGGCGAAGCGTGTAACCCGCACGTTCGGCCCACGCCCCGCGCGCTCGGGGCGCCCGTGAGCGACGGGATCGAGCGAGTGATGGCCCAGGCGCTCGCGGTCAGCCCCGTCGATCGGTACGCCACGGCCCGCGACTTCTGGCTCGCGCTGCGGCGCGCGGCCCGTGACGTGGAAGGGCCTCGGCAGGATCCGCCGGGGGATCTTTCGCGGGTCGATGCGGCAGCCGATTCGAGCGGCGCCATGCCGGTCGCGCTCACACGTCGACGGGCGCGACCTGCTCGACGCTGGCTCGCGGCCGCAATCGCCCTCGCGTGCGCCGGCGCAGCGCTTGGCGCGCTCCAGCGCTCGCCCTGGATCTCGACGGCGCGAGCCCATGCATGGGCGCGTGTGCACGTCTGCGAGGCCGCGATGAGCGAGCGCGCTGCGCACTTGCGCGCGAACGTCCTCCGGCATCACCGGTAGCCGCGGCCGCAGGTGCCGGGCGTCAGCCGACCCCGGGCGGCGGCGCGGCATGCGCTTGCGACATCTGACCTTCCGCCTCCGTCAGCACTCCCGCCAGGGCGTCGCGAACCGCGTACCGCGGCTTCCAGCCGAGCTCCCAGAGCCGCGAAGGATTGCCGACCAGACGCGGAATGTCGAGCGGCCGCACGCGCGCCGGATCGACCACGATGCGCGCGTCGACCCCCGACAGCCCGATCAATTCTTCCACGATGCTCCGTATCGTTCGCGCCTCGCCGCTGCACACGTTGTACGAAGCTCCGGAGGCGCCGTGTTCGATGAGAAAGCGGTAGGCGCGCACGACGTCGCGCACGTGCAGGAAGTCGCGCACCGCGTCGAGATTGCCGACCTCGAGAACGCCGACCGCGCGACGGGCGCGAATCGCCTCGAGCTGGCGAGCGAATGACGGCACCGAGAACGTGGTCCGCTGGCCTGGACCGAGATGGTTGAAGGGCCGCGCGGCGACGACGTCGAGGCCGTCGGAGCGATGAAACGCGATGGCCGCCACCTCGGCACCGACTTTGGCCGCCGCGTAGACGTTCGTCGCCACGAGCGGATCCGACTCCGCGGCCCTCTTCCCTTCGGGCACGGGCCCGTACATCTCACCCGACCCGATGAGAACGAGACGGGCTCGGGGGGCCACGTCACGCAGCGCCAGGCAGACACCGGCTGCGCCCAGAAGATTGACGCGAAAGCACGCCATCGGGTCGGCGTCGCATTCCGCGATCGAGCTGAGCCCCGCCAGGTTCACGAGCGCGTCGGGTGCGAACGGCGCAATGGCGCCGCGCAGCGCACGGTCGTCGAGCACGTCGACCGAGGGTCCGAGCTGCGAGCTGCTCCTCGGCCCGGTCAGGGCGAGCACGTCGTCGCCGCACTCCGTCAAGTGGTCGATCAAGTGCCTGCCGACGAATCCATCCGCGCCAGTGACGACCACGCGCATGGTCAGGCCAAAGACTTGAGGCGTGCCAGGTCGGCGTCGACCATCATCCGCACCAGGGTTTCGAAGTCCACCGTCGGCCGCCAGCCAAGTCGCTTGCGGGCCTTGTCGGCCGATCCGACCAGCACATCCACCTCGGCGGGGCGCATGAACTCGGGGTCGACCTCGACGAATTTCGCCCAGTCGAGGTCCACGTGCCCGAACGCGACCTCGCAAAGCTCACGCACCGTCCGCGAGTGACCGGTCGCAATGACGTAGTCATCCGGCTCGTCGGCTTGCATCATCATCCACATCGCGCCGACGTAGTCGCCGGCGTAGCCCCAATCCCGCTTGGCCTCCAGATTGCCGAGCCGCAACTTGTCAGCGAGCCCGAGGCGGATGCGGGCCACCCCGTCGCTGACTTTTCGTGTGACGAACTCGAGCCCGCGCCGCGGGGACTCATGGTTGAAGAGGATGCCGCTGACAGCAAAAATTCCGAACGATTCCCGATAGTTTACAGTTATGTGATGCCCGTAGGCCTTGGCGACTCCATACGGCGACCGGGGATAAAACGGCGTGAGCTCGTTCTGAGGGACCTGCCGGACGCGACCGAACATCTCGGACGACGACGCCTGGTAGAACCGGACGCCCGGAGCCGTATGGCGAATCGCTTCGAGCATCTTCGTTACCCCGAGCGCCGTGAACTCGCCGGTCAGGACGGGCTGGTTCCACGAGGTCGGCACGAACGACTGAGCCGCAAGGTTGTAAACTTCGTGGGGCTCCACGGTGCGGAGAAGTGACGCCATCGAGTACTGGTCGAGCAAATCCCCCTGGTGAAGTTTCACCTGGCCGCGCAAATGCGCGATTCGCTCGAACTTTTCTTCCGACGAGCGACGAACCATCCCGTGAACGTCGTAGCCCCGGGCGAGAAGAAACTCCGCGAGATAACTGCCGTCTTGGCCGGTGATGCCGGTGATAAGGGCGCGCTTGCGCATTGGTTTCCCGGCAGCCCTTAGCACACGGGGCCGTAACCGACGGACGAAGCGCGCCCGACCGTTCCGCGTTGGGCGGAGAATTCTGCTATCGTCGGCGGATCTACGATGCCGAGGTTGCGTCTTGCAGCCGCTGTCCTGGGCTCGGTGCTCTGTGCCGTGGTGGCTGTCCACTGCGGCGGGGGCGGATCGAACGGTGAGGGCGGGGGCGAGAACGCACCTCCGGGCAGCTCGAGCGGCGCGACCTCCGCGACGTACGGCGGCGGTGCCGATGCAAGCGCGGATTCGACGGGCGCAGAGTCCTCGCCCGATGACACCGCCCACACGCCCGATGCATCCGAGACGCTCGATGCGAATATCGATTCGAGCGCCGATGCGACGGTCGATGCGGGCGCCGACGTCACGAATTCCCCGTCCGACGCCGCGAGCGACGCGCCCGTCGACGCGGGACGCGACGCCGCCGATGCAGCCCAGTGCACGGTGGACGCGGGCGATGGGGGCGACGCGGGCTCCGGGTGTCCGGGGGCGCTCAGCTGCTGCTCCGGCTGGTGCACCAACACGGCCAAG
>DASPUY010000107.1:0-8113 GCA_035622655.1 Polyangiaceae bacterium
ATCTTAGCGCGCTTTCGGCGAGGACGAACAGGTCGGCGGCTCCGGAGCCTGCGCCAGCCGAAAATGCTAAGAGTTTTTCGTCGAACCCGGCCCATGAACACTCGACGACGCAGAGCGCGCGCAAAGCCCGAGCCGACCGCGACGAGGGCGTCGGCGGCCGGGGGGCCGGCTCCCAAGCTGCCCCTCGCCCCAAGCCGAGTGACGGGCGGCGAAGCAACGACCCCGGTGTCGGCCGCTGCACACCCCTCTGCGGTCCAGACAAGCGAGCAGGAAGCCCTTGCTCGAATGCGGGCCGGCTATCGCGTTCAGGGCGCGGACGTCGTCATCCAGACGGACCCGGGCACGCTGCCGGAGTCTCCCGTCGAGACCGGGGGCCTGCTCGAGCTCGTCCCGAGCGTGGCGCGCAGGGCTCTGGAGCTGGGACTGAGCGCACGCGAGCCGAGCTTCCACGTGTTCGTCGCAGCCGAGCCGGAGGTGATGATCGAAGACGACATCGTGCGATATGCAATGCGCTTCGCGATCACGCGTCCCACGCCCAACGACATCGTGTACGTCCACGACTTCGACCATCCCGAAGCTCCACGCCCCCTGGTGCTGCCCGCCGGCGCGGGGCCGACGTTGGTGCGCACCATGGACGGCCTCATCGAGCGATTGAAGAAGCGCATCCCGGCGGTGGTCGAGGGCGAAGAATTCAAGCGGGCGCAGTCGCGGCTGTCCTCCGAGCTCGAGGTGAAAAACCGCGCTGTGATCCACGAGCTCGAGTCGCTGGCGAAGACCCTCGGCTTCGGCGTCCGTCCGGTGCACGGTGGAGTCCAGACGTTTCCGATCCTCCACGGCAAGCCGGTGAGCGCCGAGCAATTCGCCGTTCTCGACGAAAGCACCAAACGCGCTCTCACGGAGTCGGAGCAGAAGCTCACCCGGGAAGTGGACAAGGCAGCCCACCACGTCCGCACGCACGGGGCACGCTTCGATGCGGCTCGAGAAGCGGCTTTCTCCAAGGCCGCCGCCGAGATCGTCGAATCGGCGATGAGGGAAGTGACTCGGTCGATCGGCGGGCTCGGAGCGGAAGTTCGTGGGTGGACGGATCGTGTGCGCCAGGCTCTCATCGACGATTGGGAGGATCTCGTCGAGGTCGAGGGCGAAGAGGAACAGGACAACCGATCACGCGAGGAGAAGGACGATCCCGAGCTTGCGACGCGGCTGAATCGATTCAAGGTAAACCTCCTCGTGGGCCACGAGCCCGAGGGCCCGGCGCCGGTCGTCTACGACACGAATCCGACCTACCCGAGTCTATTTGGATACCTGGAGAGGCGGGCGCGATACGGCGCTCTGCTGACCGACTTCACGCGCATCCGCGCCGGCTCGCTGCACAAGGCCAGTGGCGGAGTCCTCGTCGTGCGCGCCGCCGATCTGCTGGCCGACCCCATCATCTGGGAGCGAATGAAGCGAGTCATGCGCGAGCAGCGCATCGGCGCGGAAGATCCTCTTGGACCGCTCGGCCTCTATGCCACCTCGCTTCGTCCGGTCCCGGTACCCATTCGCGTTCGCGTCGTGCTCGTCGGGTCACCCGAGCTCTATGCGACCTTGCTCGAGGCCGACCCCGATTTCGCGTCGCTCTTCCGGGTCAAGGTCGAAGCCGATTCGGTCATTCCGAGAGCGCCGAAGACGCTCCTCCGATTGGACGCCTACCTGATGGCCATGGCGACGGAGCGGGCCTGGGGTCGGTTCGACAGGCCGGCGCGAGCGCGGCTGCTGGATCTCGCGACGAGACTCGCCGGCGATCGCGAAAAGATCGCGCTGACGCTCTCGCCGCTCGAGGAAACGATGGCGTTCGCGAGCGCTCTCGCGGCGGCACGCGCCACAGGATCGGCCGGCGAGGCGCTCGAGGCCGAGGACAGCGTCCGCCCGTTTCGAGCCTCGATACCGCCACCCGACGTCTCGCTCGTAGGCGCGCCCGACGTGCAGGCGGCCTGGCTCGAGCGTCGCGAACGGGCGGGCAGCGCGGAGCGGCACATCCGTGAGATCACTCTGCGGGGCGAGGTAGCCCTGGATACCAGCGGTTGGCACGTGGGCGTCGTGAACGGTCTCAGCGTCTTCAGCGCCGGGGACGTGGAGTTCGGCCAGCCGATGCGCATCACGGCCGTCGTCGGAATCGGGCGGGAAGGCATCATCGACGTCGAGCGCGAAGCGCAGCTCGGAGGCAGCATCCACACGAAGGGCGTCGCCATCCTGCGGGGCTACCTCTCCCGGATGTTCGGACAGGAGCGTCCGCTGAGCCTGCGCGCACAGCTCGCCTTCGAGCAGAGCTACGGCGAAATCGAGGGGGACAGCGCGAGCTCCAGCGAGCTGTTCGCGGTCTTGAGCGCACTCGCGGACGTCGGAATCGATCAGGGCATCGCCGTCACAGGCAGCGTCAACCAGCTCGGCGAGATGCAGGCGATCGGAGGCGTTTGCGCGAAAATCGAGGGATTTTATGACCTGTGTCGGGCACGCGGACTCAGCGGGACGCAAGGCGTGCTCATCCCGAGCGCCAACCGCCCTCATCTCGTCATGCGCGACGACGTCGCCGACGCAATCGCGAACGGTCGGTTCCACGTGTTCGCCGTGGAGCGGGCGGCGCAGGGCATCGAAGTGCTCACGGGCCTGCCGGCGGGAGAGCGGGACGAGACCGGACGGTTTCCCGCCTCGAGCGTCTTCGGGCGCGTCGAACGACGAATCATCGAGATCGCCGAGAAGCTGCGCGAAGCCGAAGGTCACGTGGTCCACGAACCCGGAGACGGCCTGGACGACGGCGCGTCCAATGATGGAATCGAAGGGCCGAGCGCCCGTCGTCACTGACGGACGCGTCCAACCCGGAGCGTGCGCCCTTCGGATGCTATAGAGGGCGGTAGTGCCCGAGTGGTATCGCGCCCTGCTTCGGCCGGAGCTGGCCGAGCTTTCTGCTTATGTGCCGGCCCATGCACCGGGCGCCGTCATCCGCCTCGACGCGAACGAGGCGCCGCCCAGCGGCAGCAGGCGGGTGCGCGACGTCGTGACGCGCGCGCTCGCCGCTGTGTCTCTCGAGCGATATCCGGACGCGCGCGCGAGCGAGCTCAAGGCGCGCATCGCAGAGCGAACTGGCGCACGGCCCGACGAGCTCATCGTGGGAACCGGCTCGGACGAAATCATTGCCATTGTCCTCGCGGCCATGGCCCGTGCGCGAGCCAAGGCCGCGCAGCCGGTCGTCGTGACGATGACCCCGACGTTCACGATGTACCGCGTGACCGCTCGGGTCCACGGATACACGCCGATCGAGGTGCCGCTCGACGGAGGCTGGGATCTCGACGTGGGTGCGATCTTGCGAGCCGTCGAAATGACGCGTCCGAACGTGCTCTTCGTCGCGAGCCCGAACAACCCCACCGGCAATCGCGTGAACGATGACCGGCTCGGAGCGATCTTGGAAGCGACGCGTGAGACGCTCGTCGTCCTCGACGAGGCCTACGTCGACTACGCGGGTGCGTCGCTCCGGTCGTGGCGCACGCGATTCCCGAACCTCGCAGTGATGCGCACGCTCAGCAAGGTCGGGTTCGCCGGGCTCCGGATCGGATGGCTCGAGGGCGACGCGGGACTCGTCCGGGAGATCGACAAAGCGCGTCACCCCTTCAATGTGAGCGCAACGAGCCTCGCGACCGCTGCGGCAATCCTTTCCGAAGCGTGGGACGAGGTCCGAGCGCACGTCGCCGCCATCCTCCGCGAGCGGGAACGAGTGATTTCGGCGCTGGCCGACGTGCCGGGCGTGGACGTCCCGCCGAGTCACGCCAACTTTCTCTGGCTGGGAACCCGGTGTCCAGCCGGTGTCGTCCAGGAGGCCCTCCTCGAGCGCGGGGTTCTCGTTCGGAGCTTTCATGGCTCCGGTGGGCGCCTTGCAAACCGTCTTCGCGTCACCATTGGAGCGCCCGACGAGAACGATTCGTTCTTGAGTGCCCTCCAGGAGGTCCTGCGCTCGTGAGGCTCCATGCTGGCGCGGCACTGCGATACCTGGTCCTGGCCACGATCGCGACAGGATGTGCGTCGGAGCAGGCGGTGGATCGTGCGTACGACGGACGCATCGTACGGGGCCGTTTCATCGAGCCCGAAGCCTATGCATCCTTTCTCGCCGGGGTCATTTCCGAATCCGGAGGCGATCTGCGATCGGCGCTGGCGTCTTACGAGCGAGCAGAGCGGCTTGATCCCGGTGGACCCGAAATCTGGACGCGCATTGCGGCGGTGCGCTGCGCCTCGAGGCCGCGCGATCCTGGCGCGGACGAAGCTCTGTCGAAGGCCCTTGCGATCGACGATCGCTACGCGTCCGCCTGGAGAACCAAGGCCGAGTGCGAGCGTGTACGGGGTGATTCGAGCGCCGCCGAGGCCGCTGCGCTCCAGGCCGCGCAGCTGGAATCGGCAGCGAACACCCAAGCCGTGCTCTTGCGACTCGACCCCCGTCCGGCCGACGACGCGACCCGACGCAGGATCATCGAGGTCACGACGACCTCGTCGAGTCCTGCGCTCGCGTTTCACGCCCTTGCAACGTGGGGGGAGGCGCACGAAGACGTGCCGCTCTGGTCCCGCGCGCTCATCGCCCTGTCGAGGATCAGCCCGTCCGAACGGGCGGGCATCGCACGCGCGGCCGAGGTGCTCGCGGGGTCGGGCGCCGTCGTCGAGGCGCAGGCGGTCGCCGCCGCCATGATCGATGCGTTCGACGATCCGCCGCCGCGTGGTGCGCGTGGGCTCGCCGCGCGGCTCGCGGTGGACGAAGCGATCGCCCGACGGGACGGCGATGCTCTCCGCCGACGCGCGGTGCGCAGCCGCCTCGGTCTCGATGAGGCCGCGGGGCGCGCGCTCCTGAGCGACGATCCGGCGAATGCGAACGACATCGCGTCCGAGGTCGCCCGAGCTGACCCACGCGATTTCGGGGCTCGACTCGTCCTCGCGACGCGCGACTTTCGAGACACGCTGGCTCTGGCGACCGCGCTCCGGGCGGACGCCCCGGCAGTGAGCGCGTCGGTCTGGGTGGCGTTCGGAACGGCGCTCGGACGGATCGCTCCGCCGGGCCTCACCCGGTCGACCCTGGGGCGCATCGCCCATGATCCGCTCGTTTCCGGCGACGAGCGCGTCGTTCGAGCGGCAGTGGCTCTCGTGGCCCACGGACACACCGACGCGTCGGCATTGACCCCCGACGGAATCGTGGAGCTTCGCGTGCTGCAGGGGGAGACCGGGGCGGCGGAGGGGTGGTCACCGCCGGCCACCGGCACGCTCGACGCGATTCACACGTACCTCGCACTGGCGTTCGCGGAGCCGAACGAAGAGCGCACCCGTGACCTAGGCAGCCGCCTCGCGCGCATCCGCCCCGAGCATCCTCTGGTCGCAGTGGCTCGATGTCTGATTCTGCTCGGCTCCGGGGCCCCTATCCCTCCGGCGAGCGCAAAAGCGCTGCTCGCGCAGGACCCTACCGATCCGCTGGTTGCAGCCATCGCCCTGCGCCTGGCGGAGAAGGCCGGCGACCTCGACGTGGCGCGCCGCGCGCGTGCCGCGATCAAGGCCATCGCCGGCGTACGAACAGACAGCGTCACGGAATGAAATGGGGCGGGCGTCCGGTCGGCTGCACGCCCGCGTCGGGCGGGGTGTACGAAAGAACGACGTCGACTTTTTCGACGACGTTGGCTCGGACGTCGACATCGACCTCGCTGTGGATAACCTTGAGCAGCGCACCGACCTTCAGCTTCCCCACCGGTACGCCGTCGATTCTGTAGTGCCCGCCGAGGTCCGTGACGGCGTGCAGCGGATGGCGGAAAACGTACAGGTCTTCCAGGGCGAACGGTTGCAAGCGATCCGCAAGCACGTAGTGACCGGGCCTCGGTGGATAGAGCTTGACCGGGTCCCCCGACTGACGCGGCGGCGCGATCATGACCGCCGGCTGGATGATGCCCTCGAGGTACGGGGCGAAGGGGATCTTCGAGTCGTTCGCGACCTCGAGGCGCTGGCCGTACGTCATCGCAATCGCGCGCTGGGGGTACGCGCAGTCGACAGTGATCGTGATCCGCTGCGACGGGGTCCTGTCGGGGAGGAAGAAGTCGGAGTACCCCGTGATCACGACGACGGCGTCCGCGAGCGGGCGGAGACCTTGGGCGTTGGCACGGCCGGATCGGAACACCTTTCCATAGGTATCGATGGCGGCAGGACACGTCGTGAAATCGAGCGCGGGCATGTCCGCAGCGTCCGGTCCCTTCACGAACACGGTTCCTTCGACGCTGCCGATGGGGCCGTTGTAGACGGGGAGTTTTTCGGGATTGACGGCGGCCTCGATGCTCGCCGTTGGAATCGGAAGCGCGTTCGGGGCGATGGACGCGCGCGCGGGAACGGAATGGATGCCGGCTTCGCCCGTCGACTCGCCACTCGGTGATCGGTTGTTACAGCCGAAGCACGTGGCGAGGGCGACCCTGGCGACGGCCACAGGAAATGGGGAACGACGATTCCGCGCCGGCAATCGCCGCCGGCTCACTCCGTCCCCCGGACCGCGAAGGCGGCAGCGGTCGTCGTGGCATCGAGAAAGCCCCCCGGCGTCAATCCGAGCACGAACACCAGCACCGCGCTCACGAGCAGCGCCGTCGCGACGTACCCCGATCTCATCGGGACCGCGATGGGAGCTCCGGCCGCCGGTTCGCGCATGTACATCGAGACGAGCACGCGCAGATAGTAGTACGCGCCGACCACGCTGTTGACGAGCGCGAGCACCGCGAGCCAGTAGAGTCCCGCGTCGATCGCTGCCTTGAAGACGAGCCACTTTCCGAAGAATCCCGCGGTCGGCGGTATCCCAGCGAGCGAGATCAGGAACACCGAGAACGCCAGGGCGATGACCGGATTGCGCTTGCCGAGCCCGGAAAGGTCCTCGTACGTGACTGCCTCGCGGCCGAAGCTCCCGCATGCGATCAAGGCGGCGAATGCGCCGCCCGTCGAGACCGTGTAAGCGAGCAGATAGTAAAGTACGCTCGCCGTCGCCTCGGTTGGTTCTCGCATCACGGCCGTGACGCCGACCAGCACGTAGCCGGCGTGCGCGATGCTCGAGTACGCGAGCATTCGCTTGACCGATTCCTGACGTCCGGCGACCAGATTTGCGACGGTCATAGTGAGGGCGGCCAGACCGGCAATGACCGGCGGCCACCCGCTGCCCCACGACGTCCATCCCGCGTCGCGGAACGACGTCAGCAGGACACGCAGGAGCACGGCGAACGCAGCCGCCTTGACCGCGACCGCCATGAAGGTCGTCGTCGGGGTCGGGGCTCCTTCGTACGCATCGGGTGTCCACGCGTGGAACGGCACGGCGCTCACCTTGAATGCAATCCCGACCAGGACGAGGACGACGCCCATGATGAGCAGCGGACCATGGTCCCAGGCCGCCCGCGCCGACGCTCCGATGCCAGCTAGATCCGTGCGTCCGGTCGCTCCGTAGATCAACGCGAAACCGTAGAGGAGTACCGCCGCCGCGAAGGAGCCGAGCAGGAAATACTTGAGGGCGCCCTCCGCCGAGCGCGGGTTCGACCGGCGAAACGCGGTCAACGCGTAGGCGCCGATGCTCATCGTTTCGAGGCCCAGGAACAGCGTGACCGCGTCGCCGGCCCCCGCCAGCGTCATGGCCCCGACCGTTCCGAAGAGAAGGAGAGCGTAGAACTCGCCGCGCTCGATTCGATGCTCCCGCAGGTAGCCGCCCGCGAGCACCGCGGCGATCCCGGCTCCCAGGCAGAGGACGATGTCGAAAAACAACGTGAAGCGATCGACGATGAGCCACGGGGCGACCGAGCGTGCACCATCGATGCGTTCGACGCCGAACATCCACTCGGCGCCTGCGGCCGCGCCGGCCGCGAAGAGGATCATCGCGGCCCCGAGCGCGAAGCCCGATCGATTCTTCGAGAAAGCTTCGATCACCATCAGCAGCAGCCCGCCGATGGTGACCACCAAGAGGGGGGACAGGGCGAAGGCGATCATCATGATCGGGTCTCAGCGGGCGGCTACGGCCGCGGACGGGGTGATGCCCAGAGCTTCCGGCCGGGGCGAAGCGAGCTTCAATGGCCCCTCGTAGTATCGGGGCGGGGGATTCGCC
>DASPUY010000108.1:0-43350 GCA_035622655.1 Polyangiaceae bacterium
AGATAGGGACACTCGCCGTAGGTTTCGTGGCCCCGCCCCCAGCGTGGGTCGCGAAAGATGTTGATGTTGGGCGCCCAGAAGGTCAGGCCCTTGTACATTCCCCGGTCTTCGTGACGAACGTACTCGTGGTGCTTTGCGCGCGCTTCGTCCGAAATGGCACTCGCAATCTCGTGCATTCGCGGGACATCCCACATCGCCGCCAGTCCGATCGCTTGGGGGAAGACGGTGGCGATGCCCGCGCGCGCGACGCCGTGGATGCCCTCGTTCCACCAGTTGTACGCGGGGACGCCGAGGCGCTCGATGGCCGGCGACTCGTGAAGCATTTGCGACGCCTTCTCCGCCAGCGTCAGTCTCGAGACGAGGTCGTCGACGCGTTCGTCGAACGGTCGCTCGGGGTTTTGGAACGGGAAGGTCGACACGAGGGAGCGTTGGGCGCTTTCGCGCTTGGGGAAAACGGTAAGGCGATTTACAATTGAGGGCCCGACGAGGTCAATGCGAACCTGACGTCTCAGTGCCGAGCGCGAGCGGCGCTCGCGCGCAACGCGTGAGCCGCCCACTTTCGGCGAGTCCTGGTCCGAATCGATGCAGCGGAGCTCGGTCCCAAGTTGTTCCCAAGTCGTCGCGAGACGCTCCGGCATTCGATCCACGGGCGCGGATCGGACCGGCGACCGGGTAGAGGAGCCCTCCGGCGCGTTCCGGCGCCACTTGTGGCCGCTGCTGCGGCGCCAGTACGTGCTCGTTCTCGCGGCCGTGACGCTTTGTGGGATCCACGGCGGGGCGATGGCGCTCCAGAACCTGTACCCGAAGTGGTTTTTTGCGCAGGTGATCGAGCCCCAGGGCCTCGGCCTCGGGGAGCGCTGGCGACGGGTGGCCATGCTCGCCGTCGGGTATCTCGCGGTCTCGGTCGTGATGCGAATGGGCTTCTGGCACGTGGGATATCGATTCTTCACGTGGGCGCGCGAACGGATCGTTTTCGGTCTTCGGTCGAAATTTTTTCGTCACGTGAATCACATGTGTCTTCGATTCCATGGCGAGCACTCTTCGGGCGAGCTTTTCAGTTACCTGTTCGGCACGCCCCTCGCGAGCCTGATGCAGTTTTTCCAGCACGTTTCCGTGCTGGTTCCGGGCTCCGCCGTGACCGTTCTCTGGACGCTCGGCGTTCTCTGGTTCTGGGATCCGTTCATCGGGGCGCTTCTCATCCTGACTTCGGGATGCAGCGTGCTCATGATGATGCACTCGCGGCGGCGCTTGCAGAGAATCCACAAGGATTTCCAGAACGCCGAAGGAGACGTCAGCGGGTGGGTGGCGGACCTGCTGCGCGGCAGCAAGGCCATCAAGCTCTACGCGATGGAGGAATCGGTTCTCGAGGATTTCGAGGAGCACGCGCTGCGCATCGGCCGCAAATCGTACGAGCGCGACGTGCGCGGGCACATCGAATGGATGAAACAGGAGGGCTTCGGTTACCTCTGCTACGTGGCCCTCATGGCGGCATGCGCGTGGCGCACGTACCGCGGTGGAATCGAAGTCGGCGTCGTCGTGAGCTGCTTCACGTCGTACCAGGGGCTCTACGGCCCCCTCCAGCAGCTCTTTCAAGCCTTCGTTCTCTGGGGCGGCGCGGCCGCGTCGCTCGAACGCATCGGCAAGGTGCTCGACACCTCGAGCACGACGCCGGATCCGCCCAGACCGATCCATGCGGTCCCTGCCCGAAGCACGATCGAGCTCGTGAACGTGACGTTCGGCTACGAGCCCGATCGGCCCCTGTTCCGTGATCTGAACTTGACGATTGGCCACGGGCAGAAAATCGCTTTCGTCGGGCCGTCCGGCTCCGGCAAGACGACGCTCGCGCAGCTCATCCTGCGCCTGTACGACCCGCAGCGCGGAGAGGTTCGCATCGGGGGTCGAGACGCGCGCGCGTTCGCGGGTTCCGAGCTGCGCAAGCACTTCGGCGTCGTGCCGCAGGACGCATTCATCTTCCGTGCGACGGTGCGCGACAACGTTCGCGTCGCCCGGCCGGACGCGTCGGACGCAGCGATCCAGCGAGCCTGCGAGATGGCCAACGCCTGGGAGTTCGTCGTGCGCCTGCCGGGCCAGCTCGACGCCGCGATCGGCGAGGGGGGCTCCTCGCTCTCCGGGGGACAGCGCCAGCGGCTCGCGATTGCGCGCGCGCTTCTCGTCAACCCGCAACTGTTCGTGTTCGACGAGGCGACGAGCTCGCTGGATACGTTGAGCGAGCGGCTCATCGGAGAAGTGTTGAGAAACCTCGTCGGCTGCACGTCGATCTACATCGCTCACCGCCTGGCCACGGTGAAGACCTGCGATCGCGTGCTGGTGCTCGACGAGGGCCGGATCGTGCAAGACGGCAAGTATGACGAATTGATGAGCGGAGGTCTCTTTCGGGACCTCGTGCTCGGCCAACGACTTCAACCCTAGGATCCAGGAAGATGGCCAGTAGCCCAGCGGCGCCGGACCGCCCATGCGTCGGCGTCGAGTCCTTCGGGACCCTGCAAGACGGTCAGCCCGTCGACCTCTTCGTGCTCACGACTCGCGACGGGGTCGAAGTCCGCATTACGAATTATGGCGGTATCGTCGTCGGTCTCCGCACCCCCGACCGATACGGAAACTTCGACGACATCGTGCTCGGGTTCGATCGACTCGAAGATTACGTTCGAGACCGAACCTACATGGGCGCCTTGATCGGCCGGTACGCCAACCGGGTGGCCGGCGCGCGGCTCGCGCTGGGCGGCGAAGAATTCTCGCTGGAGAAGAACGACGGCGAGCACCATCTGCACGGAGGCGCGGAGGGGTTTCACAAGGTTCTCTGGCGCGCAGCCCCCGTCCTCGGCGACGGCGTGAGCGGCGTGCGGCTCGTCCATCACAGCAACGACGGCGAGGCGGGATACCCCGGGAACCTGCTGGTGACGGTCACGTACCTGCTCTCTGCGGACGGAGAGCTGACCGTCGACTACTCCGCTCTTTCCGACCGCGACACCGTGGTGAACTGCACGCAGCACAGTTACTTCAACCTTGATGGCATCGGTGGCCGGGACATTTTGGATCACGTGCTCGTGCTTCGCGCCCACCGGTTCACGCCCACGTCCGCCGACCTCATTCCGACGGGCGAAATTCGCAACGTCGCCGGGACGGCATTCGACTTCACTCGGCCGCGACGCATCGGAAGCCGGATTGACGAGCACGACGAACAGCTGATCGCGGCCGCCGGCTACGATCACAACTACGTCCTCGACGGCCCGGTCGGCTTGCTTCGCGCGGTCGCAAGAGCCTCGTCGCCCGCGAGCGGCCGGGTCGTCGAAATAGCGACGACCGAGCCCGGACTGCAGTTCTACACGGGAAACGCGCTGCGTCCCCAGGGGAGCGGAAAATCCGGCAGTCCGTACACCAGGCGATCGGGATTTTGCCTCGAGCCTCAGCATTTTCCCGATTCGCCGAACAGGCCCCACTTCCCCTCGTCCCTCCTGAGGAAAGGGGAACGCTTCCGGTCGACGAGCGCGTATCGCTTCTCGACCCTGGACGAATCGAGCGAGCTGAGACCGGGCTGGTGAAACAGGTGTGAAGCCGGCAGCCGAATGCATATCGGTTACGGCTGGGGGGGATGGGGCCGGAGCAAGCGAAATGTGACGAATGGTTAGGGCGGAGCGGCCGCGTTCCCCCCACACCAAGACTAGTGTGCTCCTTGAGGTGCGCCGCCGCGGGGCTTCTTCGCGAGCCATACGATGGGCACCATGAGGGCGGTTCCGAGCCCCAGGACGAAGAGCGCGTCGAGATAGGCAAGCTGCGTCGATTGCAGCACGAGCTGCCTATACATGGCCGCCGTCGCGTCTTTCAGTGATTGGATCGAAGTCGCGCCCGTGTGCTCGAAGGCGCGCGCCATCGCGTCGACGCGGGCTCGATACCCAGGGTCGTAGGCGGTGGTGTGTGCGGCCAGCATCGCCTGGTGCGCTTGCGACCGCCGAGCGATGAACGTCGTCACGAACGCAATGCCCACATCGCCTCCCATGTTGCGCGAGAGGTTCATGATTCCGCTGACTTGGTTGTACTTGGTCACGGGCACGTCGGAGTAAGAGACCGTTTGAATCGGCACGAACAGAAACGCCATTCCGATCGACTGGAGCGCGCGAAGCTCCACGGCGGTCGCGAAATCCATCTGCAGGTCGATGCGACGTGACATGTAGAGCAGTGCGCCGCTCAGGACGAGGAACCCGAACGTGATGAGCAAACGGGTGTCGGCTTTGCCGACCATGCGCCCGACGAACGGGAGGAGCGCGATGATGACCAGGCCGCCCGGCGAAAGCGCCATCCCCGACTGCTCTGCCGAATACCCCATGAGAATTTGCAGATATTGCGGCAAGAGAACCGTCGATCCGAAGAGGGCGATCCCCAAGGTGAGCATGAGTGCGTTCGCAACGGCAAAGCTCCGTCTCTTGAACATGCGAATGTCCACGATCGGCGTGTCGTGGTTCCATTCCCATGCGACGAAGGACGTGAGGGATACCACGGCCACCAGAGTGAAACCGGTGATGAATCCCGAATGAAACCAGTCGAGCTCCTGCCCCTTGTCGAGCACCACTTCGAGGGCGCCGAGGCCGACGGCGATGAGTGCCAGACCGAGCCAGTCGACGCCTGCGGCACGGTCGCGGGCCCACTTGAGGTGGGGCGGGTCCGTGACCACACGGTGCGAGAGAAAGAGCGAGGCGATCCCGACGGGGACGTTGATGAAGAAGACCCAGCGCCAGGAGAAGTTGTCGGTGATGAAGCCGCCCAGCGTGGGACCGATCGCGGGTGCGAGCACGACGGCCATCCCGTAGACGGCCATGGCCATGCCTCGCTTGGCGGGCGGGAACGTGTCGGCCAGGATGGCCTGTTCGCTCGGACCCAAGCCGCCGCCGCCGATGCCCTGCACGATGCGGAAGAAGATGAGTGCCGGAAGCGTTGGCGCGACGCCGCAGAGGAACGACGAGACGGTGAATACCGCAACGCACATCATGTAGAAGCGCTTTCGACCGATCTTGCTGGAAATCCAGCCGCTGATCGGCAGAACGATCGCGTTCGACACGAGGTAGCTCGTCAGCACCCAGGTGCTCTCGTCTTCGCTGACGCTGAGGTTTCCCGCGATGTGCGGCAGAGAAACGTTCGCGATGCTCGTGTCGAGCACTTCCATGAAAGTCGCCATGGTCACCACGAGAGCGATGGCCCATGGATTGCGGCCGCCGGTCCAGCCCGTGGCGAAGTAGGCGGGAGGCGCTTGCTTCGCGGCAGCGGCCGTCCCCGGCCGCGCTGCAGCCGCGGGGTCCGACCGCGCGGCGCTCATCGCACGGTGACCTTCGGCTCGACGCTCATGCCGATGCGGAGTCGATCGAACCCGGTCTGTCCCGGGTCGATCTTGATGCGCACCGGAATGCGTTGAACGACCTTGACGTAGTTGCCCGTCGCGTTCTCGGGGGGAAGAACGCTCAAGCGCGACCCCGTCGCGCCCCCGATGCTCTCGACGGAGCCGTGGAGCGTGATGCCGAGGGCGTCGACGTGCACCGTGGCGGGCTGTCCAGGATGCATGATTTCGAGCTGCGTCTCTCGATAGTTCGCCGTCACCCAGAGCGAGTCCGTTTCCGAGATCGCGAAGACGTCCTGCCCCGGCGCCACGTGATCGCCGATCGCAATCGCCTTCTTGGCGACGATCCCCGTGACCGGCGCGAGGATCTTCGCGTACGAGAGATTCTTTTCGGCCTGGGCCAGCTGTGCCTTGGCGAGCTCGAGGGATGCCTGGCGCCACACCACCGATGCGCGCCGGGTCGCGATCTGTCGGGGGGCGTTCGACTTCACCTCGACGAAATGGCTGTTGAGCGTAGCGATCTGCGCCTGCTGCTGCGCGACGCGGTCGTTGGCAGCGGCCAGGGATTGCTTGATCGCATCGACTGCCGCGGCCGAAGCGGCGGCCGCGTTCGACCGTGTGTCGTAGTCCGACTGGGAGACGGCGCCTTCGGCAATGAGCTTCTCGGACCTTTGCTTCTCGAGCTGCGCGGTGCGATCGTTTGCCTGCGCTTGGGCGAGCTGCGCGTCGAGCTGTGCGACCTCCCTTCGGGCGGCTGCGAGAGAGGCTTGGGCCGCTGCGAGATCCGATTGCGCCGCGGAGAGCGCGCTCTCGTTCGACGCGACCGTGATTGGCACCGACGGATCCTCGGCCTGGAGCTGTGCCTGCGCCTGCGCGACCTGGGCCCGCGCCTGGTCCACCGCAATCTGAAGATCGGTGGGATCGATCTCCGCAAGCAGGTCGCCGGCCTTCACCGGCTGGTTCTCGGCCACCTCGACGGTGATCACCGAACCGCTGGTGCGCGGGCTGACGTTGCTGATGTTGCCGTCGATTTGGGCGTCGTCGGTCTCCTCGAAATGCCTCGCGTAGAGCCAGTAGGAAACCGCCGCGCTGGCAAGCACCAACACGACGCCGAGGGTGACGACCAGACGACGGGAGACTCCCGGTCGAGCGGCCGCGGCGGCGGGGGCGGCGACGGCGGTGGAGGTCAGCGATTGTTCAGCCATGGGGACGGATGTCGCCATCGTATCTCGCAGAGAAGGTCGGAATGTCCAGAGAAGGGGCGGGGGCCGTCGGGAGAAAGTCGGGGCGTCGGCAGAAAGTCGGGCCCGGATGGGATTTCCGGGGAAACGCGCGGGTATCCGGACAATGTCGGGGACGCACTCCATCCGATGCACGGATGCCTTCTTCCGTTACGGCTGGCCAGCGGTCGTCGCGACCGAGCTCAGGAAGGCCCGATCGGTCGGCGCCCAGGCTCGCCTCTGGCGTCGCGGACGTGCGCGGCTCGACCTGCGCGCTCGAAGTGGCGGCCGACCGCGCGTGGTAGAGAAGCGGCGTGGACTTCGATCGCGCCGATCTGGCCGCCATCCCGGCCGACGTCCTCGCTCTGTGCGAGCGATTGCGCTCGCGTGGACGGCGCGCCTGGATCGTGGGCGGGTGCGTGCGCGACCTGATCGCCGGGCGGGATGCCAACGACTGGGACATCGCAACCGACGCTCGTCCCGACGAGCTGCTTCGAATCTTCCCGAGGGCCATTCCCACTGGAATCGAGCACGGCACGATCACGGTGGTGGCCTCCGGTCACCAGTACGAAGTCACGACGCTGCGTGGTGAAGGAACGTACTCGGACGGCCGTCGACCGGACTGGGTCGCGTTCGTGGACGACATTGCCGCAGATCTGGCTCGGCGCGATTTCACCGTGAACGCTCTCGCGGTCGACCCCGTGGACGGTCGGCTGATCGATCCGTTCGACGGCCGAGGCGATCTGAAGCGCGGCGTGCTGCGCGCGGTGGGCAATCCGCGCGAGCGGTTTGCCGAGGACGGGCTGCGAGTTCTTCGCGCAGCTCGGTTCGTCGCGACGCTGGAGCTGCGCCTCGACCCCGATACGGAGGCCGCCATCGGGCCCACGCTCGACACTTACCGCAAGGTGGCGGAGGAGCGAATCCGCGACGAGTGGGTCAAGACGATGGCGGCCCGGGTGCCATCGCGCGCGTTCGAGGTGATGCAGCGAACCGGAATTCTCGGTGTGACGTGTCCCGAGCTGCTCGAGGGAGTCGGGCTCGAGCAGAACAGGTGGCATGCGTACGACGTCTGGCGGCACGGCCTCGAGTGCATGGATGCGTGCGTGGGCGACCCCGTCCTGAGGATCGCCGCTCTGTTGCACGATGTAGGAAAGCCGCGCACGCGAAGTTGGTCGGACAAGACGGGGGATTACACCTTTTACGATCACGACCGCGTCGGCGCGGAGATTGCCGATCCGATCGCCGCTCGGCTGCGCTTTTCCAACGAAGATCGCGCCCGAATCGTCTCGCTGGTGCGAAACCACTTGTTCCACTATTCGGACGATTGGACCGACGCAGCGGTTCGCCGGTGGATCCGTCGGGTGGGCCGCGACCGCCTGGAGGACCTGTACGCGCTGAACGACGCCGACGTTCGCGCGAAGGGTCGCGATCCCGGTCTGGATCTCGCGAGTCTGTCGGAGCTCAAGGCCCACGTGGCGCGGGTCCTCGCCCAGGGCGCCGCGCTCTCGACACGGGATCTGCGCGTGAACGGCCACGATCTGATGCGCGATCTCTCGCTCGCGCCGGGGCCGGTGATTGGCAAGATCCTGGACGCGCTGCTCGAAGCGGTCACGAACGAGCCTGCGCTCAACGAGCGGGAGCAGCTCATTGCGCGGGCGCGCGAGTACCTCGAAACCGAGCACGTGAAAGAGGCGTAGGCGGGGCGACAACGCGCGGGACGATGTCCCGTTCCAAGGCAATGCAAGACGCGCTAGCGTCGCCGCGTGATCAAAGTCCCGGCGATCGGGGTGGCGCTCTCGATGATGGCGACGGTCGTGAGGGCGAACGCGCAGGTCTCACCGCCGGCGCCGGAGACGTTGGCGCTCGGCGACTGGTTGCTCGCGCCCGTTTTGGACGTGCGCGCGTACGGAGACTATCGTCACGACCTCGACGACCAGGACCGCGGCATCCTCATCGAGCGCTCGCGGCTCGGTCTGGACGGGTCTCGCGGAGCCGTGGAAGGGCGCGTCGTTCTGCAGGACGCGCGCGTTCTGCTGCTGTCCGGCACGGCTCCCGTCGAGGGGCCTCTGCCCGTCGCCCTGGTCGGCGCCTACGAGGCTTGGGTGGAGGGCCATACGGCTTCGGCGCATCCCAGTTTCGTTCGCGTCGGCCGTCAGCCTGTGGTCTGGGGGGAAGGGCGGCTGCTCGGGGTGTCGGACTGGTCGCCGACCGGTCGTTCCCTCGATGCCGTTCGCGGTCGATTGGCGTTCGGCGACGGCGCCGTGGAGCTGCTCGCGGCAGCCCTCGAGGACGACGCCCAGGGGACCGCTCTTCCCGAGACCCCATACGGCGAGCTGTTCGGGGCGCGGGGAGAGTGGGCGTTCGATCCGCTTCTCGCCGCCGAAGCGTACGTGCTCGCGCGGCTCGCTCAGTTCAATCCGGCTTACGAAAGCGGCGTCGAGGGGCAGACGGGGGCCGGCGCCGCGCGGCTTCACGGCGCCGGGCAGGGGTGGAGCTGGGCGGCGGAGGGGGTGCTCGAGGTCGGGCACGTCGACGGCGCTGCGCGCGGGCAGTCGATCTTCACGGGGCCGCGGACGGCGTGGGCCGTTGCGGCGCGCCTCGGGCGGACGCTCTCGGACGTCGCGTTGCGTCCCGACGTCGGACTGGGGGCAGCCTACGCGAGCGGCGATCGAGGCGGCCGCGTCTACACCGGGTTCGATCCGCTGCTTCCGGACGTTCACGAATGGCACGGCGCCATGGACGTTTTCTCGTGGTCGAACGAGGCCGAGGCGAGCGCTCGTGTCGCCGCCGCGGCATGGAGCGACGGCGGCGTATCCGTCGAGTACCGTTACGCGCGCCTCGCGCAGCCAGGCGCGGCATGGGAGAGCGCATACCTTCTGACGCTCGGCCAGGCTCCCGGCAACGCACACGCGAGCCTCGGCCACGAGATCGACGCCGGGCTGGCGTGGTCTCCCTGGGTGCCCGTTCACCTGCAGGCCGGCTATTCGGTGCTTTTCCTGGGTGATGGCGCGCAAGCGGCGCTTCGTGCCAACTTCGGCGCCGTGCCCAGCGTATCGCAGTTCGCGTTTGCCCAGGCACGGGTCGGTTTCTGAAGCGCGGGCCGGGAATCCTGCTGGACGCGAGCGCGTGTCTCCCCGCGGGCGTCGCCCTGTCGTCACCCAGGTAGACGCGTCGATGGAACCTGCGATCGCGAGAAGACGCCGGAGATTCGCTCGCGAAGCGAGCGGCGGACGAGCGCGACGACGTCGTCGAGCGATACGGGCTTGACGAGAAAGCCGTCGGCGCCGAGAGCCGCGAGTCGCTTCCATTGCTCCGGACCGCCGGAAGCCGTCAAAATGATGATGGGAATCCTCTTGGATTCCTCTTGCGCGCGGATCCATTCGGTCACCTGGAATCCGTCGAGGCCGGACATGCAGAGATCGAGGACGACGACCGTCGGGATCGTTCGCGCGAAGGCCGCGACGACGCCGACGCCGTCCGCGAAGCAATCGACCTGCGCGTCGGGAAACTTGAGCTCGAGGTGAATCCGGATCGCCTCCCGCGACTCGGCGTCGGCCTCTCCGACGAGGATGCGCTCGGGGTCGGGAGACTTCTCGAGGGTCGCCATCAGCTCGCGTCGAAAGACGTCCACGGTGGGAGTACGCTCGGTGGGGTTCTTTGCCATGGCGCGAAGGATCGCGTCGTCGACCTCCGGCGGCAGCGCCGGCCGGACCGAGCTTGGCGGTGGAACCGGAACCGAGGCGTGCTTGAGCATCAGCGCCACCTGCGTCTCCGCCTGGAACGGGGCGCGACCTGTCAAGAGCTCGTACGCGACGCACGCGAGTGAGTAGACGTCCGCTCGGACGCGATGCCACGGTTCGATCTCGCGACCGAACGCGATCTCGGGCGCCATGTACGCCGGCGTGCCGGCGATCTCGGGCTTTCGCACCCCGTCGTCTCGACGAAGGATCGCCAGGCCCATGTCCGCAATGCGCGGCTTGAGCTTGGTGTCGAGCAAGATATTGCCAGGCTTCAGGTCGCGGTGGACCGTATCGGCCGCGTGGATCGCCGACACGCCGTCGCACGTTTCGTCGAGGATCCGAAGCGCGATTTCGATGTCGATCGGAGACGGCATGCGCGCGAGCCACTGTTCGAGCGTGGTCCCGTCGACGAACTCCATGACGAAATAAGGGACGCCCTCGTGCTCGCCGAAGGCATAGACGTGAAGCACGTTCGGGTGATTCACGCGCGCCATGGCTCGGGCTTCGTCGGTGAAGCGAGCCCGGAAGGCGGCGTCGAGCAGGTCGCCCCGGATGAACTTGATCGCGACGCGACGATCGAGCTTTTCGTCCCGGGCGAGAAGCACCATGCCCATCGATCCCGTGCCCAGCGAGCCGATGACGCGGTAGATATCGGCGATCACCCTGCCAGGCTGCGCCGGTGGCAAATGCGCCACACGCTCGAGCGAAATGGGCGGCGGCGCTTCCGAGACGAGCGTTGATGCCGTCCCATTCGCTTCGGCTGTCCAGGCGGCAGATCTCATGGGCTTGGGCGACAAACTCATCGACCGCTGGCTCTGCTGGAGCGGGCTGGAATCCGTGCGAACGACGTGCCGCGGGGACGTCGGCTCTGGGGACGTCGCTTTTCCGGTGATCCCCCGCGGCGCTAGCGGCAGAGGCGGCTCAATTGACCCAGCTGCGCGCCTGGCCGACGTCGGCATGGACGAACCAGTCGTCTTTGGAGGGATAGACGCCGATACCTCCCCTCCAGCCGAGAGAACGGATCTCCTGCGCCAGCACGCGGGGGTCGAGCCCGCGATCTTCGCCGGGGGGCACGATTCGAAAATCGCAAGCGCGCCCCAGCGAGTGCTGGCTGTGCGGTGACACGTGATGTCCTTTCTTGCGCAGCATCTCGTTATATTTGGGACTTCGATAGCCGCTGACGATTTCGATCCACGACAGGGGGTGCTTCTTCGCGAGATCTCTCAGAAGCCCGAGGAGCTCCGGATCGATGGCGTGGCTCGATCCGGTCGCCTGGTCGGCCATGAGCGCGTCGAACCGGTCCTGGTCGGGCGACCGGGCATCGACGACGAGAAGCTCGCCCGTGTGGACCTGGCACAGCGTTCCGAGAATCGGCAAATCGTCGCCGCCCTCGATCGGGGTCCCCTTCTTCGACGCGAAACCCCCGCCGTGAAGCGTGTCCGGTTCGGAAAACGCCGGCCGAGCGTCGATCGTCGCGCTCGAAAGCGACGCGAACAGGCAGACGGCAAGCCTGGTAGCGAAAGGCACCGCGGGCACCGCGTAACGCTACCTCACGTCTCGTGTCCTGTCGCACTCGGTGCCCCCTACCGCGTCGCGTTCCGGGTGGTGCCGCTCGCCGCGCTTCGGCTGGGCTGTTCCAATCAAACCAAGAATCGAGCAAATTCTCACGTATGAGATTTGACGGACCAGAGAAAGCTTAACAAGCTATGGGATAATGCTCTGGAGTGCGCCTTTTGGGCCGCTGCAGAAAAAAAGGATTCGAGCGACCGGCATGGGGCCGACTCTCGCGCGATGGGGCCTCGCGACCGCGGCGCTGGGGTGCGCCGCTTGCGGATCGAGCGTCGCCACGGAGGCGTCGGCGATCACTCTGACGGACGCGGCAGCGGGCAGCGACCCCGACGCGGGCCCAGAACCCGACGTCGCGGACGCCATGTCGGGCAGCGAAGCCGGCACGCCCGAAACGGGAGACGTCATCGTCAATCCGCGCCTTGCTCATCAGACCATCAGCGGCTTCGGCGCCGCCGACGTGTTCGCCGCCGGCCCGTTGACGTCCGAGCAAGCTCGATTGTTCTTCGATCCCAACGATGGAATCGGGCTCTCGATTCTCCGTGTCGGGATCGACGTGAACGGTGAAGCGTTGGGGTCGGGGGTCATCTCCGACGTGCAGGTCGCTGCATCCTACGGGGCCATCGTGTGGGCGACACCCTGGTCTCCTCCTCCTGGTTACAAGGACAACAATGACGAAGACGAAGGCGGGCACCTGTGTGCGGCCGCGGGACAAGGGGTTTGCAGCGCCGGCGACTACTACGCGTGGGCGACGACGCTCGCGAGCTTCCCGGGTTGGTTGACGTCTCAGACCGGCGTTCCCGTCTACGCCATTTCACCACAAAACGAGCCCGATTACGCGGCCAGCTACGCGTCGTGCCTCTACACGGGTAGCGAAATGCTCAACTTCATCGAGGTGCTGGGACCGATGCTCTCGAACCTGAGCCCCCCGGTCAAACTCATCGCGCCCGAGCCCGAAGCGTGGGCTGACCTCTGGACGGGAGCCGCCGACTGCAGCCAGACGAACGACTACGGCCCGTGCATCCACTCCGACCCTGCGGCGGATTCGCTGGTCGCTATCTTCGCCACTCACGACTACGCCTTCCAGCCCATCGCACCCCCCTCGTGGGTGACGCAACCGATCTGGGAGACCGAGGTATCCGGAGTTCAGGGCTCGGCTCAGGCCGGGCCGAGCATCGACATCTCGAACGGGATCGCGGTGGCGGACTGGATCTACCAGGCGCTCGTGACCGGCGGCGCGAGCGCGTGGCATTACTGGTGGCTGGTCTCTCTGGGAGGCACGGACAACGAAGGCTTGCTTTTCCCGAACGGGCAGGGGCCTGGCGGAGGCGACATCAATAGCCCGCCCAAGCGGCTTTACACGGTCGGGAACTTCAGCAAGTTCGTGCGTCCGGGCTACCAGCGGATCGACGTGTCGGGACCGGTTCCGGGCGGCGTCCATGTCGCAGCATTCGACAATCCCGCCGGCGGAGCCGTCGTGATCGTCGCCATCAACACCAACGGGGACCCGACCTCTCTGTCGATGTTCGTATCCGGCGCGGGGTGGCCGAGTCAGATGACCCCGACGGTGACATCGGCGACGGCGGATCTCTCGCCTCAGCCGGATGTGGCCCTGTCGGACGCCCGGTTGACCGTCACTCTTCAGCCGGAGAGCGTCACGACCTTTGTCGGTAACGTCCCGTAGACCGGGCGGTCCGTTCGCACCCGCGGGCCTAGGGCTGAACGGAGAGGCCCCGACAAGACCGAGCGACCCGCTCAGGGTCAGTTGACGAGCTGGAGCGTGACCTCATCCACGTACAGGTCCAATCCGACGTCGGGCCCTTCGATGTACAGCTGAAGATCGAGAGGCGTGCAGCCGACTGGAACCGTCAGGAGGGACGTTGCCTGGTCCACCTCCGTCCACGTCTCTTCCGGCAGGTTCGTCGCCGAGGCAAGGCGCACATAGCTGGTGGAGCTGCCGCAGGTCTCTTTCACCGTGATATACGCATTTTGCTGCTCATATCCCCCGCCCCCGTCGGTGCCTGAATCCGTCGCCCCGCCCGCTCCGTCCGAAGATCCATCCGAGCCTTGGGACGGCCCGCCCTCGGCCTCGTCCGAACCGGAGTCCGGCGCGGTCGGCGGTGCCCATAGGGCCCATGCGCTGACGCCGTATTGGTGCCCCGGCACGACCACGGCCGTGATGTCCTGCATGGGACCGTCGTAGGACGGAAGCGTACCGCTCGTTTCCTCGTGCACGCGATCGTAGGCGTGGCAACTGGCCGTATCGCCGGTGTGGACGAACGTGGTCGACGACTCCAGCGGAGTTTGCCCGAGCGTTGACCAGTCCGTCGTGCCGTCTTCGCAGGAAGGATTCTGGATGAGGTTTCCTCCGTCGCCGAGGGCGGCCGATGCCTCGTTGTCGGCGGCTTCGGCCGCGCCCTGGGCGGTGTCCGTGTTCGGGCCTCCCGAGGCCGCGTCCGAAATCGAGGCGGCGTCCGTCGAGGGGACGACCACGTCCGGGTGGGGGTCCGTGTCGGCGGGGCCGGAATCGAGGTAGTTCAGGCTCCACGAGCAGGCGCCTGCGGCCGCGGCCAGAAGGGCGGTGGAAGCGACCATCAAGCGGTGAGTCACGTGTCTGGGAAATTGGGACATGGGAGAACCCGCCACTATCGATCTCCAAAAGTCGGTCAGAACGAGCCACTCCACTGGAGTGCGGCGCCTCCGTGTGCAGGAGCGACGCCTACCGCGGTCACGGCGAGCGCCCGCGCCGGCTGCTCAGGACGCAGGAAGAACACGGTGACTGCGCTGGCGGCGGCAATCGCGCCGACGCCGAGGGCGACATCGGCGGCAAGGAAACGCGTCTCGAGGGAGCTCACGTTCCCGCTCGAACAGCGCGGGGAACAGGACGTGTCGAGGTCGTGCTTCGTGATGTCGCCGCTGAGGCCGAGGCCGGCGAACGTTCCGAGCGCAGCCACGGCGACACCACCCAGCACGTAAGCGAGCGGGGGCACGGGGCGGAAGGTCTGGGGAGCCGCTTCGGCGGCAGGATGGATGACTGGAGCGCTCGCCGGAGCTCGCACGACCGGCGGCGGTCGCCACACGGCCACGATGACCTGGCTCTTGGCATGGGCCGCAATGATGACCTTTTTTTCGATTGGAGCCGCGCCCGGGCGCTCGAAAACGAAAGAATGAAGGCCCGGATTGATCTCGACCGGCTTACCGTCCAGCTGAGTCGCAATCGGAGCGCCGTCCATCGATACGGAAACATCGAATACATTGTCGTCATCGACTTTCGCTTCGAGGACGACCGAGGGAATGGCGTCGACCACCTGGCTGAGCCACGCGGTACAGTCCCCCTGGACGATCGCCGGGCATGCTGCGCCGGCGCACGTCCAGAGCGCTTGCCGCGCCTTCAAGAGGTCGTTGTTCTTGCGAAATTCCTGAGCGCTGCCGTAGGCGTCGACACATACCTTGGTCGTGTCGTTCATCGCTTGAGACCACGACGGCGGGCTGACGGTCGACGAGGCGAGGAGGCTCCCGATCCCGATCAGCTGTCGAAGTCTCCGCGGGCGATCGATGAATGGCATGAGCTTCTCGGTTCGCCGCTTCCTCGAATGGGTCCTGGGTTTCGCGGCGTCTTGGCCCAGCGCACAAATATACGGTCTTGCCGCCGGGCGCATAATCGCCGAGGGCTTGCAGTCAGAAAAAGGACCATCGAATACGCGGAACTCCGCGGGGCCACCCGCGAAGTGATCGACGTACACGTGCGCACCGAATTAGGGCACGCGTCCCCGCCACCTGGCAGACTTATGACCTGGGATCATTCGTGCGTAAATTCTAATTGGTTGTGCAGGCTCCGATTGGGGAGCATTTCCCGAATGTCGTTGAAGTCGAAGAAGCCATGAGCACACTCGCCGGGCACGACCCGGCACCGCAAGAGCTCCAAAAGAAGTACCACGTCATCGCCAAGCTGGGCGAAGGCGGAATGGCGCTCGTGCATCTCGCTGTCGTGCGTGGTGTGGCGGGCGTTCGCAAACTGGTGGTGCTGAAGTCGATACGCCCCGAGCTCGTGAGCGATCCGCAGGTGCGCGAGATGTTCCTCGCCGAGGCACGACTCGCCGCGACGCTCAACCACCCCAATATCGTGCAAACCTACGAGGTCGTCGTCTTTGCGGGACGGCCCGTGCTCGTCATGGAGTACATGGACGGGCAGCCTCTTTCGCGGATCCTCCATGGAGAGCGGCGCGCACAAGCGGCGCTGCCGTTCCAGCTTTTCGTCCTGAAAGAGGTGCTGACGGGTCTCGAATACCTGCAAAACCTGTCGGACCTCGACGGGACCCCCCTCAATCTCGTGCATCGCGACGTCTCGCCACATAACATTTTCGTAACGTACGACGGTCACGCGAAATTGCTCGATTTCGGGATTGCCAAAAAGATTGGGTCCTCGGGAAACACGGAAACCGGAATGATCAAGGGAAAGGTCCGGTACATGTCGCCCGAGCAGCTGGTGGGGTCGGTCCGCCTTGACCGGCGCGCGGATTTGTTCGCCGTCGGTGTCATGCTGTGGGAGGCGATCACCGGTCGCCGGATGTGGGAAGGTTTGACCGACCTGCAGGTCATGCAGAACCTGGTCGATGGCAAGGTTGCGGCTCCGAGCAGCGTCGCCGAGAACGTGCCGCCTTCACTCGAAGGCATCTGCTTGAAGGCGATGTCCGGCGACCTCGATGCGCGTTACGAATCCGCCGCGTCGATGCAGGCGGATCTCGAAAAGGCGATCGAGGAGCTCGGCCTCGAGATGGGCAGTCGTCAGGTCGGAAAGCGCGTCGCGGAATCGTTCGGCGAATTGCGAGCGGCGACGAAGAAGGTCATCGAAGATCAGCTGAAAGACGACAACGCCTCGCCCGTCAGCCTCGTCGTGACCGACGAAAATGGCGTGCTTGCGGCCGAGGACGCAGCCATCAGCGCAGACCTGTGGGGCTTGCCGTCGACCATTTCGGTCAGTGCGCTGCAGGCCAATCAGGCGCGCCGACGGCGCTTGCGGCGGCGCTGGCTCGTCGGGGTCGGCGTCTCGGCCGCGGCCGCGGCGGTGGCGCTGGGTTCGCTCCGGTATGCACATCGCGATGGGGAAGCTCAAGCCCGCACGGCCGTGGCTACTCCGGCGGCGCCGCCTGCGCCCGCACCGACGCCGCAAGTCGTCGAGGCGAAGTCGGTGCACCTTCTCATCCAGGCGACGCCGCCCACGGCCACTCTGTACCTCGATGACACTCCACTCCCGAAGAATCCGTTCGAAGGCGACGTTCCGAGCGACTCCCTGCGGCACACGATCCGCGCCGACGCGCCGGGCTATCGTTCTCAGACGCGAATGGCAGGGCTGAGCGAGCCGCTACAGCTCGACATCGGGCTGGAGGCCCTCTCGCCGGCTCCGGCGACGCAGTCGCCGGCAGCGGGAAGGCACGTCGTTTCCGCGAAGAGCACCGTTGCTGTCGCCGCACCGCCGAGCCCGTCGGCGGTACCGATTCAAAAGCCGCCGGCTCCTGCGTGTGCCAATCCGTTCTATTTCGACGAGAGCGGGATTAAGCACGTGAAGCCGGAGTGTCTGAAGTAATCTCGCTCGATGGGAACAACGTCGAGCGAGAGCGCGGAGCGAAGCGCTGGAGGCACCGACGACATCAGCCACGACCAGGGGCCGCTCATCCGACGCAAGACGCCGGGGCCGAGGCTCCACGTCGAAGGCTGGTATCCCGACAAGGCGCGGGCGAGCGCCGTCGTCGCGCTTCTCCACGGCTATGCGGAATACGGCGGCCGGTACGCTCACGTCGCGCAGAGCTGGGCGAGGCGCGGCGTCGGCGTGGTCGCCGTCGATTTGCGAGGGCACGGTCGGTCGGAGGGACGCCGCGGTTCGTGCCGACGCTTCGATGATTATCTCGACGATGTGGCGGAGCTCGTGGAGCACCTGCGCGAACGCACCCACCCACTACCCGCGTTCCTGTTCGGCCACAGCTTCGGAGGACTCGTCGCGGCGGCGGAGGGGCTTGCCTCGCCGTCGCGCTGGCGCGCCGTGATTCTCAGCAGTCCGGCCTTCGGCTTTGCCGTCAAGGTTCCTACGCTTAAGAAGCTCGCCGGTCGCGTTGCTTCGAGCGTCCTGCCCGACTTCAGCCTGCCCGCCGGCGTGAAAGGGTCCGATCTCACGCACGATGCGGCGATTGCCCGCGCCTACGACGAGGATCCGCTGGTCTTCAAGAACGCGAGTGCCCGGTGGTACACGGAGGCACTCGCCGCGCAGGACCGCGTCGTGGCCGGCGCGAAGTCCTTCTCGCTACCGCTTTACGTCGCCGTGGGCACCCGAGACCGGGTCACGGACGTCGAACGATCCAGCGATTTCTTCCAGGCCGCCGGGGTTGCCGACAAGACGTGGGACCCGTGCGAGGGGCTGTTTCACGAAGTGCTCAACGAGCCGCAATGGCCGAGCATCGCCGCGCGAATGGGCGAATGGATCGCGAAGCACGCGTGAGCGTGCCGGAATCGATTTTTGCGCGGGGCCTCGAGGGAGAGGCTCTTCGTTCGACGTGAATTGGCGAGATCATTGCCATGGCAATGATCTCCTGTCCTCGTGCAGACCGCCAAGCGCTCGGTCGGCAAGCGCCACTCGCATCCCTACCGCGTGCAGACCGAGCTGCTTTGCGAGGACATCGCGACCTTGCGTCGGCGGGTACGCTCGTTCGATCAGCAGATCCGCGCCGCGATGCGCCGTCACCTCGATCGCCACGCCCTCGAGCGGCACGAGGTCGGCAAACTCTGGACCACCATCGACGGCATCGGCCCCACCACCGCGGCACGCCTGGTGGCCGAATGTGGCGACATCGCCGCCTTTGGCACCATCGAAGCGCTCGCCGCCCATGTCGGCGTCGTTCCCGGACTTCAGCACTCCGGCAAGCGTGCCCCCAAGCGGGCTGGACTCACGCCCTTCGGCCATGCCGCCCTTCGAGCTCGCCGTCGCCAAGCACCGCAAGCCCTTCGTTCCAGCTCTACCTGCAAACCCCTGACTTTTCTCTTGCTCGAGGAGACGGCATCTCAGGGTGACTCGCGACCCGCACGCAGCGCGCGGACGCGGACTCGACCTGTCCCCGATCGCAGCAACGCCTGGCACGCGAGGCGATGGCACGCGGGGTCGTCGCCCATCACGCGCAAGAGCTCGATTTCATCCTTCGCGGCCGGCTCGAACAGCGAGCCGCCCTCGAGCACGCGCACTCGGCACGTTCCGCAGCTTGCGCCACGACAGGAGAACGAAACCGGAGCGCCGTGCTCGTCGCACAAGTCGAGGACGCGACCTCCATGGGGGGCCCAAACCACCAACGCGGGGCCTTCGAGCGGTTCGAAGACGACGAGGGGCACCAGCAGGTTCTATCGCTTCTGCAGCACGATCGCATGTTCGGTTCGTGGGCCGTGCCGAAATGCGGGGCTGCTCGGGCCGTGAAAGTGCGGACGCGGTTGCGACGCGCGGGCGAGCAGCGTGAACCCGGCGTCGGGTGCCACGGCCGCGAGGATCTCATCGGCGCGGATGGCGTGCGCTCCGACGGCGGAATCACCGATGAGAAACGCCACTCGTGCACCGGAGCGGCACACACGGCGCAGGGCTCGGAGTGTTCGATCGAGCTCCCGAGCCCACGTCCGAGCCGCCGCCGAGGCGTCGAGCTTGGCGTAGTTTCTGCGAGCCCCCATTTCACCCTCGGCGAGGGGCCGAGAGTCGAGCCCGAGCCAGCGCAAGCGCAGCGCGTGGTGCGTGAGGTAATCGTACGTGGCGGCGTACGGCGGCGAAGTGACCACGGAGTCGACGGAGCTTGCCGGGATGCTGCGAAGTGCGCCGGCATCGTCCGCGGTCACGAGAGCTTCCGGCGTAGCCTCGGAAAGAGCTTGCGAGAACTCACCCAGCCTTCGGGCAAGCTCCTCCGCTTTGCGCGCAAAGAGGCGGGCGGGAAAACCTGCCGCGATCCGCCGGGGCTGCGGCCTCGAGGAGGTGTCGGAGGCGCCGACACTCACCTTGACGAGAATCGAGCTGAGAACGAGCTCGAGCGCTTCCCGAAGTGCAGCGTCTTCCGGCGCAAGCTGCCGTATGCCGACTGCGAGCGAGTCGAGCTCGAGCAGGACGTGCGGAGCGAAGAGCGCCACGTCTTCGCGTGAGTAACGATGCGAGGCCCCCGCACGGCGGCGTCGTCGGGTGTCGGCGAAGAGGGCGATCGAGTGCGCTTGCTGGGCCATGGAACGCAAAGCGGCAGCGCCAAATCGTGTCGTCTTGAGGCGCGCGAGACGGACCGCCAGCGGATTGAGATCCGTGCCCATGACGCGGCGTCCCGCGAGCATCGCTTCCACCAGCACGGTGCCGGATCCGCAGAAAGGGTCGAGCACCGTCGCGGTGGGCGCGCTGACCGTCAGGACCAGCTGTCGCGCCGTGGTCGGGTGCATGCGGGCCGGGTACGTGTGAAATCCGTGCACGTGAGCGCGATCCGGATCGTCGCCCCCGGCGGCTCGCGGCTTAGGGTCGCCGCCCGCGAGAGGTCGCGGCGCCGGGGTGACGCCGAGCGCGACGGCGAGATCGGCCGCAATCGCGCGGTCTCCCCACGTAGTGACTGGACCACCGACGTGAGAGAGCGAGCGGCGGAGCTTCACAAGAGGCGGAGCACGGCGCGATCGTTCGAGCTGGGAAGTCGCCCAAGCGCCATGGATGTCAGGGACGCACGACCGAAGTGCCGGCCGGCGGCGTGAAGGAGAATTGACCGGGCGCGACGGGCTCGTTGATTTTCGGGTCCAAAAAATCGAAGCGGTTGCGGTTGCCCTGCCCGTCAATGACCATCACCCGTCTCACCTGCGAGGTGGCCGAGTCCACGTAGAAGAGAACCTTCGCATAGGAAGGTGTCGATTGCTTCGGGGTGCCGACGAGGACGTACCCACCCGGGAATTTCATCTGATCGCCGGGGAACAGTTCGAAATCGAACGAGTCGGCGAGCTTGCCCGTGCCGGTCAGGAACGACAATGCTGCGGGGTATTGCGACTTGTCGATGGGCTGCTCGTACATCTGCTTGTTGGCAGCTTCGTAGACCTTGATGAGCGTTCCGTCCGAAACGACCCGGTTGTCCTTCGGATCGTCGTAGACCCAGTCCATTTTCCCCGGCTTCGCGAATGTCACGTGTCCGTGGGACGTCTTCTCCTGGTTGTATGCCTTGACCCAGAACTTCTGCTGGAATTCGCTCTTGAACGTGATCGACTTGTCGTAGAACGACTGGACGCTTGCGACCGACTGCTGCACCGTCTGCGCGTCGGGCGCCGAGGCCGGAGGCGACCCGGGCTCTGCGATCACCGGGAGGGCGCCCGTCAGAAGCGCGAGGACCGCGAGAGCCACGAGAGGGCGAAGGGGAGGCATGCCTTGGAAGCGGGTTGGGTGAGGACACGCGGTCGACGTGCGTTCGAGCGCTTCGCCCGAAACGTGCCGAAACGTGTACGTAAGTCAACCGGATGGATTTCGCCACCTCAGCTTGCCGTGTCTGGCGCGAGCGGGTGAAGGCCAGGCTGCCGCTGCCAAGCACGGGATGCGTTGAAGGTGAGTCACGGCGAGCGCAAGCGCGTCGGCTGCGTCGGCAGGAGGCGCTTCGAGCAGTCCGAGCACGACGCGCACCATCTGTGCTACCCGGCTTTTTTCGGCGCGCCCGCTCCCGGCGACCGCTCGTTTGACGAGGGCGGGAGCATACTCGTGCACGTCCAGGCCTTCGCGCGCGCAGACGAGCAGTGCGACGCCCCGGGCGTGTCCGAGCTTCGCGGCGGCTTGCGCGTCCTTGGCGTAAAACAGCGCTTCGATGCTGGCTACTTGGGGCGCATGCGCGCCGACGACGCCGACGAGGGCCCGTTCGATCACCACGAGGCGTGCCGCGATCGGCGCGTCCGGATCGGTGTGGACGATGCCGTGTGCCCGATGGACAAGTCGCGTTCCAGCTCGCTCGACGACACCCCACCCGAAATGGCGCGTGCCCGGATCGAGCCCGAGCACGATGGGCACTAGCCGGCGCCCTCCAGGGCGGCGAGCTCCTCGTCCGAAATGTCGAAGTCGGCGTAGACGTTCTGCACGTCGTCGTGATCGTCGAGAGCTTCGACCAGGTTCAGCGCGACCTGGGCGTCCCGGCCCGCGAGGGGCTTCTTCAGCTTGGGCACGGACGCGACGCTGCTCGACTTGACCTTGATCCCGGCCTTCTCCAGCGCCTCGACGACGGCCGCGAGAGAATCGGCGGCCGTGGTGAGCTGCCACTCGTCACCGGCACGCTGATAATCGTCGGCCCCGGCACCGACTGCGATGTCCATCAGCTGGTCCTCCGTCGCCTCTTTGCCGACGGCAACCAGCCCTTTGCGTTCGAAAGCCCATCCGGCGGTGCCACCCGCTCCGAGTACGCCTCCGTGTTTTTCGAAGATCTTGCGGATCTCTGCCACCGTCCGATTGCGGTTGTCCGTCATCGCTTCGACCAACAGCAGCGAGCCGCCGGGCCCGGTCCCCTCGTAGGTGATCTCTTCGTAAGCCGCCCCCTCGATCTCACCGGTGCCACGCTTGACGGCGCGCTGGATCGTGTCGTTGGGCATGGACTGGCCCTTGGCGTCGGCGATCGCCTTGCGTAGCCGAGGGTTGCCATTCGGGTCCCCCCCGCCCAGACGTGCCGCCACGGTCAGCTCTTTGATGAGCTTCGTGAAGAGCTTGCCGCGCTTGGCATCCAGGGCGCCCTTCTTGTGTTTGATCGTGGCCCACTTCGAATGGCCGCTCATCTCTTGATTACCGCCTGACTTGCCGAGCCCCCCGGCTCGAGCGCGGGACGACGAGCCTAGCAGAGTTGGGACCAGGGCGACGAGTCGACCTTCGGGCAATCAGGGGACCGACAACCGGGTGCTGGCCAGAAAGGCATCGTCCACGCGGTGAGCCGTCGCGACAAAGGCACCGTAGTCGTCGGTCGGAACCGTTCCCGTGGTCACTCCGAGGACGAAATCGTCCTGCAAGGCGGCGCCGTCGATCACCATCGTGCGAGATGCCTCGACCAGCTTTGCCTTGACGTCGAGTGGACCGGGCGTACGGGTGACCACCGCGTTCGAGGGAAGCTCGATGCGCCGATGCACGTGGTAATCGACGGCCGTGCTGACTGCGAGCGCGCTCTGTCTGCCGGCCTGCGTTGCGAAAGTGGATGCGAGACTCGACACCCGCGCGTGGGGCCAGGACCAATGCAGCGCGTCGATACCCGGCAGCAGCCAGGCTTTCGCGCGCTGACCCGCGCGCTGCTCGGCCTGAGCGTAGCCGCTGACGCTCACGTTGGCTCTCAGACTCACTTGCCAGCTGCCTTCGCTCGACGCGAGCTCGACGTCATCCACGTTCGCCCAGGGAAGCCAGGCCAGGACCACTTCGCGCAATGCGCGTTGGCGCTCCGCTCCCACGATGCGAAACAGGCTCTCGGCGAGCTCCTGCGCCTCGCGACCCCGGAGCAGCACGGCGAATGATCCGCGCGCGTCTCCTTTCGAGTCGAGAGCCAGTCGCACGTCGACCTCGTCACGCTGCTGGCCGGAATCGAGCGGCGGCAGCGGAGCGATCCTGCCGTCGGTGTGAAGCGCCAGACGACCGCGCAGCTCGGGCGAGATCCGCCCGGCGGGAAGCGGTGGACCGGACACGTCGGCGTCGATCCAGACGTCGTCCACGCGTTCGCCAGTCTTGACATGCGCCACGACGAGAGGGTGCACGAAACGCCCATAATGCGGGGGAAAGGCCGGATCGGCGCTGTAGGGGTCGTTTTCGGCGACGACGAGGTCCGCCGGTATGCCGAGCTCTCGAAGCCCGCGCAGTACGAGCCACGAGCGACTGCCGTCGTGGGATGCGAGAAAAGTCCTCGCCGTCTGACTCTGTACCGGAGCCGTGCCGCCGCCGTAATCGCTGAGCGTCCCCGGGTCGGACTCGCGCAGCGACTTCCCGGCCGCCACCACCAGCGCGTCCACGCAGGAACGCGGCGAGCCGTCCGCGCCGGCCACCGCGTCCCGGGCCCATGCGCTGATCTCGGGGTCGTGCTCGTCCAGCCCCGCGATCGTCTCGCGCAACGCGTGGGCGATCGTTTCCCATCGAGCCGTCGAGAAGCTCACGCTCACGTTTCGATCCATCTTCGGGACGCCGTCTTCCAGGCGGCGCGACGGCCGATCGACGAGCTGCCAGGTCAGGACTCGCTCGCCGCTCTCGAAGCGCTCGGTGGCCTTTCCGAGCAGCGGGTGGCTCCAGATCGAGCCCTGCAAGCGGGGCGGAAGGTGCAGCTCGATCGACGCGGTGTGGACGGCCGTGCGCTCGGGAAACAGATCGGGGGTGTCGATCCCGACGTCGCCGCTGTCACCGGGCAGCGACCACCCTTCGTACACAGCCTCGACGACGTCGCCCTGTTCCAGCTGCGACAGGTCGGCATGCGCCTGTGTGGCGCGCGGCGCACGGTCGGGCTCGAGGATGCGCCCATCCTTCTTCAGGATACGCCGGCGCACGGCGCGCTGGGCGGCGCGGCCGAGCAGGTCGGGCGTAGCCGCCTGCGCGTTCTCGTCGACATCCATCGTTCCACTGACGCGTCGTTCGTCGAACAAGGTCCAGTGCACCAGACCGTCCGGCGAGACGTCGTATCGCTCGGTATGAGCGAGCACGGCAGTGGCCGCGTCGGGCAGGATCGGATGGGCACGGTCCTCTTGCGCAATGCGATCCGCGAGATCGTCGAGTGCCTGCCCGGGGTCCTCGCCTTGTGCCCGCAGAAGTGGAGCGATCGAGCCTGGCGCATCACGGCTGGTGAGCGCGAGCGATAACAGCCGAGCGCGGGCGTCGCCGGGGCTCGGCCCGGGTTCGCTTACGAGAGCCAGCGCGGAGAGTGTGCGCTCCGCGGGCAGCATCGCGTCGAAGATGCGTCGAGCGGAAACGAGGTCACCCGCCACCAACGTGTCCCGGAGCTCCAGTGGCAAGAAGCGCTGGGGCGTACCGAACAGAGTGCGCAGTCGGTCCAGCTCGGCCGCTTCCCGAGGTCGATCCCCGGCTGATCGCAGTGCCTCCAGGCATGCGACCGTGTCGTGCGCGATGGGCCTACGAAGGTCGCAAGCCGACAGGGCGAGATCGGAGCCGACGCGCGGCGACGACGCGTCCTGGGCATCGGCGTAGAGAGTCGTTCCGTCCAGTGAAGCTCGCGCTCTGTCGAGCGCCGCCGTCGCGCGATCGAAGAGTTTCTCCCGGCCGGCGATCAACGCATCGAACGCGTCGAGAACCGGCGACGTGGCTTCGGAGTCCCTTGCGCGAAGCTCGTCGAGATCGCGCAGCATCTCCAGCCCCGCTTCCTCCTGACCTCGGCGAACGCCCGCCAGCATCGCGTGGCCCACGACCGCCTCCCAGCTCGCCGGCCACGCCTCGAGCGCGCGTTCGTAGGCGTTTCGCGCGCGTTCGCCCCGCGTTGCCGCCGAAAGATCCCGCGCACTCTCGACCGCGCGTGCGTAAACGAGCGCGACGTCGGCGCTCGCATTCGGACGCGTCGCGGCGCTCCAGAGCATGCGTTCGGCCTCGCGCGGGGCGCCCCCGGCCAGTGCGGCGGCCGCGGCGAGCAGGGCCTCGTCGTCGGCGCCGTGCGAGGGAAGGACGAGCGGCTCGACTGCGACTGCGTGCGCCGAAGACGCAGACCCCACGGCAGGGACGCTCGCGCGAAGGGGAGCGCCGTCCTCGCCGAAAACGTCGATCTCGATCGAATCGTCCTCCTTGGCGGTGCCGACACGGGTGACGATGCGCACGTTGCCGGCGTCCACGCGCACCTTTGCGAATCGAGCCGCATCTCCGTCGCCGAGCTCGAACGGGCGATCGATGACCGCCGCGCCCGCCACGCGCACGACCGCGGAGCCGTGGGCGCGCAGGACGACGCCGATCGTCTGCGGAGCCGCAACCGCCACGTCGACGACGACCTCGCGCACTCCGGGTCGCGAACGCTCCGCCGACAGATCGATGCCGCAGCCTCGCCCGCGAACCGCGACGGGGTGAGCCGGCACGTCGAACGCTCCTCCCGTCGAATAGGCGCCCTCGATGCGAGCGTCTGCGCGATCGAGCGGTCCGCGGTCGTCGACGCCGGTCACGGCCGGCCACTCGACGGGTCCGATCACCAGCGCTTCCTGGACGCATCCGCTCGCGGTGCGGGCGCTTCGGGCCGCGGCGGCGTCGCCTCGATGCTCCGCCATCGACATCATCGCGCTCGCGATGAGCCCCCTTGCGAACGGGCCCCTCGCGTGCAGTAAGGCGCGGCCGAGGCCGTCGGCGATCGCCGGCGCCTGGTGGGTCCTCTTGGCGAGAGCCGCGTCGCGGGCGGCGTTGCCGAGGGCGGGTAGCGTCCGATCGGTCAGCGCGTCGAGCGACGCCTCGAGGGTGGCTACCTGCCATGGGTCGGTTTCGGCTTGCGCCGCGCGCACGACGAGGTCGAGATACGCCGCAACGGCGCGATCCGGGTCGCCGATTGCCTCGGTCCGGAAGGCTTCGGCGAACAGCGACGGGAGAGTTCTTCCCGTGTCGATCGGCGCGCGCGCCGTGGGTGCGCATGCGGCGATCGAGAACGCCCAGGCCGCGAGGAGGGTCGCGAGCCGTCTCATCGTGCGTCCCCGGCCGTTCGCATCAGGCGGACGCTCCGATGCATCAGCGAGTCCACTCTCTGCACCCACGCTCGCCATTTGGGGTACTCGGCCACCGAAATCGTGCTCTGGTCGAAGACGACCGTCCTGTGGACGACGATCGCATTTCCCTCGCGCACGACGTCGAGGTGGGCCTTACCGAACGACCCACCATTTTCGTCTCCGCCCGGCGGGATGCCGTCGAAGGTCCAGTTGCGAGGGGCAACGACACGGATCGTCCGCGCTTCCCTGCGGGGCGCGATGTGCGGCGGCAGCCAGACGGGCAGCGTGCGCCTGACGAGCGGCGCGAGCTGGGAGGCCGTCGTCTGCGAGGGAGACAGGGGGACCACGAGCTCGTCGTCCTCGTGGCGAGCGAGTCCGCTCGATGTCGCTCGCCACCGCACCGTCGCGGCGCCCAGGGGGAGATCGCCTTGGAAGTCGACCCTCTTGTCCACCTCGACGGTCGGAAACCAGGGCCCGACCAGATGTTCTTCCACCCAGGGGGCCCGGGAGCCCCGCTCGGTCAGGTAGGTTCGCAGCCAGAACGCATCGTCGCCGCTCGCATGCTCCTCGCCCTGGAGGTCGGCGCTGCCGTCGGCGCGAAGCGCGACCGTCCAGCTCGACTCCACGCCGTGGTCCTCGGGCGAGCTCGAAGGCAGGGTCACGATCTCCGCGGGGCCATCCATCCGAAGGGCAACGGCGCGTGCGTCCATCGAAGGCAGCGGACCGAGCCTCGATTGCGGGCTCGTCGCGTCCAGGTACGTGCCCCCGCCGGAGCCCGGCAAGTAGGCGATGCCGTGGTCGAAAATCGGGGCCACCGATTCGTGCGTGTGCAAGAGAGACGGCTGGCCCGTCAAACGCGTCTGAACGAGCACTTCCTGGGCATCGATGCCGGCCGCCTTCAACAGCGTGATGAGCAGCAGCGCTTTGTCGTCGCAATCGCCCTCGCGCCGCGCCAGGACCTGCTGCGGACGGTTCGGGAGCCACCATTCGCCGCTGACGTAGTTCACGTAACGGATGTCGTCGGCAACGAAGTCGAACAAGGCTCGAAGCTTGCCGTCGCGGCTCGTCTCGCCCCGCGTCAGTCTCGCCGCGAGCTGTCGGACCTGGGCGTCGGGCTCGGTGAATCCCCGGACTGCTTCGCCGTACCAGCCGCGGAACGCGCTCCAGTCCCTGAACGTGGACAGGACGACCGTGGGGATGACCTCGCTCAGCGGAGGCGCCAGCGGCTCGTCCGGTACGGCCACCGGGCTCTCCCACACGAGTCGGACGACGTGGCGGTTCCCCTCGACCTTCTCCTCACGCCGATCGGGGGCGCCGTTGACGACATCGGCGTAGATCGGACGATCGGACGGCGAGTCGATGATGACCTCGTTGTGCAGGACCGGATGGGTCGACTGACTGCCCGCGTAGTCGAGACGGTAGAAGGGTGGATCTCCACGACCGCCGACGGGGCCGGCCGTCCACGAGCGGAAGGCGACTTCGACCACGTCGCCGGCCGCGAGCTCCGGCCATCGGATGCGCGGACGTGCGCCGTCGCTCGTCTGCTCGACGGGAAAAGCCGTTTCGCCGTTCTTGCGGTGCACCCGGGCTCGGACGATCTCCGTGAGATCGCCCTCGGCCGGCAGGTCCTCGTAGAGGTCGTCCTCGGTCCGCGGGGGGATGACGATCTCACGAGCATAGTGGACGAGCTCGGAGACCCTGCGATCGGGGTGCATGATCACGGCGCGCAGCCAGTGCAGCTCGCGATCGCCGACGTCCGGGGAGTCGGACACGAACGAGCCCGCGGCCGGCTCCTGCCCGGCGCGAGCCACCGGGGGTGATGGCCGGCCGTCGGCCGCGTCCGGTGCCCGGTCGTTCTTCGCGACGGTGACCCCATTCGGGACAGCGCCGAGGCGCCGGGCCAAGATGACCTGCGACGAGACGAGATATTTCTCGTCGTCGTGCATCTCCTCCTCGCGGCCGGCAGGGGCGTGAGTGCGAAGCGCGAGCTCCGCCCGATAGTGGGCGTCGCCCGGGTCGAGCTCGCGCGCTCGCCGGAGCGCCGCAGCGACGATCGTGTCGCGCGTCGCATCTCGCGGTCCGGTTCCGAGCTCCTGTGCGAGCCCGGCCCAGACAGCGGCGCGATTGGGCGCCCACTGGGCGAGGCGGGAGTATAGATCGCGCGCTTCGTCATGGGCGCCTGCGCGGACGACCGCCTCCGCGATGGCCACGGCATCGTCGGCGCTGTCGATGCCTCCCGCGAAGGCCCTGCGCGCGGCCTCAACGACGGCTTGGCGTCCGCGCGACTGCAGCGCGAGCACGCGCGCCGGCCCCACTTCGCCCCGCTCGGCCAGGCGTTCACGCGCGGATGCGGCCACAGACGCGTCGTAGGATCCCGCGAGGTCCGCGAGATTCTCGAGCAGCACGTCGCAAGCGTGAGGCGTCTTTGCGGCCGCGCTCTCCAGCCGTCGCAGCGCCTGGAGGCGGAGCGCGTCGGTTCCGAGCGCGACGTCGACCTGGGAGGCGAGCAGGGCGGCCTCCGGGTCGTCGGTCCCGTCGATCTTGGCTCCCGCGAGTGTGGCCATCGCCCAGTCCGGCAGTCCCCCCTCGAGGTGACGCTCGACTCGCCGCCTCTCGACGAACGCGAGCGTTGCTGGATCGGACGAGGCGATCGACCGAGCGCGATTCAGCCATGCACTACGGTTGGCACCGCTGGGCGTGATCCACGCGGCCAGGGCAAGGCGGTCGGCATTCAGATCCTCCTCGGTCAGCGCCGCCAGCATTCCCGGCGCCCGAGGGCTGCGCAGATCGTCGGCTCCTCCCAACGTGCGCAATACGGCCACCTCGAGCTGCGCGTCGGCGTTCGGGGCGGGTTGCGTCAGAGCTTGCTGCAGCCCGGTGGCAACCCGCTCGAAGCGAAGCGGCGCCGGGGCGGATCGAGAGCGACCGCTCGGGACGCCCAGGTCTGCGGTCGCAGTAACGTCGCGTGGAGGTGCGCCGTCCTCGCCGGTGACGCGCAGGCGCACGCGTCCTTCGTCGTCGATGGCACCGGTGCAGACCTTGGCCGCCAGCAAGTGCGTGCCGGCGCCTGCCCGGATGTGCGCCGCGAGACGATCGAACCGCAAGGCTTCGTGCACGGTCTCGTCGCTTCCGACATCGACCCCGTCGAAGACGAGGCGCACCTGTCCGGTCGACGCGAGACGTACGACCAATGGCTGCGCCGAGCCGAGCGTGAGCTTCGTGGCGACCCAGGAGCAGCTCTCCTTGCGAGGAAAAACGAAGAGATCGAGTGGAACGCCCTCGGCGGGCGCGAACGTGCGCGGCACCGCGCGCCAGGCCACTTCGTAGGCGCCCCACGAGTAACTCGCCCGTAGGTCGCCGAATGACGCGCCGGCTGCCTCCGGGCCGTCGTGCGCACCGAGGCCCCCGCCCGTGTCCCGAAATGGACCGAGAATGGCCAGCGAATCGATCACTCCGAGCGCCTCGTCGGCCCGTTGACCCGCCTCGGTGCCGTCGTCCGCGGCGACCATGCGCGCCAGCAGGGCGGCCTCTCCTCGCACGTCCGGACCGACTCCGGGCCCATGGGCGACGAGATCGAACGCGGTCTTGGCGAGGCCGTCCTGCGCGCGGCCCGACAGCGCAGCGATCGTGGCAAGCGCTGCGAGCTGGTCGCGCGGGCTCGCGTTCGCGGCGAGAGCGCGGGCCGAAGCGCGCGCGAGCATGGCGTCCGGCGTTGCATCGGTCCAGCGCAGCGTCTCCGGGACGATCGACGCACCGATCGCCCTGTCGCCGAGGGGAGAATGTGCCGGCTTGACGTCGGCCGCCGACTGGACGCCGGGCCCCCGGGATCCGGTCGGCTCGCCGGGGGCTGACCGGGCGGTGTTCGTTTGAGCGACTGCGATGCAAAGGCCCGCCGCGCAGACCGCGTACGTGGAGCGTCGAGGCACGATGAGACGAATCTAGCGAGCGCGGCTCTCCGACGCGAACGGAGAGGCACCGCCGTGTGGGTTCCGATGCGAGTCGACCGTGCCGCGCCTCTGCCTTCGGTCCTCGGGCTGGTCGTCGAGATCGCAGCAGCGTCACCCGACGATCGGGAGGCGGACCATCCTCGGCGACGTCGGAAGCGGCAAGTGCTGATTTTTCGCGTAGACGGGATGGCGGCCGTGCGTCCGGTACCATTCGGCGACGGTCGCGGTGGAGTGCATCTTCTCGACGATTTGCCGCCATCCGACGCCGGTGTTGTACGCGCAGAAGCTGATCTCACCTTCCTGCGTTCCGTACGGGATGATGCACATCTCGGTTCGGCGGAAGTCGTAATTGAAGAGGTCCTGAAACCACATCCCGGCGACGAAGAGCACGCGCCATTCGAACTCGCTCGCGTCGTTGGCGTGCTCACCGATTCGGCTGCCGCGAGCGCCCGTCTGGCTGAGGAACTGACGCAGGAGCGTCGGCAGGCCGAACCCCCCGGGCGCCCGACGCGCATCGAAGCGCCGGCACAGGGCGACGGCGAGCTGCGCGAGCGTCACCGCCTTCGGCTGAGCCGCATCGGTGATCTCCTGGATGTCTTCGAGCAGGCCCTCGAGGTCGAGGACCTGAGCGAGCGGTACCATCTGGCGCGTCCGCTTGTTGACGAGCAGCGCCGTGCCTATGCCGCAGTTCGGATGGCAGCCGCACTTGAGGGCGCCCCACTCGGCGCGATCGGCGAGGAGCAGATCGGTCAAATCGCCGAACGGTCCGAGTGCCGAGAGCGGAAACCAGTCGCGGAGCGGCTCGGTCGCTCCGAGCTGGTTGCGCAGATCATGCGCGAGATGCGACAGCGTGTAGCGGCGCGCCGCTCGTTGTTCGTCGGTGACGTCCTCGTCGCGGCCGGTGAAGCTCACCGGTTGGAAAGACACGACGGTGATCTTGTCCGCATTGTCGATCGCGAAGCGCACCACGCGTCCGACCTGGTCGTCGTTGACGCCGCGCACGACCGTCACGACGAGGACGACGTCGATCCCGGCAGCGTGCAGATTTTCGATTGCCTTGAGCTTGACGTCGAACAGGTTGCCCACCTTGCGGTGAGCGTTTGCTTCCTCGCCGACGCCGTCGAACTGCAGATACGCGATGCGGAGTCCCGCTGCCTTGGCCTGAGTCGCGAACGCCGGCTCCTGGGCGAAGCGAATGCCGTTGGTTGCACACTGGACGCAGAAATAGCCGACCCGGACGGCGTACTCGACGGCGCGCAGGAAGTGGGGCGAGAGCGTGGGCTCACCGCCCGAGAACTGAACGCTCAGCTGGCGCCGCGGCTCTATGCGGAGCGAGTCGTCGAGGATGCGCTGAACGTCGCTCCATTCGAGCTCGTGCACGAAGCCCACCTGGTTGGCGTCCATGAAACAGGGATCGCACATCATGTTGCAGCGGTTCGTCAGGTCCACCGTCAACACCGATCCGCGGCCGTACTTTATCGTCGAAGATCCGTGATTGCGGAGCGCGCTCGGCGGTGACTCGAAATCGCGCCCGGGAAAGAGACCCTCGATGCGCGCGGTGAAGGCCGGGTCCATCGAGATGACGTCCTCGAAGGAACCGTGCGTCGGACAGGTCTTGGTCATCACGATGCGGCCGGCGCTTTCCTCGATCCGCGCTCGGAGCTCCCCGGGGCGCCCGTCGACGAGCGTTTTCGGGTCCGTCCTCCCGTCGAGGATCGCCGTGCGAACGTCTTTGACGCACTTCGGGCAGAGCGAGTCGGTTTCTCTCGGCCAGCCCAGCGGCGGAAAGGTTCGATCACGGCGTTTGATCAGCGGAGCGGGCGCCCACTTGGGTTGGGGTGACGAGCGTTCGAATCTCTTGTTGTAGGCGCGCAGCGCGGGCCAGATGGCGTTCGCCGTCCATCGAAGGGGGTGACTCATGGCCTCGCGGAGTCTAACGTCGACTCAACCGCAGGCAGACAAGGAAAAAGCGGACGAGCGCGCGACCCGCGTACAGCGTACGAGGAAAAGCGGACGCGGGTGGAAGTCGGTTCGGAGCCGGGCTAGGACGGCCCTTTGCGGCGCGAACGGTGCGACGCAGTCCGCCAATGCCCGATCTCGTTGCTGCCGGTCCGCCGCTCACGCTCGAAGCGCTCGAAGCCGTGGCGCGCAGAGGAAGTCGTGTGACCTTCGACGCCGAGGCACGAAGCCGGGTCTGCCGCAGTCGCCAGGCGATCGACGCCATCACAGCGGCGGGCGACGCGGCGCCGGGCGTGTATGGGGTCAACACGGGGTTCGGGGCGCTCAGCGAATCGCGAATCGGCCCAGCCGACGTCCGAGAGCTGCAGAGAAACCTCGTGCGTTCCCACGCGACCGGCATCGGTCCGGATCTCGGCGTCGCCGAAGTTCGTGGAATGATGCTGCTTCGTGCTCAGGTCCTGGCTGCGGGTTTCAGCGGGGTGCGCGCCGAGCTCGTCGACGCAATCGTTGCGATGCTCAACGGCGCCGTCCACCCGAGGATCCCGGCCCAGGGTTCCGTCGGCGCCTCGGGCGATCTGGCTCCCTTGGCCCATCTCGCTCTCGGGCTCATAGGGGAAGGCGAAGCTCGGGTCGGGTCGGGTCCGTTCCTGCCTGCGACCCAAGCGTTGCGGAGCGTGGGCCTCCCCCCCTTCGTCCTGGAAGCGAAGGAGGGCCTTTCGCTCATCAACGGCACCCAGTTCATGACCTCGCTCGGAGCGCTCGCACTGCTCGACGCGGAGCGCCTCTGCCGGGTCGCGGACATCGCCGGCGCGATGAGCCTCGAGGCCCTCAAGGGGTCCAGCCGGCCCTTCGACCCGCGCCTGCAGGCCGTTCGTCCTCATCCGGGCCAAGCGATCGTGGCGGCGAACTTGCGTGGCCTGCTCGCCGAAAGCGAAATCATGGAGAGTCACAGGAACTGTGGCAAGGTTCAAGACGCTTACAGCTTGCGGTGCATGCCGCAAGTGCATGGCGCGACGCGAGACGCCCTCGCCTGGACGCGCGGGGTCCTTGAGCGGGAGGTCAACGCCGTCACCGACAACCCGAGCGTGTTCATCGACCGAGACGAACCGGACATCTTGAGCGGCGGCAACTTCCACGGTCAGCCCCTGGCCCTCGCGCTGGATCTGGCTGCCATCGCGGTGGCGGAGCTGGCGAACATCAGTGAGCGGCGGGTCGAGCAACTGGTCAATCCGGCGCTGTCGACCGGATTGACGCCGTTTCTCGCTCGACCCGGGGGCCTGCACTCCGGGTTCATGATCGCCCAGGTCGCGAGCGCCGCTCTCGTCAGCGAGAACAAGGTGCTTTGCCACCCGGCGAGCGTCGACTCGATCCCCTCGAGCGCCGGCAAGGAAGACCACGTCAGCATGGGCAGCATCGCCGCTCGCAAGCTGCAGCAGGTCGTCTCGAACGTACGCCATGCTCTCGCCATCGAGATGCTCACTGCGGCGGCCGGGCTCGACCAGCGGGCGCCGCTCACGCCGAGCCGGGGCGTGGCTGCAGCCCACGCTGCCCTGCGCGCGCACGTGGCGCCGTTCGACGAGGACCGGCCCCTGTACCGGGACATCGCGCTCGCCGAAGATCTCATCGCGAGGGGCGTCCTCGTCGACGCGGTCGAAGAGCGTATCGGACCGATGCGCTAGAGCGGCGTTCCGAGGGTTCTTCCTGGCCAACGCGCGGGAGCGCGTTTGGGGGGCGACCGCCGAGGCGTGCTGCCGGTCCTGGACGGCATGCGTATCGAATGTGCATAGTGGACCATGGTGCGCGCGAAGCGATCGCGGAGGCTCCACATGCTGCTCTCCGACGAGGAGGACGCGATGTTGGACGCATTGGTGGATGCGGACGGGCTTTCGGCGTCGGATGTGGTGCGTCAGCTCATCCGCCGCGCCTACGTTGCCCGCTGGCCGGCAAAAAAGCCGAGGCGATGACCGCTGCGAGCCTACCGTGCGGGGGGTCTCCACGCGTGCGGAATGGCAAGACGCGGGCGCCGCGTACGGGCCCGTGTGCGCGTGCGGACGCCGTGCGGACGGACCGCGAAATCGTGTGCTTCCGGGCGGAAGCCCGGAAGCGCGATCGACGACCGCGTGATCCGTCGTGGAGTACGGTGCGACCACGGGGCCCGTGTTTTTGCGGTCGGTGCGCAACCTTCCGTTGCGATCGATGTCCGGTTACGATTGACACATGGCGAACGAGTGGAACGTGGAGCTGGGGAGCGAGCGCTTTTCGGTCACCGTTCGCCCATCGACCCAGACCGGCTCGTTCGTCTACCAGATCGATCGCCTGTCCTCCCCGCGCGAACGCATCGGTGAGATCCACGAGGGAGCGGATGGAAAGTGCGCGGCCGCCGGATTCCGCAGCGAGGCGGCGAGAAAGACGCTCGACGCGCTTCTCCCACTCATCCACAAGCAGTTCCATTCGGTAACGCGCCGACTGCCGAAGTCCGAGCGGTGAACCGCTGACGGCGCGCTTAGTCGTTGTCCGCCTTCTTTCCCGCGCTTGCGGTCGATAGCCCCGCAACCGGGCGGCCCACCCACGTGGGCAGATCGTCCTCGACCTCGCCGGCCTCGAGCACGAGCTCGAGGTGATGCCTGCCCTCGGCATCGACTGAATGCTTCAACCGTTCGGGGTAAATCACCGGCTCCTGACGCCAGAGCGTCGCGCGGAGCGTTCGAAGGAGCGCGGAGAGCTTCACTTCGATCATTTTGGCACGGGGTCTCCGTCTCTGCTCGCGAAGCTCGCGGCCTCGAACATCGTGGCTTCACGTGGCTTCACGATCACGCGACCGCGTGTCCGGGGGGCGCGCTCGCCCTATCGCGAGGCGAGCGGATCCAGCAGCCACCAGCTCGCCAATACCAGCACGACGACGACGCCAAGCACACCGAGGGACAGCGCGAGCCCGATCCGAATGGCGCGGCGGACGGTCATCGGCGGGGGTGGCGTCGAGTTGTACGTGACAGGCACCGGCAGCGGCGATTGGGCCATCAGAACAGCGTACGCGATGTCGCGCTCCGGGTGCATCGGCCGACCGTCCATTCGGCATCGGGGCTCGCACATGTGGGGCGCCGGTAGCCCTCGACGTGAAGGACCGTGCGCCTCGTGGCCCCTCCGGGGCTCGAACCCGGATGCCTTGCGGCTGCGGATTTTAAATCCGCTGCGTCTGCCGATTCCGCCAAGGGGCCTTGCGTTTCGTGAGGGATTCCAAGCGTTCGTGTGCGCACTCTAACGCTCCAGCGCCTGCCGCGTGCTAATTGGGCGCCGTGGACGGGAGCACCCTTACCGCGGGGGCGTGTGGCTCGTGAGCGAATCGCTCGGTGGAATCCGCGTCGCGCTTCTCGAGGCGCGCAGGGAGAGCGAGCTCGCCTCGCTGGTGCGGCGTCACGGAGGTGTGGCGATTTGCGTGCCGGCGATGCGCGAAATAGAGCGTGGGTGCGTGGACGAGCTCGGCCGCGCGATCGACGCCGCCTCGCAACCAGGAGCCGTGGTCGTCATCGCCACGGGCGTGGGCCTGGATCGGTGTCTGGCGATCGCGAAATCGCTCGGGCGCGATGACGAGCTTCGCAAGGCGCTGGCAGGGGCGACGGTGGTGTGCCGGGGGCCGAAGCCCGTCGCGGTTCTCAAGCGCGAGGGACTCGCGGCGCACGTTCGCGCCGAAGCGCCTCATACGACGACCGAGCTTCTAGCATCGCTCGAAACGATCGACGTGAGCGGTCGCGATGCCGTGTTCGTGCACGATGGCGGCGGAAGCCGGACCGTTCCCGACGCCCTGCGTTTGCGGGGAGCGCGTGTCATCGAGGTGCAGCCGTACGAATGGGCGCTGCCTGAGGACACTGGGCCGATGCGCGAGCTCGTGGGTGCGATTGTCTCCGGCACCGTCGACGCGCTGGTCGTGACGACGCAGGTGCAAGCGAGAAACCTGTTCGACGTGGCCGCATCCATGGCGGCTCGGGAAGCTCTGCGCGACGCTTTGCGCGAGCGGCTCATCGTCGCCGCCGTCGGCCCGACCAGCGCGCAGGCGCTTGCGGAGCTCGGTGTCCCGCCGCACGTCGTCCCCCAACAGTCCAAGATGGGAACGCTCGTGTTGGCTCTCGCGCGAAGAATCGGAGAGCTCCGGAGCGGCATGTTCCCCTGAGCCGCCGCCGTCACCGCTCGAGGTCGCTTCCCAGCCATTTTGCAAGCGTCTTGCCGTCGACGCCGAGCGCCTCCGCGGTCCGCGCCTTGTGCCCGGAGAAGCGCTCGAGCGCCCAGGTTGCGTACCGGCGCTGCACCTCGCGGATGGGCAGCACGCCGCGTTCGAGCGTGCTCGGCATCCATTCCGCTGCCGGCCCGCTCAGCGTGGGTGGAAGGTCGGCGGCCGTGACCTCGGGACTGCGGCCCAGCACCACGAGCCGCTCGATCGTGTGGGCAAGCTCTCGCACGTTGCCGGGCCAGGGATGCTCGAGGAGCCTTGCCATGGCGTCGGGCGCCAGGCGCTCGACGGGTGAATGCGCGTGCTTCGACCGCTCCCTTGCAAGCATCTTGTCGACCAGCAGCGGAATGTCGTCGCGACGATGACGAAGCGCCGGTATCTCGATCGTGACGACGTCCAGCCGATACAGGAGGTCCTCTCGAAAGGCGCCTGCGCGTACGCGCTCGCGCAGGTCGCGGTGCGTGGCGGCCACGACGCGAACGTCCACCGCCCTCTCCTTTCCTGAGCCCACCGCCCGTACCGTGCCTCGTTCGAGAACGTGGAGCAGCTTCGCTTGCAGCGCGGGAGACATTTCTCCGATTTCGTCGAGCAGCAGCGTCCCTCCGTTCGCCTCGGCAAAAAGACCGGCACGCGCGGTGGTGGCGCCGGTGAACGCGCCCTTCACGTGCCCGAACAGCTCGCTCTCGAGCAAGGCCTCGGGCAGGGCCGCGCAGTTGACGGCCACGAAGGGTCCGGCCGCCCGGGGGCTCGTCACGTGGATGGCTCGAGCGAGCGCGCTCTTGCCGGTTCCCGTTTCTCCGAGCAAAAGGACGGGCACAGTCGCCTCGGCGACACGGACGGCGGTATCGAACACCTGGCGCATCGAAGCGCTGACGGCGACGAGCTTGTCGAGCGAGGTCTCGTCGCGCAGGGCCGCGCGCAGCGCGCGTGCTTCGCTCCGAAGGCGCGCATCGTCGAGCGCGCGGCCGAGAAAGAGCGCAAGCTCTTCGATGGAAAACGGCTTGGTGAGATAGTGATAGGCGCCCTGCCGGATCGCTTCGATTGCACTCTCGATGGCCGCGTAGGCCGTCATGACGATCACCGGACGCTCCGCCGCCTGAGCGCGCGAGCGCGCGAGCAGGTCCATTCCGTCGAGCTGGGGCATGCGAAGATCCGTCACCAACGCGTCGAATGGTTCGGCGTCGAGCCGCTTTGCGGCGTCGCCGCTCGATGAGCAAGGCGATGTTTCGTAACCGAGATCGGCGAGCCCTTCCGCCAGCGTCTCCGCCAGATCGCGGTCGTCGTCGACGATGAGCACGCGGCGTTGCATCCGGCTGCAATCGTAGCGACCTTCCGCTCCACGCAGGAGCTCGGCGCGCAACGTGCCCGATGCAACACCTGGCGGCGGGCTGGACGCGGCCTCGAAGCGGCCTAGAAGCGGCCGAGATACCGGCTGACTTCAGCCGATCCGTACTGGTGCAGGGCCACGCAGAGGTCGGCTCTCTCGAGCGCCTCGTCGAGGCCGCGTTTGGCTCCGTCGAGTCCCTGCATGGCCGCTCTGAGAAATGCCCGGGCGTCGTCCCGCTGCGCCGGCGTGCAAACCGCGCCGGCGATGCCACTGAATCCACGGAGGGCCGTGGGAGGAAGACGTGCACGGAGCCTGCTCCAGTTCTCTTTGATCCAGGCGTACGTGAGGCCTCGCGTTGCCCGTCGATTCTGCGCGCTGCCGAAGACGTACCTCAGCTCGGAGAGTCGGAGCTCGTCGGTCAGAGTCAGGTCGAGCGCTTCGCGCAGCACCGCCGGGTCGTCGAACATTCCCATTGCGCCTACGGCGATGATTCGGTCCTGGGGGACGTTCGCCGTTCTCGCCGCCGACCGCAGCTCGCCCAGTCGGCTTTCGCCGGCGTTCATGGACGCAAGCGGCACGGCGATGGCAGCGACGTCCGCCGAGATGCTGCGCGGATCCTTGAGCCACGCCCGGGCGTATGCTTCGGCCTCGCGCAGCGTCGCCTCGTCGCCCGCGAGGACGCCCAGCGTCCACAGGATACTCCGGCGCTCGAGGGCCCGATCGTCGTCCTCATCAGCGCCACTCGCCTTGCTCCATCCGAGGGCGTGCTTTCTCTGGGCGAGGCGGGCCGAGACATACCGGCGAAATGCCGGAACATCCGGGCCATCGACGAGCGCTTGCTCGATGCCGCCGAGCACGCCCACGATTTGATCGAGCACGAGGCGATTCGTCTCTCCGTCGAACGCCGCGAGCATATCGAGGAGGGCGCCGGGTGCGATTGCCCCCTGGCGGACGCCGGCCCAGACGTTCGAAATCAGGCCGACCCGTTCGGCCACACCGAGCGAGCGCCGAGCGCCGACCAGGGCTGCGAGCTGGGGGGGGTCGACCAGAAACCGGTAGTAGCCTGCCTGCTCAGCGTTCGGAAACACCCACGCCGGGCATCCGGGGCCCAGAGAGCGGACGATCGGGTCCGCACCGAGCGTGAAGCAGCTCGCGGTCTTGTCGCCCCCCTTCGCGACGCACGCGGGAAGCGTCCAGCTCCGCGCCGGGTCTCGCCGAGGCTCGCCGAGGGGCCGCCACTCGGACTGTCGCAAGTCGATCCTTCCTTCGCCGGAGGCGTTGCACGACCAGCGCGCGAGCACCTGGGGTACCCCGGGCTCGTCGAGAAAGGCGCTGGCCAGCTTGCCTACTTTCTGGGTCGAGACGTAGTCGAGAGCTTCGAACAGATCGTCGGCGTTCGCGTTCTTCCAGGCGTTCTGGTGGATGTAACGCTGAATGCCGCGACGGAACGTGTCGGCTCCGAGCCACGCCTCGAGCATTCGCAACACGGCGGCCCCCTTGTCGTACGTGAGTCCGTCGAAAGCTTCGGCGGCCTCTCCGGTCGACCGAACCGGCTGGCGCACGGCCCTGGCGCTCGCGAGCGCGTCGAGGTCCATGACCCCTTGCACGCCCGCGATCTGCTCGAGAGTGGCGCCAAAACCGGGCTTCCATTCGTCGACGACCTTGGCCTGAGCCCATGTCGCAAATCCCTCGTTCAGCCAGATGTCGTCCCACCATCGCATCGTCACGAGATCGCCGAACCACTGATGCGCGAGCTCGTGGGCGATCACTGCGGCTTGCGAACGCTTGAGGGCCGTCGTTACGCGGTCGCGCTCGACCAGAAGAAGCGAATCGCGAAACGTGATGAGCCCGGGATTCTCCATCGCCCCTGCGGCGAAATCCGGGACGGCCACGAGGTCGAGCTTGGCGTACGGATAGCGGAGGTCGAAATACTCCCCGAGTCTTTCGGCGAGAGCGGCAGCGTCGTCGAGCGCCGAGATCGCGAGAGATGCGCGACCCTTGGTGGTCACGACGCGTATCGGGAAAGGCTCGGTTTGGCCTGCGGCGAAGTCGAAGTCGCCGACGGCGAAGGCGACGAGGTAGCTGGGCAGTGGAGGGGAGGGCTGAAAATCGTAGACCACCATCGCGTCGGCGTCGTCGGCGTGCGCCAGCTCCGGCGTGTTCGAGAGCGCGATCGATCCTCGGGGGACCGTGATGCGCACGTTGTACGGAGTCTTGAACTCGGGTTCGTCGAAACAGGGGAACGCTCGGCGCGCGTGCGTCGGCTCGAACTGCGTGTACGCGTACCAGCGGCCCTTCTCTTCGACGCGGTACAGGCCAAGCAAATCAGCCGCGAAGGGAGCGTCATAGGTCACCGCGAGCGTGGCGGTGCCTGCCGGCAAGGGCTGCCGGAAGCTCAAGACGACCTCGTCGTCGGCGTTGGCGGTGTGGGCCCGCCGCGGCAGCCACGATGCGGGAATCTCCGTGGCGCCGACGGTCGCGATGGCATGGGTGATATTCATTCCCGTCGCGTTCAGCACCACCGACTGCGTCGGATCCCTGACCTGGACGACGATCGTGGTCGTGCCGGAAAAGCGGGGCTGCGCGGGGTCGATCCGCAGCGAGAGGCTGTAGCCGAGCGGGACAGCTGTCTGCGGCAGGTGCCCGTCGGCTCGCACCGCGGGTGCCTGAGCCGCGGCAGCCGAGGGCGCGCCGGCGTCGGCTTCGATGGGGCTGGGGGTGGCCGGATCCGGAGCCCTTGCCGTCGCGCCACCACACGCCGCCATCGAGAAGGCGACCGGCGCGAACGAGGTCCAGCGCGCTCGCATCGAGGCGTGGGCGTCACCCAGCCGATCGGCCGAGGGCGATCACTTCCATGTTGAGCTCCAGCACCAGCTTCAGGAGGGCAGAACGCTGCTCTTCGGTGGGTGGCCGAGAGGACCAGGCGCGGAGCGCACGCTGGTACCCTTCGGCCTTCGCGCGAAGCTCGCGCACTCTGGGCCCCGGCGCAAGATCGTGGAGCCGTTCGAGGGTGTCGACGAGAGACTTCTCGACGATCGCGAGCCGCGTGGAGCCCGCCTGCTTGCCGCCCGGATTCATCGGATTGAAGGGTAGCTCGGTTGGCGGCTCGCCGCCGGATTTCAGGTGCCCCGTAGGGGCGAGCCCAGGATCATGGGGCCATTCGCCCCGCAGAGCTGCTCGCGGGACGTAGAATGCGCTCCGTGCGTGTGGTCGGTATCGAGACCAGCTCGGCGGTTGGCTCCATCGCACTCTTCGAGGGAGGCGCGCTGGTGGCTCGGGACGAGCGACGTGTGCCCAGCGGGCATGGCGAGCACTTTCTTCCGATGACCGAGTCTCTGTTTGCGCGCGTCGGCTGGAGGGCAACGGACGTCGCGCGCTGGGGCGTCGACATCGGGCCGGGAAGTTTCACCGGCGTGCGAGTCGGGGTTTCGCTCGCGAAGGCGATTGTCCTTGTGACCGGGGCGGAGATCGTCGGCGTGACGGCATTCGAAGCTCTGGCGATCGGCCTGGGCGAGGAGGACGTCGCGTCCCCTGGCGGCCGTTCGCGTGGTGAACTCCTCGTCGTGAGCTTACTTCCGGCGGGAAAAGGCGAGCTATTCGTGCAGGCGAAGGCTTCGGGTCGAGTGGTCGTCGGGCCGGCACACTGGCCGGTCTCGGAGACTGCGGGACGGATTGCGTCGCTCGATTGGTCCGGCTCGATCGTCATCGCAGGCGAGGCGTCGCGAGAAGTGGACTGGTCGTGTTGCGCGGAGCGAGTCGAGCTGGCCGTCGACCCGCCGCACGACGTTCCGCGTGCAGAAGCGATCGCGAAAATCGCGCTCGCCCGGACGCCTGAGGATGCGGACGGCCTCGAGCCCGTCTACGTTCGTCCCCCCGACGTCACGATGCCCAAACGCAGGAGCGACGCGCCTTGAAGATTGCGACGTGGAACGTGAACGGAATCCGCGCTCGCGAGGGTCAGTTCGTCGACTGGGTCCGGCGCGACGTTCCCGATATCGTGTGCCTGCAAGAGATCAAAGCCACCCCGGAGCAACTCGGCGAGACGCTCACGATGCTCCCGGAGTTCTGGAGCTTCTGGCACGGGGGACCCAAGGGCTACAGCGGGGTCTCGCTGCATTTTCGCAAGCAGGCATTCGCGACACGCCCGGAATTCAGCCATCCCGATTTCGATGTCGAGTGTCGTGCCGTGGAGGCCAGGGTCGACGCCAACCTGGCGGTCCTCAGCGTGTACGTGCCGAACGGCGGAAAGGACTACGCGGCGAAGCTCAAGTTTCTCGAGGGACTTCGTGCGTACGCAGACCGACTCCAGGCCGGGGGCAGTGCGCTCATCGTTTGTGGCGACCTGAACGTCGCGCGAACCGACGCGGACGTTCACCCGAAGGAGCGGAAGGCAGGGGCAATCGGGCAGCGCTCGGACGAGCGCGAGCTCTTCGAGCGGATACTCGCGTGCAACCTGCAAGACGTCGCGCGGACGCTGGATCCCGGCAACGATCGTCTGTTCACGTGGTGGCCCCCCTGGCGAGGGTTGAGGCAGAAAAACCAGGGGTGGCGAATCGACTACGTGCTGGCGAGCGCGGATCGCGGCCTCACGCCTGTCGAATGCCGGGTCTACGCGGAGGTCGGCACGAGCGACCACGCTCCCGTGGTGGCGACGATCGTGCGTTCGCCGTGAGGGCGGTCAGGAACCGCTCAGATCAGCGCCGCGGGTGAAGGTCGTGCCCGCGTCCTTGGCGTTGCCGGTACACTGCGGGTTCGCGGGGGCTCCGGCGTCCTTGGCGAAGAGGGCGTTCGGCTCGGCGGGGGCTCCGGCGTCCTTGGCCGAAAGGGCCGACGAGCTCAGGTCGTTGCCGGACGCTTCGCGCCTCACTCCGACGCTCAGCGCCGCGAAGACGACCCCCGCCCCCACTGCTGCCATGCCGATTGATCTTTTCATTGCTTGTCCTCCCGAGGAAAGCGCGGACCCTATCGAGAAACGCGCCGGAGCAAAACAACAAAACGCTTTCCGGCTTGCGGGTGCGAACGTCCTCTCCGCATCGTCCTCCCGCCCCGTGAGACCGAGCGGACCGCGGCGGGATCTTGCGTGCGCGTCGCCACTGCGGAGAGCGCGCGCTAGTGATCGAACGGCGAGGGCCACCATAGGTATTCGAGCGTCGCCCGGTCGGCAAAGCTGTAGCGGATGGCGTCGAGATAGTCCGTGAAGGTCAGCAGGGCGCTGAAAAGGTGGGCCCGGCGTCGGATCCAGGGCAGGCGAATGGTGTCGTTGACGATTCGCTCCATGGCGCGGAGCAGCAGCCGCCGGGCGGCGCGGATGACCGCCTCGCCCGACGGCGTGAGCCACAAGGTCCAGGTTCGTCGGTCCTTGTCGCGGCGCCGCGCGAT
>DASPUY010000109.1:0-4819 GCA_035622655.1 Polyangiaceae bacterium
TACCCCGAATACGACAGGTATTCGGCGTACATCGCGCGGTTGTCCTCGAAATCATCCACCACCAAGACCAATGGCGACTTGCTTCTGGCAGCGCTGCGCGTTTCGCCCTGGACTTCTACCTCGGAAGTCGTCATTTCGGAAAACCTCATGAATTCGGAGAACCACGCGCGCGGGAACGATGCGTGAAATATGCCCGTGGATGGCCCTGACGCCGGGCCATTCAGCCCCAAGCGGGCCGAAGAGCAAGCCGATAAGTTAGCGCCTCCGCGGCGCAAATGTCACGGACAAGCGCAATCGAGCGATGGCTGTCGAATGCGGAAAATCGTGTGGCGGACGCAGCCGCAAAGCCAATAGTCGAGAGCTTTGGCGATGCCCCGTCCTGCCCTCCGCCGGTTACCCCCTTCCGTCCGGGCGCGCGCGAACAAAGTAGTAGGGGGAGGCGGGCGGTATGGCGAACGAAGCACTCCGTGCGGATGCGCTCCCGGACGACGGCCGGGGTCGCGAGACTCGGGAATCCTGCGGCCCTACGTTGGCCTTGCCGCGAGTCGGTGAGTTCGAGCGCCTCGTCTGCGCTCGCGGCTCGATGTTCCTGGTCACGACACAACAGGGGGACATCGCGCCCGCCGGCGCGCGAGAGCTCGGGCTTTTCCTTCGCGACACGCGGTTTCTCTCCCATTACGAGCTCGACTTTTCCAGCGGAAGTCCGGTGCGGCTCAGCGCCGAGACGTCGAATCCTGCGTACAACCAGGTGGATCTGATGCTCAGCGACGCCGAGCGCGAGGAGACGCTCGACGACCCGACGAACTTCTTCCACATCCGTCGCAGGCAGATGCTCGATGGCGGTCTCATCGAAGAGATCGTGCTCACGAATTTTTTGATGCGGACCTTCGAGCTTCAGATAGAGCTGCGGTTCGGCGCCGACTTCGCCGACATCTTCGAGGTGCGCGGCGCGCAGAGGTCGAAGCGAGGGCGACTGCACGACCCGAGAATCGAGGGAACGTCGGTCGTCCTCTCGTACACCGGGCTATGCGGAACACGTTACGAAACGCTCGTGTCCTTCGGGCTCGTGCCTTCCGAGCTCACGGAAGACCGCGCGGTTTTCGAGATGAGCTTGGCGCCCGACCGCAATGCGCAGCTGGAGGTTCGCGTGCTGCCCGTGGTCGCCGCCACGACGCGCAGCCGACCGGGTGTGTCCTTCGCGCGACGCGCCGATTCGCTCGCGAACGAGGAGCACGTGTTCCGGGCCGCCTCGACGAAGTACGTCTGCGACGACGCGGGGTTGCAAGCGGTGCTCGATCGGGCGATCGCCGATCTCTACGCCCTGCGAGTGCAGTTCGACCAGCACACGATCGTCGGGGCCGGGATCCCATGGTTCTGTGCGCCGTTCGGTCGCGACTCGCTCATCACTGCGTACGAGGCGCTCACGCTCAACCCGGACTTCGCCACGGACACGTTGAGGACGCTGGCGGCATTTCAAGGTAGGAAGTTCGACTCGGTCACCGAGGAGGAGCCCGGCAAGATCTTTCACGAGCTGCGTTTCGGTGAAATGGCGAAATGCGGGGAGATTCCGCATTCGCCTTACTACGGCAGCATCGACGCAACTCCACTCTTCGTCGTCGTGGCGGATGCCGCGTCCCGATTCGCCCACGATCGGGCGCTGCTCCAGGAGCTACGGCCCGCGATCGAGGCGGCCATCGGCTGGATCGACGCGCGCAGCGAGAACGGTGCCAAGCTCGTACGCTACGAGCGGGGCACGCCCCGGGGACTCCTCAACCAGGGGTGGAAGGACTCGCGGTCCGGAGTGAGTTTCCCCGACGGCAGGCGCGCCGCGCCTCCAGTCGCGCTCATCGAAGTGCAGGGCTACTGTGTGGACGCCTACGCCCGAGCGACGGGTATTTTCCACGCGCTCGGCGATGAAGAGGCGGCGAGGCGGTGCGAGCGGAGCGCCGGGACGATGTCCGAGATGGTCAACCGTGTTTTCTGGATGCCCGAAGCGAATCGGTACGCGTACGCGATCGACGGGGCGGATCGGCTGGTGCCCACCATCGTCTCGAACGTCGGGCACCTCCTCTGGTCCCGAGTCGCGCCGCCGGATCGCGCGACATGCACCGCGCGCACGCTCCTGGCTTCCTCGAGCTTCAGCGGCTTCGGCATCCGCACGCTGGCGAGCGAGCAACCCGTCTACAATCCGCTCAGCTATCACAACGGGACGGTGTGGCCGCACGACAACGCGCTCATCGTGCGGGGCTTCGTTCGCTACGGTCTGTACGACGAAGCGCTCCGGGTCTTCGAGGGCCTTCACGCCGCGATGAGCTACTACCGCGACCATCGGCTTCCCGAGCTGTTCTGCGGAATCGGCAAGCGCAGTGGTCCGCTCGTGCGCTATCCGGTCGCGTGCAGTCCTCAAGCCTGGGCCAGCGGGGCGCCGCTCCTTCTCATCCAGTCCATTCTAGGGCTGAGGCCGGATGCGCCTCGAGGGCGTCTTGTAGTCAAGAATCCCCGTCTGCCCCGGACCCTGCGCAAGCTCGAGCTTCTCGGTCTACGCATCGGCAGCTCGCTTGTCGATATCGGCTTCAGGCGGGTCGGAGCGCGATGCCACGTCGACAAGTTGAACGTGACGGGGGGACCGCTGAAGACGGAGATCGAGATCGAGTGACCGTCGCGGACCGGCGCGTCGCGCACGGTCATCGTTTCACGCAGACGCGCCGACTCGGGAAGCGAGCGCCCGACGGCGAGTCGAGCCCACGGGGGCTGGGGAAGGGCCATGGACGGGAAGGGACGAGAAGGGGCGCCACACTTCGCGTGCGCGCGCTCGAATCGGCGGAATCTCCGCGGCTGCCCGCGGGACCGCATGGTACGCTCGAGCCTCGCCGGCAGGGGTTGGACGGTCCCGTATTCGGTGCAGTCACGGCGCTTACCGCTGTCCGCGGGGGCCGGCCCACGACGGCACGACTTGCGCTTTCGCGCGCGATAAACGGTGAGCCTGAGGGAGGAAACTTGATATGAAATTCCATCACGTTGGTACGACGGCGGCCATGGCCGCCGTCGCGGGTCTGGCCTACGGTTGCTCGACCAGTGTCACTGCGTCCACGACCATCGTGCCGCCTGCCAACTGCAGCACGAACACGGCGCTCGCCTGCCAGATCGGCGATGGCTGGACGTGCGCTGGGGGTACCAACCCGGTCGACGATGGAGAGTCCGATCTGTCATGCAGCGTGCCGCAGACCGACGCCGTCAACCCGAACGAGGACGACTTTTGCTGCATCCAGTGGACGTCGACCAGCTCGACGTGCACCCCCGACGACCAGCTGACCCAGGCATGTCAATACCCGGCCCTCGGATACCAGTGTGAGGCAGGGGACAACCCAACCTCGCTCGATTCCTCTCTCAACTGCAGCACACCCGTGACCGATCCGGAGAACTCGGCGGAGGACGACTTCTGCTGCGAATGACGCGCGCGCTGCGCCGCGGATGTCCCGGCTCTCGGAGGGGCCGTGCCTCAGCCCGCCGGCGCTGTGTCATTCCCAGTGGCCTTCGATCCAGACCCTCCCATACCCCCGCCGCTCCCAGTGACCGATGACGAAGCGTGCGCCGGGACGTGGGCGGTGCTCGAAGTGCCCTCTTACCCACACATAGCGAAATCCGTCCCATCGATAGTGCCCGCGAACCCAGACCTCCATCGATGACACCGGCGGCGGCGGCGCCGGCTCTGCCGGTGCGGATGGAGGCGCAGGCGCCCCTTCGACCACCACGTCGGGGGAGGCGGCTGGCGGCGGCGCCTCCCGCGCAGGGGGCGGGGGCGCTCCTTGTGGGGGCGCCGGCGGTTCGGCGGCCGCCGGCGATGCGGTGCCCTCAGGGGGTGGTGGCGGTTCGGTCTGTGATGGCGGCGGCGGCGGCTCGCCTGGCGGCGCTTCCGCCTGGGGCGGCTCGCTCGGCGGAGGTGGGGGCGGGGGCCCCTCGACGTAGCAGCCGCCCGCCACCGGCAGCACGGCACTTGCGAAGAGCCACGGGACCAGGCGCCATCTTCGAATCATGTCGAAACCTCCGACGAGCGAGCGATGACGGGGAAGGCGGCGATGAAGGGGCCGGTCCACCCTACTTCAGATCGTACGCTTCGACGGTATCCTCGAGGAAATGCGGAACGAGGACGCGACCTCGCTTCGTGTCGTACCCGATGTCCGCAGGCGACTTCTGGTCCGATAGAACGACCTCGAACGTGCCTCCGAGCTTGCCGCGGTACACCGCCGATGCCTGCCAGCTGGAGACGAGCAGCGCATCGCCCAGCGCCACCACTCCGTCGAGCGCTCCGGCCGGCGGCTTCGAGATGTCCTGCTTTTTGCCTTTTTCGTCCAGGCGGTACACCTCGCCCGATCCGAACGTGACGACGATGATCCCCTTGTCGGTCCAGAGAAGGCCGTTGGGGCCTCCGAGCTCGGTGTTTTTCGCGACCTTGCTTACCTTTCCCTTGTCGATCACGTAAACGGCGTCGGTTCCCGTCGGTTCCAAGCTGCCGTTCGCGCCCGCCTTGAGCCCCGAGTCGGAGACGTAGATCTTGCCGTCGGGGCTCGAGGTCAGGTCGTTGAGGAACGTCGACCCGGGGACGGGGATGTCGGCCTTCTGCGCGCCCGTCTTGGCGTCGAACGCGCGCACCACGGTGATGTCGGCGACATACAGAACGCCCTTGACCAGGGCCAGACCCTTGGGAGCGTCGAGCTTCACCTTCTTCTGGCCGCCCTCGATCCACTTGAGGGTGGTCACCTGTCCGTCGGGCGACAGTACCGAGATGAACCCGTTGATGTCCTTCTCCGTCGGCTTGCCG
>DASPUY010000110.1:0-25787 GCA_035622655.1 Polyangiaceae bacterium
CGCCTCGAACACCGCCTCGAGCGCCGCGCCGCCCAGGCCGCGCACCGCCCCGAGCCCGAAGCGGATCTGCGGCCCCAGCGCGTCCTTGATGCGCTCGGCGCGCTTGACGGGACGGCCCCCGGCCGGGTGCGTGTAGACGACCTTGAAGTCGGTGTCGCTCTCGTTGACGTCCGGCGGAAGCACCGTGACCCCCATCGCCCGAGCGTCCGCGATCGTCCGCACGACCTTCTCGATGCGGTCCTTGTCGCTCGTGAGGATGGCGCACAAGAGTTCGACCGGGTAATGCGCCTTCAGCCACGCCGTCTGGTACGTGATGAGGGCGTACGCGGCGGAGTGACTCTTGTTGAACCCGTAGCCGGCGAAGTATTCGAGAAGGCCGAAGATCTGTTCCGCCTGACTTTCGCTGACACCGTTTTTCTTTGCGCCTTCGACGAAAGCGCTCTTCTGCTTCGCCATCTCCTCGGGCTTCTTCTTGCCCATCGCGCGCCTCAGCAGATCGGCGCCGCCCAGCGTGTAGCCGGCGAGCTTCTGCGCGATCTGCATCACCTGCTCCTGGTACACGATGACGCCGTACGTGGGGGCGAGGATGTCGTCGACGAGCGGGTGCAGGCTGGCAATGGGCGCTCGCCCGTGCTTGCGATTCACGAAGTCCTCGACCATCCCGCTGCCCAGCGGCCCGGGACGATAGAGAGCGACGGCCGCGACGATGTCCTCGAACCCGTCGGACCGCAGGTCCTTGAACAGCTGCTGCATCCCGCTCGACTCCAGCTGAAAGACGCCTTTGGTTTCGCCCGACGCCAGCAGCTTGTACGTCGGGCCGTCGTCCAAAGGGATCCTCGAAAGGTCGAGCTTGCGGCCCGTGCGCTGGAAGTCGGGTCGCGCGTTCACCAGGCGGACCGCGACGTCCAGGACGGTCAGCGTCTTGAGGCCGAGAAAGTCGAACTTGACGAGTCCGGCCTGCTCGACGTCGTCCTTGTAGTACTGCGTGACCAGTGCCCCCGTCTTGTCGTCGCGGAACACCGGAACGTGGTCCCACAGCGGACCTTCGGAGATCACGATTCCTGCGGCGTGCTTGCCGGCGTGGCGGGTCAGGCCCTCCAGCTTGCGAGCCTGGTCGAGAAGCTCTTTGACTCGTACGTCGCGTTCGTAGAGCGACTTGAGCTTGGGCTCGACCTCCAGCGCTTCGGCGATCGTGTACGTCTCGGCAGGCGTCTTGCGCGGAATCAGATTGGCGATCTGCTGCGCCTCGGCCGGCGCGATGCCGATGCAGCGAGCCACGTCCTTGACCACGCTCTTGCTCTTGAGCTCGGCGAACGTCGCGATCTGCCCGACGCTCGTCTCTCCGTATTTGCGCTGGACGTACGAGATGACCTCGTCGCGGCGTTCCATGCAAAAGTCGATGTCGAAATCCGGCATGTTCACGCGCTCCGGGTTGAGGAAGCGCTCGAAGAGCAGGTTGTAGGGGATCGGATCGAGATCGGTGATGCGCATCGCGAATGCGACGATCGACCCTGCTCCCGACCCGCGCCCCGGGCCGACCGGGATCCCGGTCTGCTTCGCGTGCCGGATGAAGTCCCAGACGATGAGAAAATAACCGGCGAAGTTCATCTTCGCGATGACGTCGAGCTCGGTCTCCAGGCGCCGCGCATACGACTCGCGATCGTAGCTCTTGCCCTGCGCGTCGAGCTCGTTGAAGCGGGTGCACAGCCCTTCGCGCGCGACGTGTCTGAAATAGCTCTCCGCGTCGTGGCCGACGGGAACCGGGAAATTCGGCAGCATCGCCTCACCGAGCTTCAACGACAGTTTGCACCGCTCGGCGATTTCGAGAGTCGCGCGCACCGCCCCGGGGACCGACGCAAAAAGGCTCTCCATCTCGGCGGCGGATTTCAGGTACATCTCGCTCGAGCCGTGATGCCGTTCGCGGGCTTCCTCCAGTGAACGGCCCGTCTTGATGCACGAGAGGTAGAGGTGAGCCTCCGCGTCGGCGCGTTCCGCGTAGTGCACGTCGTTGGTGGCAACGACGGGTAGCGCGAGGTCCAACGCCAGCTTCGTGAGAATTCCGTTCAGGACCGACTGTTCCGACAGCCCATGATCTTGCAGCTCGACGTAAAGCGCGCGAGGCCCGTAGATATCGCGCAAAGCTCCGAGGACCTCCCGACCGCGCCCTTCGCCCTCTTCGAGGACCGCTTGCGCCAAGACTCCCCCCATGCAGCCGCTCATGGCGATGACGCCCCGGGAGTGCTCGGCGAGATCCTCGAGGCTCAGCGGCTTGCCCTCCACCTGGGCGCGGGAAACGAGCTTGACGAGGTTCTTGTAGCCCTCGATGTTTTCGGCGAGCAGGGGGAGGTGATGGCCATGTCCGCCCCGCCCCGCGACGTCGAGCTCGCAACCGAGGAGGGCGCGAATGCCCGCTTCCTTGGCGAGCTTGTAAAAGGTGATCGCGCCGAACATGTTGCCGTGATCGGTGACGGCGACGGCGCTCATCTGCCCGGCGACCACGCGCTTGACCAGGTCCTTGACCTTCACGGCGCCATCGAGCAGCGAATATTGTGTGTGGACGTGCAGATGAACGAACTCGGCGGCGGCCATGCGCAAACCATTCGGCTATCGGCGATCCGGGCGCTGCGCAAGTCCCCCGAGCGCCCCCCGCGTTTTGCACGATGTCCGGTACGGGGCGCGCACCTCAGCCGGCGCGAGCGCTCTCGATCGCGTGCGGCGCGAGATGAAGCGCGAACGCGTAGATGCTGATCTGCGGCGGCGCCCCCAGGCTCGTTGGAAAGAGCGAGCCGTCCGATACGAAGAGGCCGCGCAGCTGATGATGCTCGCCGGTCGAGCGCACGACGCTTCCGGACGGGTCTTCACCCATGCGCATCGTGCCCAATGGATGCACGGCCGTGAGCGGCACGGAGTGCGGACGGATCGACGACCAGTCGACCGTGTCCAAATCGGCGCGACGCGTGATGCGCAACGGATAGACGCCCGGAACCGTAACCTCGCGGGCTCCCGCCGCGAGCAGGAGCCTCGCGCAGGCTGCAAGGCCGATCGCCAGCTGTTTGCGGTCGCGCTCGAGCATGGCGTACCGAAGCACTGGACGCTCGTCGGCTCCGACTACGATCTCTCCGCTGGTCTCGTCGTGCACCATGGCGGTCAGCACTGCGAGGCGACGATACGCTCTCATCGACCCCATGTGCGACGCGCCGAAGCCAGGCAGCGTGGCGGCGGCGCCCACCGGATGCGCGAATGCCGGGACGATCCACACCCGCCGATCGCTTCCTTCTTCGTACGACAAGTGCTCCGTGCATTCGTAGCTCTGAGGAATGCCCCGCCAGCCCTCGACGTCTTCGTCGAAACGGCCTGCGACGACCCCGCCGGGATGGAGGCGAAGACCGCGTCCGAGGACGCCGTGAGGATCGGGGACGCCGCTCTTTCGAGCAAGCGCCGCGCTGCCGACTGCGCTGGCGCCGAGGACGACGAGGCGCGTCCGAGCGCGGACCTCGGCCCGCGGCTTGCCGTCCTCGCTCCGAGCAACCCCCCGGACTCCCGTCACCCGCCCCCCATCGTGCTCGATGCGCACCACCTCGACGTCCGAGTACACCCGTGCGCCGGCCTCCACAGCTTGGGGAAGCACGACCTTGAGCGCGTTCTGCTTCGCGTCATAGGAGCATCCGAGCTCGCAGAAACCGCTCTGGACGCAGCCCACGCGGTTGTGGCGCAGTGGACTGCCTCTCCATCCGAGCGCCTCGCATCCTCTCCGGAGAATCTCGTTGTTCGCGTTACGCATCGCCGGATCGATTTCCGACACCGCCAGGTCCCGTTCGATCGCCTCGAACGCGGGTCGAAGGTCGTCCGGGCTCGCGCCGGCGACCGCATGCTTGCGCGCCCAGAGGTCGAGGATCGCGTCGGGCGTGCGCTTGCAAAGATTCGTGTTGTGGATCGTGCTCCCGCCAACTCCCCTACCCTGCAGCACGCGGATGGCCATGTCCGCCGTCGTCCGCGCGCCTGCGTCTTGGTAAAGTCGCGGGATCATGTCGTCTTCGCGTTGATTGAAATCGCGACTGGCGAGAAGCGCGCCCTCCTCGAAGGCGACGGCGTTGAGCCCGGCTCGAGCGAGCTCGCGGAGCATGACGGATCCACCTGCGCCCGTGCCCACGACGACCGCATCGACGTCGAGCTTCACGAGCGACTCCGTCATGTCGCGCCCGCGCACGAACCCGTCGGCGCTCAACGCCATCCTCCCGACGGCCGCCCCAGCAGAGGCCCGTCGTAGCCGATCAGCCGCCACGTGCGAGGGCTCCTGTAGTAGCCCATGAAGACGAGCGACTTCAGACCTTCGAAGCCCGCTCGCAGCAGATCATTTTTGGATCCTTCGAGCTGCCGGAGCACGCGGTCCTGCTCGGGCGCTCGGAGCCGGGTGAAGCGAGACACGCAGCCAGCGCCGAACGGCGCTACGTGCTCGAGGTATGCGAGAAATCGACCCAGGTCACGGCGGACGGGCCGGTCCATGTGAGAGACCCACTCGTCGACGAAGCCCGCGACGTCGACCTCGTCCGGGCTCGGGACATGCCCCTCTGCACCGTCGTCGGGGGCGGCGATGCGACGCGCTGCTTGCTCGACCACGACGAATTGCCAGTCGGCAAGCGCTGCAAGGCGTCGCGTCGCGGGCAGCGCGTACCCGGTCGTGCGCACCGCAGCCAGCACGACGCCCGCTCCGACCACCACCCCCGCGCCGAGGAGCTCGAGGGCTCGCCGGCGAGTCAGCAGCTTGCGATTCTCGGCGGATTCTCGCATCCGGCGGAGTTCGATTGTATAGCCGAAGCGCGAACGTGCATCTCTTCGGCCTCACGGGCGGCATCGCTACGGGCAAAAGCACGGTGGCGGCGCATCTGCGTAGCCGTGGGCTTCCCGTGATCGACGCTGACGAGCTGTCGCGCGAGGTGGTGGCTCCGGGAACGGACGGGCTGCGAGAGGTGGTGGCGGCTTTCGGGCAGGCGATTCTCGCTCAGGACGGTACGCTCGACCGACCGGCGCTCGCTCGGATCGTTTTCGCCGACGACGAGGCGCGACGCCGGCTCAACGCCTTGATCCACCCCCGCATTCGACGGCGTGTCGGGGAGCTCGCCGCGGGGCTGTCTGCGGCTGGTGAGCCGCTCGGATGCTACGAGGCGGCACTCATCGTCGAGAGCGGATCCGCGGATCGCTTTCGTCCCCTCGTGGTCGTCGCGTGTCCGGAAGACGTGCAGCTGGCGCGGGTACGCGCGCGCGGAGGAGCTTCGGAGCGTGACGCCCTCGCGAGGATACGGTCGCAGCTGCCGATGGCGCTCAAAATCGCAGCTGCCGACTACGTGATCGACACGAGCGGCCCACTCGAAGAGAGCGCTCGACGGACCGACGCAGTTCTGCAGGCGATCTGTCGATCGCTCCACGTCGACCGCCGGCGCTTCGGGCTCGAAGCGTGAGCCCGGCCGCCATCCCCGTCATGGTTCGAGTTCGCCGTAGGAAGCGATGCGCAGCCCGCCACCGACACGACGAAGCACCATGACGGCGACGTCGCCGAACAGACGTTCGCCGCCGATGTGAGTCGCTTCGATCGGCACGCGCACGTAGACCTCGCCGGGCTGCATGTCGACGGGACGAGCCGGAGCGAGCGGTGCCTCGAGCTGGTCCCAGGTCCAGCGCGCGATACGCTCGGGGCGCACGAGCTCGACTCCGAGCAACCGAGAGTATTCGTGAGCCTGCAGGCGCTGCCGCCAGAGTTCGGCCAGGGCGCCGCGCCCACGACTCCGGCCTTCGAGGGGGCCGGCGTCGGGCGCCAGCAGCGCGAGCAGAGCATCCAGGGACGCGTCCTGCCAAGCCTCGAAGAACGCTTGCACGAGCTGCGCCACGGACGCGCGATCCTCCGGCTCGCGAAGCGACATGATCGTCTGGGTCCCTCCTCGTTCGATTGGGGCCGGCAGGGCGGCCGAGGGCTCCAGCACGACTCCGTCCGGGCGTCTGGCAGCGTTTTCGTTGCTCGCCGGGCCGGGGAAGGTCCCGCCTGCGGCGGCGCAACCGGCGACGGTGAGAAGCGCCGCAGTGAGAGGTCCGAACGTCAGAGGGCCTCGATTCGCGGCTCGTCGTCACGCGACATCGTCACGAGGGCACACTCCGGCGCAGGTCTCCAGCGCCCGCTCGGAACGGCCTCGTCGAAGTCACTTGCTGCGATCGAGAAATGAAAACGCGAGAGCTCCGGGACCTTGCGCCTCAACTGAGGATCGTCGCCGATGACGAGCTCTGCGTCACCCTTTCCGCTGAACGTTCGCAAGCGCATCTGCGCGTCGCTGCGGTTGACGGCGACGATGGCGTTCCCGTTGGCCACCAAAATGTTCAGCTTGCAAGGAGCCGCCCCCACCTCGGCGGTCATTCCGTCGATGACCGCCAGACTGGAACGAAGGGCTTCCCGGATGAGCCCCGCGTCGATGGGCCCGTTGTTCAAAAGGCCGCCATCGTGAAGAAAGGACAGAAACACATGGAAGACGACCTCGGCGTCCGTGTCGCCGCGGATGTCGCCACGCAAGAAATCCGGGACGCTCGCGACGAGGCGTTCACGAACCCGTTCGAACTCGGAAACGGTCCCCGTCTGGGCAAAAAGCCACTGGCGGTAACGAAACGGATGTGTGTTCTCGGTCCGAAGCGCTCCGACGGTCGCGTGCCTCACGTGCCCGATGACGAGGTCGGCGCGAACGTCGAAAGCGAGCCTGGCCACGTCGAGCTCCCGCCTCTCGTCGATGGGCCTGCGACGCATGAGCACTTCCCCGCCCTGGTAGAACCCGAGGCCCCAACCGAAGGGGGCTCCGCTCGAACGGGCGCGCAGCGCGTCGGCCTCGAAAGCGAGAACGCGCGCCGCGAGATCCGGACGGTTACCGATGATTCCGAACAGTCGTGCCATCGATGTTCACCCCGACCTCAGCTCGCTACGGCGCCCGCTGCGAGCCGCGACCGTGACGCAGTGAAAGTTGCGAGAGGAGAAAGGATACCCGAGCACCAGGGCGGGTGCGCCGCGGGCCACAGCAGTGCCCCGCCTGTCGACGATGCGCGTGCAACGGCGCGGACCATCACCATGGACCACGCAGCTGCACTGTTTATACCACCGCAGCTACGTCGTGGGTTGTCCCTATCGAGGATCATCATGACGCGGGTCCATCGGCTGAAGGCCGGCCCGAGCAATCGCGGCGAGCGTTCGGTTACGCCACCGTTTCTCGACGAGGTCCCCCAGCCCAGCAACGACGAAGGGTGCCGCAGCCGCGAACAGGAGCGCGACCGACCAGAACGGAGCAATCATTCCTGGCGCACTTTGTCGCCGGAGTCCGGAGGCACCACGAACGGAACGACATGCTCACGAGCTTCAAACGTTGCCCGGTACTGCATGACTGCGTGCTGCGTTCCGAACGGCCCGATGCGGACGCGGTACCAGGTCCCGCGACCCGGCACGCGCGCCTCGATCGCATAGGCGCGATGGCCTCGGGCCCGCAGCTGTTCGGCGAATGCCTCGGCTTCGGCCTGGGTGTGAAAGCTGGAGACCTGAAGCTGGTACCCACCCGGATGGCCTTCGGGCGCCGCATCGACCCCCGTCGACGGACTGGTGATCTGGGCGGCCTCGGCGGCGGCCTTCATCAGTGCATCGCGCGGTCGTGTGACGATGGGCGTCGCCTCGAGAACCGCCTGCGCCGGCAGCGGGACCACCGGAAGCCGATCGGTCGGCGGCGGCGGCTGTGCCGGGGAAACGGGGGCGGAGGGAACTGCGGAGGGGGAAACTGCGGAGGGGGAAACTGGGGCCAGGGAAACCACGGCGGAGGGCGCTGAAGCTGTCCCTGACGGACGCACCGCAGCCAGCGCGGTCGTCGGCCGGGGTTCGTCACTGAGCATCTGGGGGAAAGTCACGTCCTTGGGACGCAGATCCGTCGGCTTGACGTCCGAACCGGGGGCCGCTCCGCGCCGCGAGAGAAGCTCTCCAAGGGGGTCGCTCTTCGGCGCTTGCGGCTGACTCACGCGACCGCCGAGCGCGAGGGCCGCGAACACCACGCTGGCCCCGCCCAAGACGACGAGCGCGAGTGTCGCGATGCGCGGCATCACGCGATCGTCCTGCTCTTGCAGCTGATCGAGATTGCGTAGACCCGGTTCCGTCGTCACCATGTCTAGTTTTGCGTAACCCGACCCGAAGAGCGAGGCCAACTTCTCGAGATCCTTCCGCTGTCCTGCACGCACCTTCAGTCGGCTTCCTCGCCCGCAACCGGGTCTTCGGCTTCGACGTCGCTCGGCGGCCGAATCATCCGATCGGGTGCCGACACCCCAACGAGATCGAGCGCCTGCGAGTACGTCATACGGATGGCCTGGATCCACAAGAGCCGCGCGCGAGTCTTGTCGAAGTCCCACGAAGACTCCCACCCCGGACGCGAGCGAACCGTGGCCGATGGCAAGATGGGATCCTGCTCGACCTTGAGGCGGGTGAAGTAGCTCTGAAATCGGCGCGCAAGCTCCTGAACGTAAAAAACGATTCGATGCGGCTCTCGCTGTCGTGCGGCCTCCTCCACCACTCCGGGAAAGTCCGCAAGCAAGTGGCACATCGAAAGCTCGTCCGGATGCACGAGCCTCCGAAAGTCAGCCGTGGACGGCGTCGCGGCCAACCCAAGTGAGTGTGCTTTGCGCTGGATCGAACACAGGCGGGCGTAGCCGTACTGGACATAGAAGACCGGGTTATCCAGGCTGCTCCGCTTGGCAAGGTCGATGTCGAAGTCGACGTTCGAGCTTGCGCTGCGCGAGAGGAAGAAGAAACGGAGTGCATCGGCGCCGGCGCCGCGGCGAGCGGCCGCCTCGTCGATTTCGTCCATGATTTCGTCGATCGTGACGACGTTTCCCGCCCGTTTGCTGCTTTTCACCGCTTCGCCACCCTGCGTGATGAACACGAGCTGATAGAGAAGGGCTTCGAAGCGATCCTCTGGCAGTCCCAGCGCTTTGAGGGCGTTGCGCACGCGCGCAACGTAGCCGTGATGGTCGGCCCCGAGCACGTTGATCAACCGATCGTATCCACGTTCAATCTTGTCGGCGAAGTAGGCGACATCCGAGGCAAAATACGCCCATTCTCCGTTGCTCTTCTGGAGCACTCGATCCTTGTCCTCGATGGCTCCCTCAGGCGCTTTGAAGAAAAGGGCGCCGTCCTTCCGCACGAGAAAGCCGCCCTCTTCGAGCTTGCGCATCACGGCTTGGACGGCGCCCCATCGATAGAGAGATTCCTCGCTGAACCAGACGTCGAAATGCACGCGCAGGTCGGCGAGACTGGGCCGGATTCCGGGCAACGTCCTGGACCCGGGCACTCCGCGTAGCATCCAGCTGACGCAGATGCGGCCGAGGGCGTCGAGGTCGTTGCCACGCAGCGCCTCGCGGTCGACCCCATCGAGCCACGTGGCGAGCTCCGCGACATAGGCTCCGCGGTAGCCGTCAGCGGGAGGCTCACGTCCCTGCGCTGCACTTCGTACGCTGTCCGCAAACGCCCGTACCTGATTGCCCCGGTCGTTGATGTAGTACTCGCGTGTCACCCGATGGCCCGTCGCCTCGAGGAGCCGCGCGACGGCGTCGCCCAACACGGCGTTGCGGCCGCTGGCCACGGTTACCGGGCCCGTGGGATTCGCGCTCACGAATTCGATGTCGATGCGCTCTCGCGTGGCTGCGGGGGCATGCCCCCACCCGTTCGTACGCGGGACCTCGGAGACGCCGGTCGAAGGCGGCGCCGCGCTCGCGCCGAGGACGTCGAAGACGACCTGCTGGAAGATCCTCGGGTGGAGGCGAAGATTGATGAACCCGGGCCCCGCCACTTCGGCGGAGGCGACCACTTCGCTACCGGCAAGGGCGCGAGCAACCGCCTCGGCCACGACGCGGGCCGGCCTGCCGAGGAGTTTCGCAGTCGTCATCGCGATGTTGGTGGCCAGGTCCCCATGCTCGGGACGCTTGGGCCGTTCGACGACCCATCCGTTGTCGGCCCCGGGCGCGGGTGACCCAAGCTCCAGCGCGGCAGCCTGAAAGGCCGCGAAAACCGCAGCGCGAACTCGGTCGACCAGGTTCATTGCAGGCTTGTTAGCATCTCTCGTTCGGACGGCTCCGGTCACCGGGAGAGTGGCGGCTGCATCGAAATTGGTGGATCGACGCCGGGCGTAGTACGAGCGCTCGCCAGATGTTGCGTCCGCGCGTCGTCTTGTGGCTCGCGGTTTTTCCCGCGACCGGGGCGATCTTCGGCGCGGGTGCCTGCGGCAACGGCGCGGTCGGTGTCAACGAGTGCCGCTCGATCGAGGAAGCACGCTGCCGACAAGCGCCCGCCTGCGGCATCAGCTTGGAGCCGCCCTATGACACGTCCGGAAGCGCCGTCGACGCGTGCATCCGCTACTACCAGGTCGCGTGCTTGCACGGGCTAGCGGTGCCCGACCCAGGGCAAGCGAGCGTCAACGCATGCGTCGCTGCGATCAACAGTGGCGATTGCTCGTTGGTGCAGGCCCCGGTGACCGGGGCCTGTGCATGGCTCGCGCCCTCCTCCTCGTCGAGCAGCGCCGTTGTTACGGACGCGGCGGCCGATTCGGAGGACGACGGCACCGGGTCTCCGGACGGGGAAGCGAGCGCAGACTGACCGTCAAGCGCTCGTGCGCGGAGGCGGGGGGGGATCGGTCCCCGGGTCGTTCTCCTGTTCGACCGCCTCGACCGGAACACGCACGCGAGCGGCGTGCACACGCCCGTCGAGCTCGATGCGCCAAAACGACGGAGCGTCGCCGCTCTTGCATCCGAGGGTCAGCGACGGCGCCGCCAGAAGCTCGAAGTCGTGGCCTGCAGGATTGCGCCTTTCGCTGATATGGCGATGGCCATGCATCACCAGGGTCGCTTTCACCTCCGCAAGAACGGCCGCGACCGCGCGGGCGTCGTCGAGACGCATCCCGATCTCCGTCGGCGCCCGCTTGCCCACTCCGAGCGGCACCGGAACGACGTGATGATGGAACAGGACGATCCGATGCCTGAACGCGCGCCATTCGGCCGTCTTCCCGAGCTTTTGCAACCATTCGAGTTGCGCAGGACCGATGGCGCCGTTCTGGCGGAAGAAAGTCCGCTGCCGCTGAGCGCATGAATCGAGTCCAACCAGGATGGCATCTGCGCGCTCGATCACCCGTTTCCAGGCGCCGCAGGGGTCGAGCACGAGCCCGGTTCCCGCCACGACGGCTCGCCATCGCTCGCGCTTGCTCGCATGCGTCGGGCGAGGCCTTGCGCTGCTCGCAATCGGAAAAAGGTAGAGGTCATGGTTGCCGGGAATGATGAACAGGTTGCCTCGGTCGAGCCAGCTTCGAAACGCTGCTTCGACGAGCTCCCACCCGTCTCCGTCGTCCGTGCAGTCGCCCGTGATGACGACTGCATCGACGTTGCTTTTTTCCACAGCGCGCGCGCCCAGCAGACAGCGAAGATTGACGTTCTTCGGGGTGGTCTCCAGCATCGAAGCGAGCGCGCCTTCGCTCGGCGGGGACCGGGAAAGGGTGCGTGCGCGCCGCGCCTCGAGCCGGCACGCCTTGGCTGCGGCGCGCTCGACGGCGTCGAGCAATCCGCCCGTCTCACGAATGCTCGGCACCGAGTGCGAATAGCCGTCCGGATCGACGAGCACGACGTCGCTCTTCTTCGTGCTGCGTCGGCGCAGGACGCGCCAATCGGCCTCCTCCCAGCACGTCTCGAACTGGGTCTCGGTGATTTCAACCGGGCGCGCGCTGCGTTTGACGAGACGCGTGCGATCATGAAGTGTGTCGCCGAACGCGGATACGTGCAGGTCCGAGACGTGAGCGAGGGTGAACGCGGGCATTCGGGCTTCAGGAAACACGGGCGCGCCGCGCCGAAGGGGCCGTCACATCCCGCTGACGATCTTGTATGAATCTCCGTCGCGCACCAGATCCAGCCGATTGTCGGCCACCTCGTGGTGCCACTCGTCCCCTTTCACGCCGGGAACCTTCCATGCGGCCGCATAGGTGTAGTCGACGAAAATATGGCTGTTCTGGGTCAACGTGACGTGACGATAGCGTATCTCGTAGCGGATACCGGTCGTCCGGAGGAACTGTCCCGTGAGAAACTCGCGGATCCGGTCGTAGTCGGCGTCGTCCTCGGACCGCGTGTTGCCTCCGTCCTCGAAATAGCCGGGGCTCATCAGCCTGAGGAGCTCGCCGACGTTCTTCTCCTCGATGGCATGCCGATAGCGCTCGCAGAACAAGATGATTCCGCGGTTTTCTCCCGTGTCTTCGACATCGGTGTTGGGGATGTAGGTTCTCGAGCAACCGACCGCGGTCAGCGCAAGAACGAAACCGGCCAGCTGGAGGCGAACCCGAGACATGGGACGGGACGGACGTCGGCGGAAAAGCAACTTGCGGGCCCAGCTCGTGCGGAGTGGCCGGCCCTGGGATCGTCGCGATCTTCGGCGCTGGACGTCTTGGCCGCGGAGCCGGTCATTGTCATGTTGGCACCGACCGCGCGCCGCCGGATGGCACGATGTCGAACTGTCAAACCGGATCGAGGACCACTCGTGCGGTGACCTCGGGCGCCGCGAGGCACGCGAGCTCCCGCGGAAGAACATCGGAAGTGAGCGGCAGAAGCGCGGCGTGGCCGGCCCCGCTTCCAGGTGACTCACCCTCGCCGGGGCGCCCCGAGGGGCGACCGCGCCGGAGGCTGATGGCCCCGATCCGAGCACGCGCGGCCGCCGTCGAGTGACGCGTCAGCAGCACGGCAACGGCTCCTGAGCGAATCTCGGTCCCAGTGAGGGCGCGGGTGACCGGTCCGGCCTCGTCGACAGCGACGACCACCATGCGATCGGCGTCTCCGGATTCGACGAGCAACGCGCCGCAGGCAAGTGCTTCGAGGGCGGCGTGAAGCCCTCCTCCGACCGAAAATCCGGGGCCCGTGAGTCCGAAGGCAATCGAGCATTCCCCGCAAACCGCGTTCGGCGAGGTGTACGGGAAACGTCGAGGCTCGGCGGCGGACGCTCCGCGCTGGCGCAGCCGTGCCGCGAAGACCGCGTTGGTTTCGACCGTGGCGAGCGCAGTCCCGACGATGATCCCCGATCCTGTCAGGGGTCCGTGGATCGCCCCGAGGGCCGCGACGGCAGTCAGCGCCAGTCGCACCAGGGCATCGCCGCGCGCCACGCGCTCGACGGGCAAGCCGAGCTGCGCGCTCAGCTCCTCGAGGGGGGCTTCGCGGTCGATGGCGACCGCGCTTTCGAGAAAGGCGCATCCACGTCGTCGGTCGGGACGCGCAGCCGGGCGGTCGGAGACGACGACGGCGGCATTGGCTCCTCCGAAGGCGGACGACACCTTGAGCACGCACCTCGGGCGTCCCGAAATCGAGCGGGTGAGCAGTCGGGGCGGCGGCGACTCCGGATCGATCGGACCTTCGCCCGCCGACGCTGGCAATATTCCACGTTCGATCGCATCGATCGCGGCAAGCATCTCGAGCGCTCCGGCCGCGCCGAGCGCGTGGCCGATCTGAGCTTTGAACGGATGAAAGACGGCATCGTGAAACCGTGCGACGCCCAGCGCCGACGCCAGGCCGCGCAGCTCGGCCGCATCGTTGAGAACGGTCGCCGTCGCGTGGGCGCTCACGAGATCGATCGGCGGGTTTCCAGCCTCCTTCATCGCATGGCCGGCAGCCAGAGCCAGCCCCCGGCCGTCGCGATCCGGCGCCGTGAGATGGACGGCGTCCGATGCGAGAGCGAAACCGGAGACGAAGGCGCGCACGCCTTCGCTCTCGTCCGTCGCCAGGGCCAGCACGGCTGCTCCTTCGCCGAGCGCCATTCCATCGCGGCCAGCGCGAAAGGGTCGCGGCGGGGGTGAAGCCGTGGTCGCGCGAAGCGCTTCGAACCCCGCAGCCACCAAGACGGTCACCTCGTCGAACCCCCCGACGAGGACCAGATCGCAGGAGCCACGCTCCAGCCAGCGCTTGCCGAGCCCGACCGCCAGTGTGCCCGACGCGCACGCTGCAAGAACGAGGACACACGGGTCGAAGGTGACAGCCGAGCGACGCACGGCGCGCGCCATCGGGCCGAAATAGGTGGCGGTCTCGGCGTGGGAGACGCGCTCGCCGCGCTCGAGCGTCTCGAACATTTTCTCGGCCGCGCGCATGCCGCCGCTCGATGTCCCGAGCACGAGACCGACCCGATCCCGCCGCCATCGAGGGCGGACGGCATCCAGATCCTGCGCACACGCGTTCATCGCACGCTCGAGCAAGACTTCGATCCGATCTTCGGACTCGCCGATCGGAGCGCGCGCCGCAAAAGGCCGTGCCAGACCCGCTCGCTCCAGCTCGGGATCGCGCGCGACTGCGATGCGTGCGACTGATCCCGGTTTCCCTGCGCAGACGGCGGCCCTGCCCTCGCCCAGCGCGGAGACGGCGCCGAACGCGATGACGGCGACGGAGCTCACGTCCCTCCTCCGTCATGATCCGGGTTTTCGAACGCCGCCGGATCGGGTGGCGCCGTCGCAATCGATTCGACCGCAACGGTGACTCTCAGCCCCGTGGTTTCGTCGACGTAGGTCACATGGTCACCAACCGCGGCCGCGAGCGGCGATGGCCCGTTTCCCACCTCTTCGATACGCTCGGCGTGTCCAGGGGATCGCCGCGTCGCGGTGACACGCCTGCGGCCCTGCCGGAACGCGATGCCGAAGTCGATGACCGCCTCTCGGTCGCGCAGCAGCCAGCGGTCGCCCGACGGCCCGAGGGACGCGGCGAAGAGGACGCCGTCGTGCGGAGTGACGAACCACCATCGCAGGAATCCCACGGGCAAGCCGTCGGGATCCTCGGCCCCGCCGCGCTTCACGACGTCGAGCGGGGGAACGGCGATTCGCCATCGTTTCCTGGTAACCCAAGCGTCAAGGACGGTTGCGCCGGCTCCACCGACGAGGATCATTCGAACGGCTTCGCCTGGAGCGATGGCGATCGCCCCCCTGCCGTCGACCGTTCGACCGCTCCGCGCATCGCGCATCGTCGTGGCGACCGCCGCCACGTAAGGAGCGTGCGATTGTGCGGCCATCAGCCCCTGCCATACGGCCCGTGCTTCCCCCCATTGCTGCTGGGTCGGGTGAAGCCACGCCGACGGCTGTGTCGTTGCACAGGCCGTCGCCAGCGCGGCAAGGGGCTGAGCGAAAAGAACTGGCCTGAGCGAGGGCACCGGACGGCGCTTCATGGCGCGCCGAGCACGATCGCGTAGCCGCGACCCGGCGCAAGCCCGACGACCAGGGCCTCGGATACGCGACCAGCCCCTAGCCGGGCGGCCGCGACGCAGATCGCTGCAGCTCCGAGCGCGCCGCTTTCGCCCAAAGTGCGCGAGCAAAACCACCGCTGACATGACCGCCACGGCGTTCGGGAGACGAAGTCTTCGACCCGGTCCTCCGAGCGGGCGCAGATCACCTGCGGGCGGGCGCTGTTCGGGCCGCGAATCGCCGCGCCGGCGCCGGCGCCGTCGCCGCGCCACTCGAGCACCTGCGTTATTCGGGCGAGCACCCGAGCCCCCCTGCTGCGCGCCTCGGTCCGGGATTCGACGACGATTGCGGCGGCGAGATCGCTATGGCGTGCGCTCGATCGCAGCCCGTCGAAGAGGGGTGCGAACGCCCGCTCGACGATCTCGCTGCGGAGCTCGGACGAACACGCCACGACACGATCGACTTCGCCCGCGCAGACCAGCTGCAGGGCCTGCGCGAACGCGTCCTCGCCGCTCGTCGCGAGATTCGCCGTCATGAATGCGGGGCCATGCATTCGGGAATAGATCGAGACATGTCCCACCGGAGAGCTCGGAACGAGGTTGGGGAAATCGGCCGGGCTCGCTGCGCGGACACCCTTGGTCGCGATGCGGTGCATGAACCTCGCGCAATCGTCGACGCTGCCGAAGGCGCTCCCGAACACGAGCCCCACATCTCCGGCACTGGCCGAGGCATCGCAGAGCGCCCGCTCGACGGCCACGGCTGCGAGCCGAGCCGTCCGATCGAGCCGGCGCGCTCGATCGCCGTCGAGGTGCTCGTCCGGGTCGAGGCCTGCGGGGTTTTCCCGGGGCGCAAGCTCCGGAAGCTCGCTGCAAGCTTCGGCTCCGAGCAAGCCCAGGGCGCCGGCGACCGATACCCCCGTGACGACCCCGGTCTCGGTCTCGTGCCCGGGGTCGTCACCGCGCTCCTGCCAGGGCGATTTCCGTGCCGCCGCCGCGGCGGGCTCGGTAAAGACCAGAACGGTGCCCATTCCTCCGAAGCCGAACGCGTTCGAGAGCGCCGCTCGAACACGGGGGACGGCGCGCCCGACATGCGGGACATGAACGAGACCCAGCGCTGCGTCGGGTTCGTCGAGACCCGCGGTCGGGACGAGCACCCGTCTCGCCACGACCAGGGCCGTGAGCGCTGCTTCGATACCCCCTGCGGCGCCGAGCGTATGGCCAATCTGACCTTTGCAGCTCGACACGGGAACTCGATCGATCTCCGCACCGAGGGCTCGCGCCAGCGCGGCAGCCTCCATCGCGTCGTTCGCCAGGGTTCCCGTGCCATGTGCGTTGACGTAGTCCACGTCGCGAGGCGAGAGTCCAGCGCGAGCGAGAGCGCGATGGATGACGCCCGCCATGGCATGGCCGTCGGGAGCTGGATTCGTGATGTGATGGGCCTCGCAGCCGAGCGCCCACCCCGAAAGCTCCGCGACCGGATCGGCGAGACGCGCACTCGCTCGGCCCGCCTGCTCCAGGACCAGGAACCCGGCCCCTTCGCCGAGGATGGTGCCCCGACGCCTGCGGTCGAACGGTCGGCAAGTCTCGGGATCAATCGCACCGAGCGAATTGAACCCGCTCAGCGTCAGCCGGCAAAGGCCGTCGCACCCACCCGCCACCACGGCGTCGACTTCGCCCGAAAGAAGCCACGCGGCTCCCACGACGACCGCGTTTGCGCCGCTGGAGCAGGCGCTGGACAGCGATCGCACTCGAATGAACGGTCCGAGGCGCCGCTCGAGGCAATCTCCGGTCGACGTCAAGGGATGCGAAAGCAGATCGACGAGTCGCTCGCCGTCCTCTGGCTCCGCGTGAAGGCGGGCGAGGAGTTGCTCCGTTTCGAACATACCCGCCGTCGTCCCCCCCACGACTAGGCCGACGCGGGTGCGGGCCGGCTCGATCCGGGCCATCGCCAGCGCCTCCTGGGCAGCCAGCAGAGCCATCGCGCTCGTGCGCGACCAGGCTCCACGAGGTTCGCGAGGGACGGCCACCTCCCCCACCTCCGCCGCTCGGCCGACGCGCTGTGCGGACGCGTCGAAGAGCCGGATCGGGCCGATCGCGCTCCGCCCGCGAATCAGTTCCGACCATGTCGCTTCGACGCCCACCCCGAGCGGAGTCACGAGGCCGAGCCCGGTGACCCACAATCGCGGCTTCACGCCCCGCGAACCTTCGCGACGTGATCCGCGATTGCACGCACGCTCCTGAAGATCTCCCGCGCTTCTTCCCCCTCTGGAATCCGCACGCCGAGCTTCTCTTCAATCGACATCGCCAGTTGCAATGCATCCAGCGAGTCGAGACCGAGGCCGGCTCCGAACAGCGGCATCTCGTCCTCGATTGTTTGCGGAAGGCGACCCTTGAGATTGAGCTCGGTAACGATGAGCTCCTTGATTTCCGTGCGCAGTCGAGCCGCGTCCATCTACCGCCGTTTAGCACAGCAGTACGAACGCGCTGCTCAGACGCTCACCAGCTCCCACGGCTCGATCGAGTCTTCGTGCGTCCGCTCCGGCTCCTGGATGATCGGGGGGTTGTGACGCTGCCTGAGCTGGAGCTCGATTCGCTCCTCGAGCTCTCGTGCGGCGCCCCCGGCGTCGATTCCCGCAATCGACATCGACTGTACGAGCAGGGCTGTCAGCAGCCACGAGGCGGCCGCAGCACATACTCCCGTCCTCGGCGAAGCAGATTTGCGCCCCATCGTAAATAAGTCTAAGACCCCCCGGTCGTCGCGCCAGGTGGATTGGGTCACCCTGGCGCCTACGTCGAGCGGGGCACGTCGAACGAGGCGATATGGGCACGCTGGTGAACTACGCCACGGACAAGGGGGTCGCGCTCATGACGCTGACCGAGCCGCCCGTCAACGCTTACACCCACGAAATGATCAAGGAGCTCGACGCCAGCATTCTTGAGGCGCGCTTCGACGACGACGTTCACGTCATCATCGTCACCGGCCACGGCGACAAGTACTTCTGCGCCGGCGCGAACGTGAACATGCTCAAAGAGGCCGACGAGAGCTTCACCTACTACTTTTCCCTGCATGCAAGCGAGACGCTCCTCCGGCTGGAGAGCACGCCGAAGCTCGTGATCGCCGCGATCAACGGGCACTGTCTTGGCGGCGGCTTCGAGCTCGCGCTCGCGTGCGATCTTCGAATCGCCCGGGCGGGCGGGTTCCAGATCGGCCTGCCGGACGTGGAGCTGGGCCTCGTGCCCGCCGCGGGCGGCACGCAGCGGCTTGCGCGCACGATCGGCAAGGCGCGTGCGATCGAGCTTTTGGTCGAAGGCCGGAAGCTTTCCGTCGACGAGGCATTCGCGACAGGATTGGTCCATAAGGTGTGGGAAACGGAGACAAACGACGCCTTTCTCAGGCGCGCCATGGATTACGCTCACGAGTTCTGTCCGCCCACGCGGGCCGCCCTGGCGGTGGGCAGCATCAAGCGGGCAGTTCAGAGCGGCCTCGAGTCGAGTCTGGAGCAGGGGCTCGCTCTCGAGCGCGAGCTGCAGCAACGCATCGTCTCGACTCAGGACGCTCGGGACGGGATCGCGGCCTTCACTCAGAAGCGTAAACCGACGTTTCAGGCGCGCTGACGCCGTCGCGCGCCGTGCTCCACCGGTGCGCCCGCGGCACGCCAGGGTCAGGTCTCGCAGTTGAAAAGCCGTGCGTAGTGCTCGGCGATCGCCTCGCCTCCGAGCTGCGAAAAGAACGTCGAGTAGGCCATCCAAACGGCGAGCCCGTTGAGGTCGCGAAACATGGGTGGCAGGTACTGCGGGCAGCGCACCACTCCGTCGGAAACGTGTCGCGCGAGGACGGGGATATCCTCGTGAGCCACTTTTCCCACGAACAGCAGAGGGATCAAGTCGACCCGATCGTGCTGTATCGCGCTACGGATGAAAGCGTAGTTGAGGACGACGCCCTTGCAGTAGCACGCATCCTTCGTGAAGGGCGCCCCTCCTTCGACCATCCCTCCACGGAAAACTCGGCGCGTGCTGTTGAAGCACTCGTCTTCGTCGTACCCCTCGGTTCGAAACCACTCGAACACCTCGAGAAAGCTGGCGCCATCCTCCGCCTTGTCGACGGCGAGGATTCGATCGTTCAGCCGCCTCGCGCGACGCGGATGCGTGCGGAAGGTGAACATCTCCACCAGCGCGGCGAGCCCCTCCTGAGCCGCGGCGGTCCGCGGGGGTCCTTTGGCCAGCCATTTCGCGACGGGCTGCGCCTGGCCGTTGAGCGACGAAGCCACGTGGACCCAGCCTTCGTGGACCTCCAGGATATCGATGTCGCGCGCGCTGAACTTCGCTCCGGTTCGAACCTTGACGTAGTCACTGCCCGCCGCCGCGTCGGCCAGGATTCCGTCATCCGGCTCCACTCGCACGCGCGCGTCGCCGAAGTATGCGCCGAGTCTTTCGCTCAGTTGTCGGGCGGCCTCGGTCGCGTCGAGATCCCGTGGGTAGGCAGGACGGGTCACGGGATACGCCCATTCGTCGACGTTGGTCAGTATTCCGTAAAGCAACCGCCCGAGATCGCGAACGGTGGACCGGCCATCGGGAAACTTGTCCTTGGGCGACCCGTACAGCCTGCGTGACGACGCGTAGAACACTGGTGTGCCGCGCGCCGCGAGCATGTGGACCACGTCGCGATATTCGAGCGCCGTCGCCAACATGATGAGGCCGATCGAGTCGGTCTCCCCGAGCGCGCGCCTTATGTCGCGTGCGATCGCCTCGAACTCCTCCGCTTTGGTTCGGGGATCGAATCCGAGATCGACCTTCTCGTAGTAGGCTGCGTCGACCTTCGGGAGGCCCCGCGGACGCATCTTGCGAAATTGCTCTTCGATTCCTTCGTCCCATCGCAACGCCTGGAGAACGCGGATCGGCTTCTGGGCCTCCACGATCCGTTCCGCGAGCTGGGCGACGACTTCCTTGTAGCTGCGCCACGGTCCGGCCGTCGATCCCGTGGCCGCCGGCCCCGCGGCTCCCGAACCCGTCACGGCCGACCCGGAGGATCCCACGGCGACGGTCTGGCCCTGCGCCTCCTCTCTTCCCCCTTGGGGGCGGGCCCCGTTTCGAACCGGAACGTCCCCGCCCTTTCGTTCCTCCCTCTCGGGCAGCCCCGCGTCCTCGGCTTCCTTGGGGCGGCGGTCGGCCATCGGACCTGCGCCCATCATCCCACGGAACGGACCACCCGTTCGAGCACGTCGAGATCGCGAACGCCGGCCACCTCGGCCCGATAGCTCAGGACGAGCCTGTGCCTTAGCACGGGGACGACAAGAGCCCGGACGTCGTCGATATCCGCGGCGGCCTCGCCCCTCAGTGCGGCCCGTGCTTTTGCCGCGAGCACCAGGGCCTGAGGACCGCGGGGGCCTGCCCCGAAGCGGACGAGCTCGCGGGCGTCTTTCGGGGCTTTCGGGTCGTTCGGACGGGTCGCACGGCCCAAGGCCACTGCCAGAGCGACCGCGGCGTCGGTCACGGGCAGTCGCGGAATCAGCGCTTGCAGCGAGCAGACCTCCTCGCTCGTGAGCACGCGTGGAACGCGGGCGACCTGAACGCCGGTCGTGCGCCGGGCAATCTCGCGTTCTTCTTCGACACTCGGATAGTCGACGTGGACTTCGAGCAAGAATCGATCGAGCTGAGCTTCCGGAAGCGGATAGGTCCCCTCCTGCTCGATCGGGTTTCGCGTTGCAAAGACCAAGAATGGATCCGGCAGCGAATGCGTTCGCGTACCAATGGTCACGCGTCGCTCCTGCATCGCCTGCAATAGCGCCGCCTGGGTCTTGGGAGGCGTGCGGTTGATCTCGTCGGCGAGCACCAGATTGTGGAATATCGGCCCGGGCAGGAAGCGCACGACGCGCCGGCTAAAGCCCGTCGAATCGGCCTCTTCGTGAAGCACGTCGGTGCCCGTGATGTCGGCGGGCAGGAGATCGGGCGTGAACTGAACGCGACCGAACGAGAGCTCCAGCGCTTCTGCGAGAGACGCGACCAGCAAGGTCTTGGCGAGACCGGGCACGCCGACCAGCAGGGTATGACCGCGGGCAAGGAGCGCCACGAGCATGAGCTCGACGACGGAGTCTTGCCCTACGACCCGGACGGCGATCGCGTCGCGGAGCTTTCGGTGTGCATCCTGCGCCATGGCGAGGAGCTCGACGTCCGCGGAGTTCGTCGAAATGTTGCCCTGGGCCTGCTGCATGCGCGCAAAGAGCGTGTCGCACGGTCTCGGGGCCTCTGTCAAAACGCCCGCAGGCGTTTGCCGGGAGTTGCGCCGCCCGGTAGAGACTGGCGCAGGCCCTTGCGAAGCGCACCGGTCCACGACGAAATTGCCACGTTCCCCGTCGCGCAGGCCGAGAGCGGTCGGACTTCGGGGTTGCAGCCCGTCGAGCGGCCCGAGCCGGGGCTCGCTCGCGGTCGCTGGGAGGCGCCCGCGTGGATTTTCTGGACGATCGCCCTGATCACGGCCGCGCTGGCGCTGACCTGGGCCGTTGTCGCGCTGCGTATGTCGCTCGAGCGGCGCGGGAGGCGGCCCCGAACCCGGTGAACGAGGCGTACGCATCGGGTGAATCGCGGCGCCCGTCCCGGGGCGGCTGGGCATCTCGGGGCCGCCGTTCGGTTCTGCGGAGGCGGATTCAGCCGCGACGGAGCGCGAGCAGGGCTTCCACGAAGTCCGCAGGCGCAGGTGCCTCGAATCGAAGCCTCTGCCCCGTGCGTGGGTGGGAGAAGCCCAGCACGCGAGCGTGCAGCGCCTGGTGGCCCAGGTGTTTTGCCGCGCGGTCTACCGCTGCTGTAGACGGCGTCGCGGAACCGTAGAGGGGGTCTCCGAGCACCGGCGTCGCGTTTTCTGCGAGATGCACGCGAATCTGGTGAGTGCGGCCCGTCTCCAGGGTGCACTCCACGTGAGTTGCTCCGTCGAAAAGCTCGATCGCGCGAACGTGCGTGACCGCTCGCTTTCCCTTCGAGACGCGCGTCGTGAATCGCAGCCGATCATGAGGATGCCGCCCGTGAAGGGTGGCGAACGTGCCCGATTGCACGCGGCCGACGGCGATGGCCTCGTAGGAGCGCTCGATCGAGTGGGATTGGAATTGCGCCTTCAACGTCTCCCGAGCGTGAGGCGTTCGCGCCACGACCATGACGCCGCTCGTTCCCTTATCGAGGCGGTGTACGATGCCGGGGCGCAGGTGCCAGTCCACGTCGTCGGATGCGACGTCCTCGTTCGCGCGGAATAGGCCGAGGCCAAGCAGCCCGTTGACCAGAGTGCCGCTCTTGTGGCCGTGGCCCGGATGGACGACCAAGCCAGCGGGCTTCATGACGACCACCACTTCGTCGTCGACGTGCAGCACCTCGAAAACGACGTTCGGCTCCGGAAACGCCTCGCTCATCCGGGAGGGCGACGCGATCACCGCAACGCGGTCGCCCTCGCGGAGCCTCGCGCTCGGCGCGCGAGCAGCCCCCTCGACCGTCACGTAGCCGCCTTCGATCCATCGCTTCAGCTCCGTCCTCGAGACGCCCAGCGCGCGCGCCACGAAGCGATCGAGCCTTGCGCCCCGGTCCTCGCGAGGAACGACGAGCACCGTCTCCCTGGGGCTCACCACAGCTTGGACTTGATGTGCCCCTTTGCCTTGACGAGAATGTCGACGAGCGCCCGATCGTAGAAGTTTCGCGGATAGAGCTCAGGCGATACGCGGCGCTTGTAGAGCGCTCGGCCTTCTTCGATCTCTTCGGCAAGCGATTCGAACAGGTTGTCGTTCTGAATGCCGCTGACGATCTTGTCCTCGTTGTAAAGGGACAGATCGCTTGCAATGGCACGAGCGAGCCGCCGCGCCGCCTCCTCCGTCTCGATCAAGGGCATGCGCCACGATGATGCGCCGACTGAGCCTCCGAGTCAAAGCCTCCACCTTGGTTCGGCCGCGGAGCTCTGGTAAGAGGCCGGAGAGAGCGGCCCATGGCTCCTCGCACCATCCCTCAGGCGATCGAAGACGCCGCGAAGGCCGAACCCACGCGCGGCCTTCGGTTCGTGCCCGAAACGGGCGTGCCCGGATTTGCCCAGCCGGCCCGCCCCCCGTCGGTGCGTGAGGGATCGGAGCGCCCGCCGGCCGCCGCAAGCGAGACGAGCGAGGCGTCGTTTTCGTACACGGCGGTCGAACGGATGAGCGCCCGTTTCGGCGGCGCGCTCCAGGCGCTCGGCCTTCGAAAGGGGGATCGCGTCGCCCTCATCCTGCCCAATAACGACGACTTCGTGCTGTGCTTTTTCGGCGCCATCCGGGCGGGCATCGTCCCTGCGCCCATCTATCCACCGATGCCCGTCGCCCACTTGCAGCCTTATCTCGACAACACGCGACACATCGTCGCCAAGAGCGGCGCTCGGGTCCTCGTCACGACCGCCAGGATAAAGCGACTGCTCGGCACCGTTCAGGCCGCGTGTCCTGCGCTGGAGCAGGTCGTCGCGATCGAGGGTATCCGCGAGTCCAGCGAACCGCTCAAGGGCGAACGGATTCGTCTGGACGACGTCGCATTTCTGCAGTTCACGAGCGGGTCCACCTCGCGGCCGAAGGGCGTGACGCTGACGCATGCGAACCTGGCCGCAAACATCAAATGCATCATGGAGGACGGCCTGCACGTCCGCGGCGACGACATCGGCATTTCCTGGCTGCCGCTCTACCACGACATGGGGCTCATCGGCTTCGTGCTCGCGCCGCTCTTCCACCGGATTCCCATCGTCTATCTTCCATCCCTCTTATTTCTCAAGCGCCCGGTCACATGGTTTCAGGCGTTGACTCGCCACGCCGGCTCCATCGCGTTCGCGCCGAACTTCGCATACGCGCTGTGCATCAAGCGCATCCGCCCCGCCGATCTCGACGGGCTGAACCTGTCGACCTGGCGCGTCGCCGGTTGCGGCGCCGAACCGATCCGCCCCGAGACCCTCGAGGCATTTGCGGAGGCATTCGCGCCCATCGGGCTGCGGAAAAGCGCGCTATGTCCCTCGTACGGAATGGCCGAATCGTCGCTCGCCGTTGCGTTTTCGGAGCTCGGCGATGGAATGAAAACGATCAGCGTCGACGGGCCCATGCTGTGGGAGACCGGTGAGGCGAAGATCGTCCCCCAAGGGGACGACAGCGCGGTACGGCTGGTCTCGTGCGGTCCTGCATTTCCCGAGCACGCCATCCGGGTGTTTGCCGAAGACGACGCCTCGAGCAGCACGCCACTTCCCGAGCGCATGATCGGCGAGATCCGGATCGCCGGACCGAGCGTGATGCGCGGGTACTGGGAGGACGCCGAGCGAACGCGCGAAGCCTTCGCGGGCCAGTTCTTGCGCACGGGCGATCTCGGGTTCATGAGCGACGGCCACGTCTTCATTTGCGGGCGGAGCAAGGAGCTCGTCATCGTCAACGGCCGCAACTACTACCCGCAGGACATGGAATGGGAGGCGGGTAAGGTCGCGGGAGTGCGCAAGGGTAACGTCGTGGCGTTCGGTGCTCGCGATCCGAGCGGAGTGGAGCGGGATCGCGAGCGCGTCGTTCTTGCGTTCGAGGTCCAGGACCCGGAGCGGATGGGTCAGCCGGTCAGTCTTGTCGCCGAGGTTCGCCGCGCCGTACAGGAGGGAATGGGCCTCACGCTCGACGACGTGATCGCGTTGCCGCCGGGGGCGCTTCCGAAGACGTCCAGCGGCAAACTGCAGCGGGCCAAATCGAGGGAGCTGTACGAGACCGGGGAGCTCATGGGTCGGCCGAGCTCGCGCGATCCCAACAAGCTCGACGTCGCCAGGCATGCGGCCATGAGTCAGCTCAGCTACCTGAAGCTCGCCGTGCTCGGCGGCCGGCGGCGAAAGGATTGATCTCGCGCTCGTCGGTGGCCGGTGCTCCCCATAGTTTAGAACCTGTTGCAATTCATAATGGTTCTTACTAGCCTCGTCGAGGCAATGGGAATGCAGGCAAGCCGGGCAAGCGACATGCTGCGCGACCTGCGGCGTTCGGGGCTGAAGCTCACGCCGCAACGGATCGCGATCGTGCGTCTCTTCGCGGCAGACAGCTCGCATCCGACGGCTCAGGACCTCTTCGAGCGGCTGCGCTGCGAATTCCCGTCGATGAGCTTTGCCACGGTTTACAACACCCTCGATGCGTTGGCACGCGCTGGCCTTGCGGGAATCGTCCGCTTGCCGGGGAAGCGGGGAGACGCCGCGCGCTTCGATCCGAACGGCACGCCCCACCATCACGCCGTGTGTGAACGGTGCGGCGCAGTGATCGACATCGCCGCCGGAACGCTCGCGCCGACAGCTGCGTCGGCTCGGCGTCTCCAGCGTGCAGCTCCGGGATTCTCCGTTCGGACGGTGGAAAAAACCTACCGCGGGCTGTGCGCGACGTGCGTGCGCAGAGGCTCGCAGTGATGAGAGGAGATCGGTATGGCAGGCAAATCACTTCAAGGGACCAAGACACATCAAAATCTCAAGGAGGCGTTCGCGGGCGAATCGCAAGCGAATCGGCGCTACCTCTATTTCGCGAAGGTGGCCGACGTCGAGGGCTATCCCGAGATCGCCGGCAACTTCAAG
>DASPUY010000111.1:0-27109 GCA_035622655.1 Polyangiaceae bacterium
AGCCGACCACGTTCGACGCGACGGTGTACGCCTTCACCGCCGGGCTACTGTGTGCAGCCTTCGACAACGAGCTACTCAAGCACACCAAGACCAAGAAGAACCTCGTCGCGTACGACGAGCGTCTTCGCGAACAGTACTGGAAAGACTGAGGGTGTCCCGCGCGAACGCAGGGATCTCGGCACACCCGCCACGCCCTCCTCGAAACACTCTTTCAGCGCGGCTACGTCGAGCGTCGCAAAAAAACGATCGTGTCCACGCCCACCGGCCAGGCGCTCATCGACGCCCTGCCCCCGGTCGCCACGACCCCGGACATGACGGCCGTCTGGGAAGCCGCCATGCGCGCCATCGTCGAGCGCCAGCAGCCCTAGGATGCCTTCCTCGGTTGCATCGAGGCCCAGCTCCGCCAGCTTGTCGACCAAGCGAAAGCCCGCGGTCCGATTGCCGCCCTCCCCCGCCGCGCGCGCTCGGGGTTCGCTTTCCGGAGTCGTCCTCGGGCGTGATCGATGGCGCGGGTGGCTTCCGTGAGCGGCTCGGACTCCTCACGCTCGATCCCTTCGAGATGAAGAATCTGCCCGCGGGGCTGAGGACGGCCTCGGGATCCCTCTGCGACCGGCGCGCGAGCCGATAGCCGGTGACGAGGTGAGCTGCGATGCCATGCCAGAGCATCGGGGGATGGGCGTCGACGTGCTCTGGAACGAAAACGCGCTTCTGGTGCGCCGGTCGAACTCGCTTGGACAGCACGTCATGAATACGACGAAGACGGGAATCGCGTACAAGCTCGGTTTGCCCGAAGCCGTGATGGACGTGCTGCGCTGGCACGTGGAGCGACTGACGGGTCGGCGGTCGCAAAGCGATCTGCTGTTCCCGTCGAAGCGCGGGGGCTTCATGTCCAGAGCGCGCTCGACAAGCCCTTCGCCTACGTGTCGGCGGCTATTGGCCTTCGGTTCACGCTTTCGCCCAGGGGGATGCGTCGAACGTTTCAGGACCTCGCCCGTGATGCGGGAGTCGAGAAGAGCGTGCGCAAGGCGGTGTGCGGACACGCCACCGACGCGATGAGCGACCACTACTCGACGGTGCGGCTGGAGATGCGCGCCGCCGTCTCCAAGGTGTTCGGCGCGGTCGCGGGACCCGAAAAAGGGTTGAGATCGGGGATTGGGAGCGAGGCCGCCCAATGAGTCTAAGTATTGAGCGGGAGAAGGGTCCCGAAACCGGCATCATCAAAGGCGGCCGATCACGCGCACTTGCCGTGAATTCCGCCGGTTTCGTGAACCCCCAACCCCGACGGCACGCAACATGCGATGCCGGCGCGCAACACCGCGTTGGGCAACTGGGGGAAATGGCAGGGGGCGGCTACGGTCGGCGCGCGCCCCCATCGACCAGCAAGCGACGAATGGCATCGCGGCGGCGGTGGTCCGTGTGCAACTCTTGCTGGACATCGAGGGCGCCGCCCCGCGCGTCGTTCCCCGTGAAGCGCCTGGCATAGTACCGGCGCCAGAGCGTCAGCCCGACCGCGAGGACGGCAATCGGGCCAGCCCAGAGGGCGGGATCGAACGTATGCATGCCGAAGCGCCGTGCGTTCACGACGATGAACGCGGTGATGGTGGTGATGCAGGACGTCCCCATCCCGTTCATGTGCGCGAGGAACCACGCGCGCTCGTGCGCCGGAGGGGTGAGCCAGAAGCGGAGGTGCGCCACCCCGAGTACCACGCCCAGCGATGCGAAGAGGACGTAGAGGAGCATCGACCTGTGGATGCCGAACGCGGCGAGCGCGACCCCGCCCGCAACGAGGAGGAGCGGAGGAAAAAGGTCGATCGCAGCTCGCGACGGCCCGGCGCGTTCTTTCGTCCGGAGCGCACGCACGCCGAACTGAGCGCTCGCGCCCGCTAGGACACTGACATACGCGAGGAAGATGCCCGCTCCCCACCGCAATGGCCTGCCGGCGCTCACCAGTGGAATGCATGACAAGAAGCCGGTAGCCGCAACCGTCGCCGCGGCGGCGACGTAGACCCATCCGACGCGGCGGTGCGTTCGGCCGCCCTTCTTCGTCACCACAGGGACCCAGAAGACCAAGAGTGAAACCGCTCCCGCGGCGATGTGAACGGCGAGTACCGTTTGGAACAGGCGCTCCATGGCCCCATCGTGCGCCCTCGCCAGCGATCGCGCATGTGCCATTCGTCCTGCCGGCGCGTCGATTCTTCTTGTGACTTTCGGCCCATGGCGGGGCCACGGTGAAGCGCGTACGCTGCCCGAGGCGATGATTCGAGCCCATTCGGCGCGTCCGCTTGTCTGGGCCGGGTTCATCGTCTGGATGGCGGCGGCCGTGCCCCAGATGGTGGCTTGGGCGTCAGGGCGAGCTTACTTCGGGCAAAGCTCTGTCGTTTGGTGCGCGGCCTATGGATCGTTCGCGATCGCATTCCACCTCGCGACGCGGACGGCGCGACGCGCAGCGTGGCGCGCGGCGGCGCTCGCTGGGCAGAGCGTGGCGGCACTCGTCGCGCTCGCGATTGGCAGCACCGGGTTCGAGGGGGCGCTCCTCTGCGTCGTCGCGGGCGAGACCCCGCTCGTCGTGGGCGAGAAAACGGGCTTCGTCTGGGTGATCGCGCAGACCGTGGCGATGGCGGTGGTCGACCTGGTAAGCCCTTACCGCGGTCGAGCGACCCACCTTTCGGCGTTTGCGTATGCCGGGTTTCAACTGTTCGCTTTTGGCGCTTCGCGGCTCGCCGTACGCGAAGCGCAAGCACGCGCCGAGCTCGGGCGCGTGCACGCCGAGCTCCTTGCGACACGCGAGCTCTTCGCCGACAGCACCCGCACCGCCGAGCGGCTGCGCATTGCACGTGAGCTTCACGACGCACTCGGCCACCATCTAACCGCCCTGAACCTTCAGCTCGAGCTCGCCCGAAATATCGCCGACCGGCAAACCAACGGACCGGTTGACCACGCGCACGCTCTCACCAAGGAGCTCCTCGTCGAGCTCCGGAGCGTCGTGAGCGCGATGCGCGAGGAGGCGCCGCTCGATCTGTCGAGCGCCCTGCAAACCTTGGTCGCTGGCATCCCGCACCCGCGTGTGCACCTCGACTTCGAGAACGATCTCCGGGTCGAGGCCGCCCTCGCCCACACCATCTTTCGCTGCGTCCAGGAGGCGCTCACGAATGCGGTGCGCCACGCCGGGGCGGAGAACGTCTTTCTGTCCGTTGAGACGAAAGACGATACCGTCGCGGTGACCGTGAGGGACGACGGGCGAGGCGCGGCGGAGTTGAGGGTCGGACACGGGCTGTCGGGACTGAGGGAGAGAATCGAAGGGTTGGGCGGCAAGATTGAGGTCGCCACGCAGCCGGGTGTAGGTCTCATTCTACGCGCGCTGATCCCCGCGCGGGCGGGCCTTCCGTGATCCGCGTAGCGCTCGCAGATGACCAGACGCTCGTCCGGCAGGGCATCAAGGGCCTCCTCGAGCTCACCACGGACATCCGCGTCGTCGCGGAGGCGTCCGACGGAGACGAGGGGCTGCGGATTCTGACGACGATCGCCGTCGATGTCGCGCTCCTCGACGTCCGTATGCCACATAAGACCGGTGTCGAGCTTCTTGCCGCGCTCGCGCGAATGACGTCACGCCCGCCCTGCATCCTCCTCACGACGTTCGACGACGACGCAGTTGCGATCGAAGCGATAAAGCTCGGCGCCCGCGGCTTCCTCCTCAAGGACGTCTCGCTCGAACAACTCGCCGAGGCCCTGCGCACCGTCGCGGCGGGAGGGACGCTCATCAACCCTGCTGTCACCGACCGCGTCGTTCGGGGTCTCGCCCGCCTCGCGACCAGCGTCCCGGCCTCGCCCATCCCTGTCGCGCTCACCAAGCGCGAACTCGACGTCCTGCGCCTCGTCGCCGCGGGACAGAGCAACAGAGAGATCTCCGTCGCACTCGGCACCGCCGAAGCGACGGTGAAGAATCAAGCGTCGAGCATCTTCAACAAGCTCGGGGTACGTGACCGGACCCGAGCGGTGCTGCGCGCCATCGAGCTGGGGGTCCTTTAAATCCGCGTTGCGGGGAAATTGCGCCGGTCTCGAGGAAACCGACGAAAGTCGGAGGCAGAGACTCCCATGTCAGAGGAGTTATCCCGTCGGCTGATCTGGGCCTGCGGTTTCTCGCGCCCACGCCTGCCCAGCGGCAGATGGGTCTTCGGAAGACAATCGCCAAAGCCGCGCTCGTTTCGCTTGGATCGATGGGGCTGGCGGCGCGGAGCATCGTTCCCACGATCAAGGCGAGCGTCGCGACGCTGCGGCCCGGGGCCCCGTCCTCGTCGGTCGCGACTTGCGGCAAACGGACATCCCAAACGTCGGGTCGCCGACGGAGGAAGTGGATCCTCACCTCGAAGGCAGCGGGATTGGGCAGGCACTCGGCGTCGCCTGTCTGACCACGAGGCATGCTCTCTAACCCTGGCGCCGGTGCGCCGATACGCAAAAGCTGCACGTGAGCCAGGAGGAGAAAACGAGGGACATCCGGCTGGGTCGATCATTGCATCGCACTCGCACATGCCGACGACTCCAAAGTGTCAATCCGATGACGCCGGCACCGTGCTTCGCGCGGACAGCGGGGAGACGATTCCACCCCCGACCACTCCCGCGCTCAAGGTGATCGTGGTCGATGACGACGCAGCCTCTCGCGCGGCTCTCGCGATGGCGGTTCGCGCCCTGGGATACGAGTGTCGTTGCGCGGCGGACGGGCTCGAAGCGTGGCAATTGCACGTCGCTGACCCGGCTCATGTGATCCTCAGCGATCGCACGATGCCCGGGATGGATGGACTTGAATTATGCAAGCGGGTGCGCGACGGATCGTCTCCCGAGCAGTACACGCAGTTCATTCTCGTCACGGCGCAGGGCGAGAAGGAGCGATTCCTCGAGGGCATGAACGCGGGCGCCGACGAGTACCTTTCCAAGCCCGTGGACCTCGACGAGCTCGAGGCGCGCCTGCGGGCTGCGTTCCGCGCTGCGCACGCCCATGAGATGCTCGCGGCCGAGAACCGCGCGATCCACAAGGAAAGTGAGCGCTGTCTCGAGATGGCCCGAACGGATCCGCTGACTCAGGCTGCGACGCGGCTGCAGCTTCAATCGGATTTGGAGGCCATCGTCGCCCGCGCGGCCCGTTACGGGCATCGCTATTGCGCGGCCTTTTGCGACATCGATTGGTTCAAGAGCTACAACGATTTGTACGGCCATCTGAGCGGTGACGACGCCATTCGCATCGTTTCGCGCACGATTCAAGGGCAGCTTCGAAAGGGTGACGGCTTCTATCGGTACGGAGGCGAAGAGTTTCTGGTCCTTCTCCCCGAGCAAAACCTCCAAGATGCCGCGGAATGCATGGAACGAGTGCGCCGTGCGGTCGCGTCTCTGCCGGACGCAGCATGTGGCGGCGCACTTCGTAGGGCCATCACGCTCAGTGTCGGCGTCGCGGAACTGACTCTAAACTCGCACGATGACACGATTGCCTCGTGGCTCCAAAGAGCCGACGACGCACTTTATCAGGCGAAAGCGCGCGGTAGGAACCGAGTTGAAATCGACTGGAATGCCCCAGAACTTGTTCGAATTCGAGAATTAGTGGCGGCTGCTCGGCCGGCGTGAGAATCAGGTCTGCCAGAACACCGATGAGCATGGCGATCCGACCAGCGGAAATATCGGCGAGCGACTCAGACGCTGGGTTGCTCGGGCGTGCGCCGCCTAGCTCACAGCCATTACGAGGACGTCGTCGTCTTCGCGGGCAAAGCGCTCTACGACGCGTTGGGCGATGATGACGGGATGCTCGCGTAGAAGATCGAAGTCGCCCCCGAGGTCGAGGCTGGAGCGAATCCCGTCGGTGAAGAGCAAAAGGACGTCCCGCCCGTCGAGGCGGTAGTCCTCCGTGGTGATTCGCGGCAGCGATCCTGTCGATCCGAGGACGAACGAAGACCCGCCGAACCGCCAGGCGGGGCCTACGCCGTACACGCGCGCTGCGACGTTGCCGATGCCTGCCACGGAAAACTCTCCGGAAGCGCTGAGCATCGCCGCCGTCATGACGGCGCCGCGCGTACCACGCAAGCTCCGGTCGCATGCCGCGAGGAGCTCGCTGGGCGTCGGGCGGGGGTCCCAGGCGAGGAGCCGGACCGCCCGAGTGGACGCCTCACGAGCGGATTCGCCATGACCGAGTCCGTCCGCCACGCCGAACGTGAGGACATCGCCCTCGCGAACGAACGCCGCGTCGTCTCCGCTGCACGTCTCTCCGGGACACGGCCTGCCGTAGACGCCGACTCTCCTCCTGCGCGGAGCCGCGCCGCCGAACTTGCGCGCCCACACGCATGTGCCTTCGAGCAGGCGCACGTCCATGTCGACCTCGTCGGCCAGCTCGAAGACCGCAGCGAGGCCCACGCCGAGACTCTCCGGCCGGCTGCGGCGGCCCTCGAGCGCACCCGCCACGTCGCGGATCCCTTCGCCGCCGTCCGCGGCCACGACCTCGACGCCGCGCTGCTCGCCCCGCCTCGCCTCTCTCGTCACCATGTAGCCTCCCCGCGCGTGCGCGAGATGGTTGTGCGCCAGCTCGCTGGCCACGTCCACGATGGCGGCTGTCGCATCGAGGTCGAGCCCGACTCTCGCCGCCTGCGCGCGCACCTGCTCGCGCACGAGGGAAACCGAGGCTTCGTCGATGACCGGGATGGCCGCGCTCTCCCCGAGCCAGCTGCGCACGAGATCTAGATCGCCTTCCACTTCACAATCTCCACGGTCGTGCCGCGGCCTACGATCGATCGCAGGTCGAACGCGTCGACGAGTCGACGGCTGCCCGAGAGCCCGAGTCCCATTGAGCGCGCCGTGCTGAACCCGCCGGCTAGCACTCGGTCGATGTCTGCAATCCCCGGACCCTCGTCCTGGAAAGTTACTCGCACACCTTCTTGCTCGTCGCTGGCGACCTCTTCGATGACGGCGATTCCCTTGCCCGCGTGCACCCACACGTTGCGCGTCAGCTCCGAAGCCGCGGTCGTCAGCGCCGCCGTTGCAAACACGTCGAAGCCGTGAGCCTGAGCGAGATCGCGCACGGCCCTGCGCACGAGGATGACGTCGTCCTCCGTGTCGATCTTCATCTCGCGGCGGCTGGTGGTCTCGATGCTCAAGCGCGAGCCCCTAGGTCTTGGTGCTGTTCTGTAGGTCGCGCAAGAGCGCGAGGCCCTCGTCGAGATCGAGCGCGGCGTGGACGCCCTGCATCGAGTACCCCATGCGCACCAGGGTCGCCGACACCTCGGGGCGCATGCCGCAGAGCACCGTTTCGGTACCCATCAGGCGGGCCATCCGTCCCGTCTCGGCCAGGATGCGCGCCACGTACGTGTCCACCATGTCCAGACCGCTGATGTCGATAATCAGGCCGCTAGTCCGGCGCTTCTCGATCGCCGAGAGCACGTCCGCCTGGAAGGCCTCGGCCACCGCGTCGCGCAGCTCGATGTGCACCGTCGTGAGCAGGACGTTGCCCATGCGCAAGATGGGGATGGCGCCGGGCATTGGCTCACGCTTCCTTTGCAATGATTTTTTTCCCGACGATTTCGAGCGCGAGCTCGATTCCCTCCTGCAGGAAGCTTCGCGTGTGCATCGTCGAGATGTCGACCCCGAGCTGGACCATGGTCCGGGCCACCTGCGCGCTGATCCCCGTCAGGATCGTCTGAGCGCCGAGCAAGCGCACCGACGCCGTCGTCTTCACGAGGTTGTCGGCCACCTTCGTGTCGACCACCGGAACGCCGGCGATGTCGAGGATGATGCACTTGGCCTTCTCCTCGACGATGCGCAGCAGCACCGCGTCCATGATCTGCAGGGCCCGGGCGCTGTCGATGGCGCCGACGAGTGGCAGCAAGAGGATGCGGTCGTGCACCCGGATGACCGGCGTGGAGAGCTCCCGCAGAGCCGCTTGGTGCCTCTGAATCGTCTCCAGGTTGGCCGCGATGTACGTGTCGATCGCGATGGTCATGTCGAAAAAGACGACCTTCTGGATGCTGCCGAACGCCGCTGCAGCCTCCGCCTCCGGGAATGCCTGAAAAAGCCGTTCTCTTAGTAGATCCAGGTACTTGCGGTACGCCAGCAGATACCACTTGGGGGCAAGGCCGATGCGCTCATGAGCCGCGCCGACGCGGAGCCGATCTTCGACGTACGCGAGGTCGCAGCGCCCCTCGAACAGCCCGAGGAAGTACTCGCTCTGGCTGCGCTTGACGCGCCGCACGGTGGCGTCGTCCGGAAAGAGCTTTCGGGTCGCCTCGTGGGACAGGAGCAAGGCGTAGAAGGCGTCAACGACCTCGGCCGTATGCTTCTCGGCAAAGGGCCGGATCGAACGCAGGCGGGCAAGATCGTCCTCTCCCAGCTCGCAGAACGCTCGTCGCGAGCGAAGCTCGGCCTCGTCCAATTTCAGGGTCTTCATGAAGCGGCGATGGGTGTTCATCCGTTTCGCGCCTGACCGGACGGGATTGACCGCTCGCAAAGGTGTCCGGATATTTGGCTGCACATGAAGGCCTCGCGCTCCATCGACGTCCTCGTTCGATTCAGCCGGCTTGCCTCCGAGGCGAGCTCCGGGGGGGCCATACTACCCTTGCTCGTCGAGGCGGCGATCGGAGATCTGGAGGCCGACGGTGTCGTCGTCGTGGAGATCGCCGAGGGAGGGATGGCGAAGATCACGGCGTCGCGCGGCGTTCCCGAGCCGCTCGCCCGGTGGAGCGGGGAAGCCGACGCTGTCGGCAGCGAGCTCGGACGCCACCTGCTCGCGCTGAGCGGCGACACATTCGCCCAGGCGCATCCTTTGCTGCTCGTCAGCACCGGAGGCCTTTTTGGCTCGCTGGTCCTTCTCTTCAAGAAGGCGAACGAGCCAACTTTGCGCGAGCTCCAGGTCGCCCGGGCGCTCGCCGATCTCGCCGCCGTTGCCATGGCGCGGGCCTCCCAAATCCAGAAGCTCACGCAAGCCAACGCCGAGCTCCGCGCCTCGCGCGAGGCGCTCGCGAGAACCGAGAAGCTGAGGGCCCTCGGGCAGATGGCGGCCGGCGTCTCTCACGACCTCAAGAACCTCTTGAACCCGATCTCGATGCACGTGCAGATCGCCCAGCGCGCCCTCGGCAGGAGCGACCCGGCCGAAGCCAGCAAGAGCCTCGACGAGATGCGCGCGGTCCTCCGGCGGGGCGTCGAGACGGTCGATCGCCTGCGCGCCTTCAGCCGGCAAGCCCCAGAGCCGCGCGCCCAGAAGGTCGCTCTGACCGCTCTCGCGCGGGAGGCCATGGCGATCGCGCGGCCGCGAATGTCGTCGCGATCCGGCGCACTCAGCCGGCTGGTGGAGGAGCTCGAGGAGGTACCGACCGTTCTGGGCCGCGCCGACGAGATCGTGACGGCGATCGTCAACCTCGTCGTCAACGCCATCGACGCGATGCCCGATGGGGGCAATGTCACCGTACGTACGAGCGTCCGCGACGGGAGGGTATGCGTCACCGTGGCGGACACAGGCCCGGGCATCCCGCCCGAGGTGCAGGCCCGCGTCTTCGAGCCGTTCTTCACGACGAAGGGCGAAGAGGGCACGGGCCTCGGCCTCGCGATGGTGTTCGCGACGATGCAGCGACACGGCGGCTCGGTGACGCTGGACACAGAGCCCGGCAAAGGGGCTTCCTTTACCTTGTCGTTTCCGCCGAGCTTGGCATAGAGCCCGCGCGGATCGCGCTCATTGGTGACGCGTAGGCAACCCGTATGTGAGCTGCCTCCGGCGGACGTTGGGCCCAGAACATCGGCTGCTTCGCAGCTTCGAGCGAGGCATCGATACCCTGCAAGCCGAGCTCCGAACGGAGAGGTCCGAACGCTGCGTGTCATGGACGTCGACTTCAGCGGCGTGCTCGTGAACGTGCGCAAGGCGTTCTCGGCCGACGTCGTCCTTAGTCCGAAGTCCGGCGACAAACGCTCGGTGCCGCTCGCGGAGCCGCTGCGCGCGGTGCTGGCCGAAGCGGTGAGAGGCAAGAAGCCCACGGACCGGCTCGTCGCCGACGCCAAGGGCCACACGCCGAGCCGCCAGCGGGTCTACCGCGCGTTCATCGCGCTGCAGAAGAGGCTCGGCATCGCGCCGACCTGGTCGTTCCACAGCCCGCGGCACGGCTTCGGTACGCACGCCGCGCGCCAGGGCGCGTCGATCGAGGCGATCCGCGAGATGATGGGCCACGCGGACCTGTCGAGCACCGCGCGCTACCTGCACGCCAGCGGCAGCGACAAGCGACGCGCGATCGCGCTGCTCGAGGGCAACTGGGGGAAAACGCCGAAGGGCGAGCTGTCACGAACCTAAGGAAAAACGCTTAGCTTCGTATCTTTTCGAGCGGGAGAAGGGTTCCGAAACCGGCATTTCAAAAGGCGGCCGATCACGCGCACTTGCCAGCGATTCCGCCGGTTTCGCGAACCCCGACCCCGACACGGCGCAACGCCAGACGCCAGCGAACACCATGGCGTTGGGCAACTGGTGGGAAACGGCCCATGCGCTCCGGACCCTCGCGCCGCGCGCGCAAACTCGTGCGCTCGCCGAGACCGGCGAGAGCCCATCCGCTGGCGGGCACCGTGCCCCTGACCCTGCCCGGCTCGCTGGCATTGGCATGCGGGCGCGCGTCTCTTGACGCCTGGCCCGGGCCCCGGTTGCGAAGCTCGACCCTCACGGATCGACACCCCAGACACTCGCTCTGGCGTCGAAGGACCGGACAGCTGAGAATACCGCTCAAAGAGCTTCTGGTTGCCAGCGGCCTGGAACTGCGCCCGGGAGTTGACGGCGAACTCCCGAGCTCCCGCGACCGGGTTCGGCGACGGAAGGCGGTCCCCGTAGAGCCTCCGGCCGCTCGGACCGGCGTAGTCGAGGATGTATTCGCCGTCGTGATCCTGTCCTACAAGGGTCAAGCAGGCCCTCAATGAAGGTCCTCTTCATGTCGGGCTATACCGACGATGCAATCTTGCAGCACGGCGTCCTCGATTCGGGGGTCGTGTACCTGCAAAAGCCGCTCACACCGAAAGCACTTACCCGCAAAGTGCGCGAGGCTCTCGAGAGCGGCAACGGGATCGGGACGTGAGTCTTCTCGGGCCCCGGCGGCAAGGCTCACAGCGATCCGCCTTCGCCCGCGCCGGGGGGCGGGCGACTGCTGCGACGCACCTTGGCGATCGAGGCGTGCAACGTGAGGACGGCCTTCATCACCGTTTCGCGCTCCTCCGGTGTGGGCCGGACTTGCGACCATTCGCGTGCGCGCTGCTCGAACTCTGTGCACCGAGCGCGTAGGACCGCCACCTCGTCGGAGCAAGGAAGGCTCGCGATGGCTGTCAGTGCCTGGCGTAGAGCGTCCAGGACCAGCGAGGTTCGGGCTGAGGGGCGCACGATCCGCAACATTACAAAACCTGGACCTTGGGACGCTAGGCCTCGCGACGCGGCGGTGGGCAGCTGCGCGCCTGCCGGGAGCGCCCGCGGCGTATAGGTTCCAATCGCTCCGCCTACAGGGAGTGGTTCGAATTACGAGGCCTTAATCGACACAATGTGTCGCGGACGAACCGCGACCGAGGCCCGCGCACGGAGATTCCTTGGTCCGCGGGCTGCATCGCGGAGCCATCGAATCCGCCCGGGTGCAGGCCCTGCTGGCCAAGCCGTGGTCGCGTGACTCGCTGCTGCGCGCACCCCGCGAAGGCCGCATGATTGCCTTGAACTACCCCCCCCGCGAAAAATGGGCTCAGACGGCCTACCGGTCGTGGGCAAGGAGCGGATAAAGCGCGCGTCGTTCGGGGTCGGACAGGACAGCGCCGATCCAGTCGTGAAGGTCTCGCAAATCGGTGAAGCACCGGCGCACAGGATTGTTCGCACGGCGCAGCACGCGTTCGAGCTGCAGGTTGAACATCGTATTGCCAGGGTCGAGGAGGAACGCGCTTCGAGCGATTCGTGGATTGGCTTGACCGACGCCCAGCCCGACCTCATGAACCGCGAAAGGATCTGGGAACGAAGGGCTGGGTGCTCAAACCCGTGAAGACCGACGCCTTGATCGCGGCGATGAAGAAGCTCACGGCTTGATCGCGGCAGACGCGGCGGCGCGCCGAAGCTGGACACGAAAGCAGGCTCCGCGCCCCGGGGCCGTCCACAGGGTGATCTGCGCTTGCATCTGGCTTGCGTATTCCCGACAGAGGGCGAGTCCAAGTCCCATACCGCCCTCGCCCCGGCGCGTGGTGAAGAAAGGCTCGAAAATGCGATCGCGGATCTCGGGCGGGACACCGGGGCCATTGTCCCGGACCGACACCACGGCTTTCTTGGACCCGTAGACGTGCAGCCGAATGCGGGGGGCCGAGAGCGAACGCGCCGCGTGCGCAGCGTTGGTCACGAGATTGAGCAGGATCTGTCCGAGCAGGCGAGGGTCCGCCAGCGCGACGACGGGCTCGTCGATCAGCTCGTCGACTTCGATCCCTTCGAGCTCTCGGGCCGCCCATCGACGAACGTCACGCACCACGCGCGCAAGCTCGACGTGCTGGATCCGGATGTCCGCGCTTCCGCGGGCCAGCGATCGCACCAGCGCGAGGACGTTGTTCACGCGGTCCAAGGCGCTGGCGATGTCCGCGACGGCGCTCTGCGAGTCCGCGCTTGAGGCGGTCTTCGAGAGCAGAGCAAGAGCCTCGGGCGTCGTGGCGCCGGCGCCGCCCTCGCGGACCGCGCGGGCCATCAGGTCTCGGAAGGACAGCAGGGCTCCGACTTGATCCTTCAGAAACTCGAAGTTCGCCACCAGGACCGCCAGTGGGTTGCTCAGCTCGTGCGTGAAATTCGCCGTCACGCGCCCGAGGGAGGCAAGGTGGGTCTGAAGGTCGAGCTGTCGCGCCAGGTCGCTGGCCTGCGCCTTGATGGTCTGGAGGTCCAGGGCGGAGCGAATCGCGGTCCGGAACTGGTCTTCGTCGATGGGCTGTCGCAGGCAGAGCGACACGCCCGCTTCGTGCGCCGCATCGATCGCGGAGGCCGGCGCGCCGGGGCTGAGAAGCACGATGATGGCTGCGTCGCTGCGGGCCGTTGCACGCAGATCGGCGATCCTGCGTTGGACGACCTCCGACTCGTCCGTGATCACGCTTGCGGCGGTCGCGACGCCGCCATGTTCGAGGGGCACGAGGCCCAGTTTTTGAAGCCACACGGCGAGCCGTGCGCGCAGTGCGTCCTCGCGGACGAGCAAAGCGACCCCAGGAAGTCGCCGAGGCGATTTCGTGATCGAAGTGTTGTCGTCGTCGAACGCAATCGGGCTCCCGGTCGCTTGCTCGGGCGGGCAAGAGCTCAACGGGTGCGCGCGAACGCTCTGTGCCCCCACATCGATCGGAGAGCGGTCAATTGCGGCTTTTGTTTAGTTTCGCGATGCCGAGACCTCAGGGTGCGCGTGCTGCGCTGCGGGCAGCGGGGGATGGGAGACAGCATTCAGCAGCGCCGGCTAACAAGAGGCTGGGGGGTCAGGGGAGGGGTCAGGGGGGCATGAACTCCTCGTTCACCCCGTCGCGCAGATCGAATTTCGGCCGCTGGCCTTGGCTCGATAGACGCGCGTGTCCGCGAGCTTCATGATGGCGGCCGCAGTGCACGGCGCGGGGCACTCCGTGTTTCGGGCAACCCCGATGCTCGCCATGATCGCGACACGTTCGCCGCTTGCGAGAGCGATTTCGAGCGATGCCATAGCCGCGCGGACTCGTTCGGCGAGTCGAAATGCGTCGAGATGCGTCACGGCCCGCGCGAGAATGACGAACTCGTCACCTCCATAGCGAGCCACGAGATCCTCGATTCGAAGCGCTCGGCTGACGGCGTCGGCCACCGCGCGGAGCACGTGATCTCCGGCCTCGTGCCCGTGCGCGTCGTTGATGAGCTTGAACTGATCCAGGTCGAGCACGAGCACAGCGACCTTGGTGCCATGGCGACGCGCGAACCCGAGCTCGGCCTCGAGCCGCTGATCGAAGAAGCGCCGGTTGTACGCTCCGGTGAGCGCATCACGCGTCGAAGACTCCACGAGCCGAGTTAAAAGCTCTCGCTCGAGCTGATCGGCCACTGCCAGCCGGACAACGACCTTCGGCCCGAGCTGAAAGCGGTCGCCCGCTGCGAGCGGTGTGTGCAAAACGCGTACGCCCCGTAGGAACGTGCCGTTGGTCGACCCTAGGTCCTCAAGCACGTAGCCATCCTCCTTCACAATCACGTGGGCGTGGGAGCGGCTGATGGCAGCGTCTTCGAGTCGAAGGTCCGCCGCCGGTGATCGGCCAATGAGGGTACGGCGCTGGGTCAGGGCGATGCCGCGGCCGGCTCCCTCTCCCGAGATGACCGTCAGTGTGGCCCGCGGGTCTCTCTCCGCGAGGGGGACTGTCAATGCCCGTTCGGTTTCCGGATAGTGCGCATCCGGCGTGAAGACGGCCACCTGGGTAGGCGGTTCGTCTTCGAAGGTGGCCTGATCTATACCCCGGGATCCCATGAGCGCAGCTCCGACGAGCGGCAGTCCTCGGAGAGGACAAGGGAAGACCGCCCGTCCGACAATACGGACGGCACGTTGATTCGCATGACTTTAGTTCGGCGAGCGCAGCGCGCGCGCATGCGCCGCCGCGCTGCAGTTCCTAATGGAGGAGAGAAATCCCAGGTGCGACAAGCGCGCGCGAGCTCCGCTCTTGGCGACTTTGCGCGGCCATCGCGCTGTAAGCAGTCGCCAACACGCCGAGATCGGCGTTCACGACGCGTGAAAAGTGTGAGCAAGTCGACGGAACCTACGGGTCAAGCGCCAGGAGTGGATAAAGAGCTTGCTGTTCGGCGTCCGACAGGACCGCGCCGATCCATTCGTGAACCTCTTCGAGGTTGGTGAAACACTGGCGCGCAGGATGACCGGCGCAGCGCAGGATGCGCTCGAGCTGCAAGTTGAACATCGTGTTGGACGGGTCGAGGAGGAACGCGCTGCAGACGATGACCGCGTTCGCTTCGCGCAAGGTGTTCGACCAGACGCGGCCCACCTCCGACAGCACGGGCGATGCGAACCGAGCGTCGGTGGCAATGACGGCCCCCCGGCCGATGTCACGAAGCGCCGCACGTATTTCGGTGGCCAGCGATTGCATCTCGCCGACGTGGACCAGACGCCCGAGGCGCACCTCGAGCACGCGGCCGCCGCGAATGCGGACCGAGCCGCGTTCGCGTCGATTGGGGCTGTGCCCCGCGATCTCCCCGTTTGCACCCAGGCCGAGCACGCAGTCCCCTCCAATGCACCATTGCCGTCTTCCGCACGAAAAAGCAACGGCGCGGCTGGCGGATTAATAAGGCGCGGGTGGCGGATTATTAAATGGACGTAAGGCGCGCCGACAACGGAGCGTGAGCGGACGGGATGCAGTCTCGCTCGTGCATGGGGTTGCGTTTTTCGGGCGACGCCACCAACGCGCTTGCAGACTCCCTCTACATTGGCCGATGAGAACTCCGGAAACATTCGTTGGCCGCGCATCGGCCATCGTCTTCGAAAAACTGACCCGCGTCTTGAAACCTGGTTCTTCGATGATGTGGCCCCAGCGCGCGCGCAGCCAGACGCGCAATTGCGCGTCTTCCTCACTCCAAGAGAACCAAGCGCCGGACCCTGCGCCGACGGCCAACTGGAAGCGATGAATCGGGCGAGCGCTGGCACGGATGCCAGCACTGCCACCGAGGAGCATCCCTCTTCGTCTCCGCGGCGGGGAGCGACAGCCAGGGCGAGGGATCGCCGGCCCATCCCTTCGCCACCGTGGGCCGCGCGCTGGGCGCCCCGAACCCCGCCGGCCGCATTTACCTCTGCGGCGGAGCGTACTCCGAGCGCGTGGCCCTCGCGCCCGACGCCACCGCGAGCCTCTACGGCGGCTTTTCTTGTCCCGAGGCGCCCGAGGTCGCCCTGGACGACGGCGCGAGCAGCGCGCCTCGGGGCGACGCATCGCCCGACGCCAGCGCGGGGAGCTGGGCCCCGGGCGGACCCCCCACGATCTTTGCTCCCGCGACGTACGACCCGAACACCACCTGGGTGCTCTCGGTCGTCGGCGTCGCGGGCGTCACGATCCAAAACGTGCAGTTCGTCGCGCCCACGCCCAGCGGCTGGGACGCCCAAGGTAACGGCCATTCGAGCTTCGCCGCCGTGGTCCTAAGTTCGGGCGTGCAGTTCGTCGGCGTCACGCTCCAAGCCGGTCGCGGTGTCGACGGCAGCCCTGGCCCAGGCGGCGAAGCGGCTCGAACTACGCGGACCTCACCGCGCCCGCCGGCGCGTCGAACCTCCCAACCCAACCCGATCGCCCTGGGAGCCGCTCAAACCTGCGCCAACCAGGATTCGTCGACCGGGGGAAGCGGCGCCGACAACATGAGCGGCGCGGCTCCCTACATCGATGTGGCGGCCACCGCCGGGACGGCGGTTCCTTTGCCGCCCCGGTGACCGCGACGCACGAGGATGGACTGCCGGGCCCCACCGGCAACCTGGTGCTCAACGGCAAACCCAGCGCCTACGCGGCGCTCTCGCGCGATCCCGGCGCCCCCGGGCAGCCGAGGCCTGCAGGCAGCCTCGCCACCACCCTCGGAACGCTCTCCTCGACCCCGACTGCGGCGACCTCGGCGCCGGCTGCGGGCGGCGCGGGAAGCACCGGCGGCCCCGGGCACGGCGGCCGGCGGCCCGCCGGGCAGCGCGGCGGAGGCGTGGTCGTTGGGCTGCGAGCGATCACCCTCTCTGGCGCCCGCGGATGGTTCCGATTCTGCGGCTATCGTGTTCCATGATTTGGAAGGCGCTTTACGGCGGCTTTAGGGCCGACCGGTTCAGCTCGTGCGCGCGCTCGCGCGCAGTCTGCGGGTGCTGGCGGCTGGTCGGTCCTGCGGGCATCCCGCCAACATTGACGCCTGTCCTCAGACCGGGCGATTCTCGCCCGGGTCCCGCACAGGACCCATCAGGCCGAGCCCCTTCTCATAGGAGATACTCTCGAAGGTCGGTCGGAATCGTGCTGCGCCATCGGCGATCGCGTCCAGCTTGCCGGCCGTGTCCAGCTTCTTGAGGGCGTTCTTGTCGAGGCGCAAGAGGTCGAGCATTTCGTTATAGACCGTGCTCTCGTCGAGCGGCAGCACGAAGAAGATCGCCGCTCCGAGCGGCACTTGGTAGCGCGCTCCGAGATCGATGTTTCCACAGAACGCGAAGTACTTTCCGTCGCCCGTAAGCAGCTCGCCAAGCATGTCTGCCACCGCCTTGAGCCATTCGAACGACAGAAGGGAGCCGGCTAAGAATGGGACGGTGGACTCGCCGGCGCGCGCCGCGAGCAAGACCTGGTCGACCTTGAGCTCGGGAGGGCGCTTCTCGTCCGAGCGAGTCGGCGCGAACTTAACCGCAAGCTCACCCCGGAACAGGAACCTGCCAGGCGCATAGCTCGCGCCCTTGAAGACGGGGTTGATGAGGCGCCCCTCGCGCTCCAGGCGTGAGAGCGCTGTGTCGTTGATGCCGGTCATGTGGCCTCCGTCGTGTGGGCTCTTTTCGCTGTGCCGTTGGGGCTCCCGTCGGGTGGACGATGTCCAGGCCCCGGAAGACCGAACAGAGGCGGAAGACATTGAACGTCGGCGGCAGATCCTTCTGCCGGCAGTATTTACCCACCAACTTGGCGAGGCCCTTGATGTCGCGGCCGGTCGCGGTCGGGAACGCATGCGCGAGCGCATCGATGAGCGAAGCCTCGACCGGCAATCCGAACTGCTCGGTCATCACCCGCCAGATCCTGCGCCGCGCCTCGAGGTCCGGCGGGTGGAAGCGGATGAGGGCGATGCAGCGCGAAACGATGGCCTCGTCGATGTCATCGACCCGGTTCGTGATGAGAAAGAGCAGACCGTTGAAATACTCCAGGACGCGCAAGAAGACCCCGACGACAGCGTTCATGGTCATGTCGTCCTCGTGCGGCTTGATGTACACGTCCGCTTCGTCGATGAGCATCACGGCACCCCAGCGCTGTGCGCGCGTAAGCGCCTCCTTGAGCGCAATCTCGAGGGCGCCGACGCTCAGCCCGAGCTGCCTCGAGTGCACGCGGTACAGGGGGCGCTGGATGATCTCCGAATAGACCTCTGCCGTCAGCGTCTTGCCGACCCCGGCCGGACCGACGCACAAGACCGTCGTACCGCCCGACTTGCCGGCGACCAGGTCGTCCATCAGCACGTCCATCTCGGCCGTCAGGATGTCAATGAGGTCCGTCTGCTCGGGCGGCAACACCAAGCGGTGCTTGAGATCCGGCCGGTACGCGTACGGGACCATGTCGTCGACGTGCACCCAGAGGTGGTGATGGAGATCGAGGTGAAACACGAACATGTAGCCGTGCGTAGGGCACCGGGTAAAGAGACCCTCCGGGATCGTCGAGCGTGCGGCCTCCACCTCGTCCTCGGCGTCGTAGCGGTCGCTCTTGGCGGCCTTTCGAAGGTAGGGGCCGAGGACGTCGCCTGTGGCCTCCAGGGTCACCGCCCGCGGCGGGACGATCGCCTCGTCGTTGACGACGCGCGCGGGGCCGCCCCCGCTCGAGAGGACGACCACGTCGCGTCGCGCCCAGTCGGTGTCGCGGCGGCTGGAGGCCGGGTCCTCCGCGAAAAAGCCGAGCCCTCGCGCGGAGAACTGGGCGCCATGGCGGCTGCGCCAATCGCGGTAGCGCGCCGTGGCCACGTCATAGGCCGCAATGAGCTCCGGCGTCTCCTTGAGAAACCCTTTCGCCGCAAGGATCTCAGGGATCGACCTGCCGCTGATGTCCGTCTGGGCGATCCGGAGCGTCGTTGTCCCGAGCGCGCCCTTGGCATCGGCGCGGAGGTCGATCATCACCTTGCCCGTCTCTTCGGACGAGGACGGCACGAAATCGAGCCGGTGGACGACGTAGGCGAGCGCCTTCCCCGGGACGTTCGTCGCGAACAGCCAGCTACGGATTGCATCCTTCGCCAGGTAACGCGCCAGCGCAGGCAGCACGAGCTCGAGATCGTCGTCCGGACCGAAGCGCCGGTCGTCGCCGCTGCAAGCGCGAACCAAGGCGGCAAGCTGCGAGGCTTGCCCCGCGCCCGCAGCGCCTTCCCCCGCGTACTGACGCTCGAGAAAGCGCAGCTCGTCCGGCGTGAGAAGGTCGAAGGGCACCTCGATCCTCCGTGAGAAGCGGAGGTGATCCCGCCACGATGCGAGCCGCGGGAACTCCGCCATGAGCGCCTCGGCGAAGCGCGCCGCAATCTCGAGCTTCACGGCTTAACCGCGCGCGTCATGCGGGTGTGCCGACGCGCATGAAGGCGGCTGCGAAGCGTCGCCTCGGGCGGCCGCGCACCCTTCGTTCCGCCACTCGAGCGTGCGGCGCGTACCTTCGAGCCGCACGCGCCGAATTGCGTTGCCCCGCGCAGCCAGCCTTTTGAGAAACGACGATGTGCGCCACCAGCAAATCACCCTCTCGCCGCGGGTCGGTCCCCCGATTCGCGCCATGCAAGATGCTGGCCCATGGGACACCGCGAAATGGCGTAGCTCCGCTCTCCGGGGGCGTTTGGGCCTGTCGCGTTTCTCTCCTTCGCGACGTTGTCTATTGGCGGCCGTGACCGTCTACGCATCTCACTCGACCGTGACCTCGCACACCGCGAAGTCGACCACCGCCGCCAATGCGAAGTGCAGTCTGGCAGCGAAAGATCTCGGCTCACGGGTGGGGGATGGCTCATTCCTTGCTGCACCCAAACATCGAGGCCGGGATGGCGGCCCGCGGAGCGAGGGGTCGACCATAGCGTTCGTCTCGGCGTGTGAGCAAGCGGCCCTGCAGGAAGGGCAGATAGGGCTCTTTCGCGTCGGCAAGCGGTCGATTCTGCTGGTCTGGCCTCGCGGGGGCGAGGTCAGGGCGTACCACGGCCGGTGTCCTCACCAGGACATCCCGCTCGACAACGCGACCTTCGACGGCAAGACGATCGTCTGCGGGCATCACCAGTGGCAGATGGACGGCACGACGGGCGCCTGCGTAAACCGCGTCGTGACGCACAAGTGCGCGCTCGCCCCTTACGCGATGCGTTTCGAGGGAGCCCAGGTCCAGGTCGACCTGCCCTGAGCCTGAGCGCGACCCGCAGCCGCTTTTCCTCGACGTCGCAATCCCGGTCTCGCCGAGCGCAGCGGGGCGCGCGCGGGTGACGTTTCGTAAGGGGCCACCACCCACACTCGCCGTCTAACGGTTCGACGCCGAGACCCGCTTCAGCGAGTCCGCTTTGCGCACGAACAGCGCCAAGCTCCTGGGAACGGGCCGGCAACCGCACTGTTTCTGGTGAGCCAGATGCCAGCGAAGCCGCTGCTCAAGCGAGGGGTTTCTCGGCATCGGATGTGCCGCGTGCCATTGAGTGTTCATGGACGCCTCATTGCAACCGAATCTCACGCTGAGCCGTCACGGCTCAGCTCTACTTTGTGAGCGACGTATTTCGTCTCCGCATGGCACCGATTCTCAGCAGGGTATCGATGCTTGGATTCTTGTCGCGCAGATTGGCGACTAGCGACGTGATGCCATTGGGCGCCGCCACACGCAACGAACCTCGGTCCCCCGCGACATCTGCGGCGATGGCGTCCGCCCAGAGGTGAACGAAGTATCCCCCACCTCGGCTGCTCCCAAAAACGGGGACGAAGCTGCTGGCGGACCTGTCCCACGGCGGCGGAGCAAGCAAGCTCACTTCTCGTCGAGTTTGCGCCAGGGTGTCCAGCACTTGCGAGCGCAGCCTCGAAGCACGCTCCGCCGGAACGTAGTCGCGATGCATCCGCAAATCGAACAGGGCCGATTCGATCTCCCCCACCGTTGCCAGCGCCCACGGGTACGGATGGCAGGCCCTCAGGCACGCTGGTTCGGTGATCGGCAGTGGTTCGCCGGTTTCGACATGCCGCGCGACAGTCGAAAGTGCTACTCCATCAAAAAAATCATTCGCGAAGACATGCCCAAAGAGCTCCGCCGATTCCATCGCGACACGCGCATTGCCGGAATCGACAGGCCCAAGGGCCGCCGCCGCCAGACAGTACAGGGCACAACCGAATTCGTGAAACAGCGACCTCACCTCGTCAGGATGGATCAGGCAGGGACGGGTCTCGACGGGCGGCGAGAGATTGCAATACACCTGGACCGCCGGGGGCTGCGGTGAATGCTCCGAGCGCCTCGGGACGACGGCCGCAACTTCCGGCTCGCCGCGCGCCTCCCGAGCCCCATAGAGCTCGAGTCCAAGCACCCCGAGCTCGGAGCCGTCCCCATCGAACACGCGAACCGTCACGGCAGGACCATCGCGCTCGACGCGCTCGGGATGCGGGACCAGGACAAGCCCATACTGCTTCTCGGCCAAGCCGAGCATGCCGGCGACGACGCGCGGCGCGGAGAAATACTGGCGCAATTCGCCCTCGCTCCACCCGAGCTGCTGCTCCTTGAGCCTCTCGGCATAGTAGGCGAGATCCCAGGGGCGAAACCCTTTCAGGCCGTCGCGCGACTTGGCGAGCGCCCAGACTGCCTCGAGCTCGGCCTCGGCCTGGGGTCGCAACCGGGAATTGAGCTCCAAGAGAAAGCGCTCGGCGCGGTCAGCCGACCCAGCCATGGTGCTGCATACCGCTGCCTGCGCATGGCTCGAGAAACCGAGAAGCCGGGCCTGTTGGTGGCGCAGCGCGAGGATCTCCTCGACGAGAGGACCGTTGTCGAACTGTCCGGCAAGTGGGCCTCGGTCGGAGGCCCGCGTGATCTGGGCCTCGTAGAGCTCGCGACGCAGCGCGCGGTCCTCCGCGTGACGCATCACCGCCCAGTAGCTCGGACGATCGAGGGTCAGGAGGAATCCCCCCCGGCCCTCGGCTCGCGCCACGGCTCGCGCGGACTCCTTCGCGTCGGGGGTCATGCCCGCCAGCCGCCTCTCGTCGTCGACTAGCTTTCCCCAGGCCCGGACGGAATCGCGGACGTTGTCGCGAAAGCGACTTTCCAGTCGGGCCAGCTTCCGCGCAATGTCGGCCGGGGGCGACACGTCCGCGAGAGGCGACCTATCGGCCAGGGGCGACATGTGCGCCAGGGGCGACATGTGCGCCGGGGGCGACGTGTCTGCCGGTCGCGACATGTCCGCCGGGGGCGACATGTCTGCCGGTCGCGAAGGGACGCGGCGGTCCACCGGGGTAGCCATCGATTCAACGCCCATCAATTCAACGCGTACGGGGGTCGGAGCACGAAGGGCGCAATGGAGGCGTCGAAGGTTGCCCCACCCGCCGCCTCCATCTGGTAGGTCCCGCGCATCTGCCCGCTGGAAGTCCGCAGGATGCACCGACTCGTGTATTCGAACTCTTCGCCGGAGCCAAGAGGGGGTGCTCACCCACAACGCCCGGACCCTGCACCTCTTGAACCCTGGCGTCTCCGTCGGTGATGACCCAGTGACGGCTCCGAAGTCGTGCCGGCTGCTTTCCTTCGTTGGCAATGCGCACCGAGTACGCAAAAACGTACCGTTTGGCGAGCGGGAATGAGTCCTCGGGAACGTAGCGGCTACGTACGACAATCCGAATCCCGTTGGTGATCGCGGTCGAGGTCTCCGCGGCCTGATGGCTCATGACAAGCTCAATCGTTCGACGACTTCACTGAGCCGGAGGACGAGTACGTTCAGACGTTGCTGCTCGATGAATCGCCGCTCATTTCGGGTCAAGGGGCCGGGGTCGACGGCGACGAAGTGTCGCCCCCCGGATCGCTTGAGAAGCTGGCGGGCGTACGAGCGCAGCGTCTGATCGTCGAAGCGGCAGCCGAGAAACACGTAACCCGCGGCGGCGCGTCGTTCTTTGACGGCCGGCGGGATGGGGGTCTGGATGTCGATCTCGGTCAAGACCTCGACGTAGTCGGAGTCCGAGACGAGAAAGTTCTGGGCGGGAACGGTTGCGCCGTGGGGCTTGTACAAAAGCGTCTTCCAGCTGCAGGCGTCGTCGAGCCGGCAAGGGGCCCCTCGAGCGTCGTAGGCGGCGTAATAGGCATCGTCGCCGAGCCCCGACCGACGAATGCCCTGAATCTCCCCCCAGTCCGTCCTTGCCCCGAGCGCAGCGCGCATCGCCCCGTCGTACCAGGTGTCGATGACGAGCGGCAGCGGCAGTCGGGCCAGACGGTGGTGAATCGGCAGCGGCGCGACGGGCGTCGCGAAGGCTTCCGCCATCAACTGAGCGACCACCTTGCGGTGCTTTTGGCTTTCGATGTACTGAGCCGCAGCCCCGAGATTTCCCCGGGCGCGTCGCGGCAGGGTCACCTTGCCGCCGAGGAACGCGGCAAGCGCTTCCTGGGTCGTCGGGACCGCCGCGCTCGCGAGCGCAGTGACGCCGGGGCCGAGGTAGGGGGCCAGCCTTCCAGCAGCCAGGCCCTCCTCGACCTCGGCAAACCATGCCTCGGCCTGGCTCTTCGCGCTCGGCAAGGGGGAGAAATCTGCGGGCGACAGGGTAGCAGTCACGATGCCTCTCATTCGGGGAGTCCCCGGACGCCAGCAACCGCCGTACCACGCCACAAGCCGCCGGCTTCCGCCGACGTCCCGCAGGCGAAATGTCGACTCGTCGACAAGACCGTGTGCGATGTCCAACAAATCTTCGGAAAGGAAGGTCCCCTTTGGCTCGGGCAACACGGCTCCGACGCCTGGAACGAAGGTTGCTCGAGTGCGTGGTGCCCCGATGACGCAAGCTCCCGCAAAAGCACACCCCGGTGGGCGAGGTTCCAAGAAAAAGGAGCTTCCCGAGCATCTCAAGACCTACCGACACGTGTGGGTCTTCATCGAATACGAGAGGGAGACCATTCATCCCGTGTCGCTGGAGCTTCTGGGCGAAGGGAGAAAACTCGCCGACAAGCTCGGCGTCGAGCTCGCCGGCGTGCTGCTCGGACCGAATCGCGCAGCGCTTTTGCGCCCCGCCCACGAGTGCTTCGAGCACGGGGCAGATGTCGTGTACGTCGCTGCGGACCAGGTGCTCGCGCATTACCGAAACGAGCCCTTTACCAAGGTGATGACGGAGCTCGTCAACGTCCACAAGCCGGAGATCTTGCTTCTCGGCGCAACCACCCTCGGCCGCGACCTGGCGGGTGCGGTGGCCACGACGCTCTTGACGGGCCTGACCGCCGACTGCACCGCTCTCGCCATCGACGAGGATCGTGCCCTCGCTGCGACCCGGCCGACATTCGGCGGATCGCTGCTCTGCACCATCCTCACGTTGAACTATCGCCCCCAGATGGCCACGGTGCGACCGCGCGTCATGCCAATGCCGGCCCGCCACCCGGGACGCACGGGGCGAATCGTCGAGCATCCCGTTTCGGTGCCGGAAGAATCGATCGTCACCAAAGTACTGAGCTTCATTCCCGACCGCGATTCGGGTCAAGCCCAGCTCGCATACGCCGACATCGTCGTTGCGGGAGGGCTCGGGCTGAAATCGGCCGCGAACTACCAGCTCGTGAAAGAGCTCGCCGGTGTGCTGCGAGCCGAGTACGGCGGCAGCCGTCCGATCATGCAGAAGGGCTGGATCGGCGCGGATCGTCAGATCGGGCAGACGGGCAAGACGATCCGTCCGAAGCTCTACATCGCAGCGGGCATCTCCGGGGCGGTCCAGCACCGCGTGGGCGTCGAGGGCGCCGACCTCATCGTGGCCATCAATATCGATCCACAGGCCCCGATCTTCGACTTTGCACACATCGGCGTCGTCGCCGATGCCGTGCAGCTTCTGCCTGCGCTGACCGAAGCGTTTCGCAAACGGCTCGCGGCCGTGCGGCTCGCAGGATGACACGTCGCGCCCGTGACCGAGGAGAGAATCATGGTGAGTGAACGTTTCGACGCAATCGTGGTGGGCGCCGGACCTGCGGGCAACACGGCGGCGTACACGATGGCCAAGGCCGGCTTGAACGTTCTGCAGCTCGAGCGCGGCGAGTACCCGGGCTCGAAAAACGTCCAGGGCGCCATCCTCTACGCCGATGCGCTCGAAAAGATCTTCCCCGACTTTCGCGAGGACGCACCCCTCGAGCGCCACGTGATCGAGCAGCGGCTCTGGATGCTCGACGACTCGTCCCACGTCGGGATGCACTACCGGTCCGACGACTTCAACGAGGAGAGACCCAACCGGTACACGATCATCCGCGCCCCCTTCGACCGGTGGTTCAGCCGCCGCGTCCGAGAGGCTAAAGCGGCCCTTCTCTGCGAGACGACCGTGACCGAGCTCGTCAAAGACGACAAAGGTCGTGTGATCGGCGTCCAGACCGACCGCGAGGGCGGCCCGTTGCTCGCCGAGGTCGTGATCCTCGGGGACGGCGTCAACGGCCTGGTCGGCCAGCGCTCCGGGCTGCGGCCGGAGCTCAACCCGGAGACCGTGGCCCTCGCCGTCAAGGAAATGCACTTTTTGCCCCAGGACGTCATTGACCATCGCTTCAATCTGAAGGAGAGCGAGGGCGTCGTCATCGAGGCGATGGGCACAGTGACCGACGGCATGGTCGGCATGGGCTTCATCTACACCAACAAGGAATCCCTTTCGGTCGGGATCGGATGCCTCGTCTCCGATTTCGCCGAGAAAGGTCTCACCCCGTACGCGCTGCTCGAGCGGTTCAAGAGCCACCCGAGCATCCGGCCGCTCCTCGCAGGCTCGGAGGTCAAGGAGTACTCGGCCCATCTCATCCCCGAGGGGGGCTACAGGGCCATCCCCAAGCTGCATGGCGACGGGTGGCTCGTCGTGGGTGATTCCGGGCATTTCGTCAACGGCATTCATCGCGAGGGGTCCAACCTGGCGATGACGACCGGGCGGATCGCCGCCGAGACCGTCGTCGATCTGCACAAGCGCGGTGCTTCGTGCAGCGCGGTCAACCTGGCCGAATACAAGCGACGTCTCGATGCCACCTACGTCATGAAGGATCTGAAGAAGTACAAGGACCTGCCCGCGTTCATGCATCGCAACCGACACATGGTCGATCTCTACCCGAGGCTGATGAGCCAGGCGTCGCAGACCTGGTTTCGGGTCGACGGCACCGACAAGCTGACCAAGGAAAACGAGATCGTGGCCTCCTTCCGCAAGGGCAGGAAGATTACCGGTCTCCTGGGTGACGCGTTCAAACTGGCGAGGGTATGGCGATGACGACTGGCAATGGAGCTGCGGTCAAGATCGAGCAGAAGCCGAATGGGGCCTCGGTCAAGGTCGAGCAGAAGCTGTTTCAAAACCGTTATTTGGTCGACGCTGCGCGACCCCACATCAAGGTGCGGCCGCACACGAAACCTTCCAGGGCGCTTCTGTCCTTGACGAAGGCCTGCCCCGCGGGGTGTTACGACGTCAACGACACCGGTCAAGTGGAGATCTCGGTGGACGGGTGCCTCGAGTGCGGCACGTGCCGCGTCCTCTGCGGGCCGAGCGGCGAAATCGAATGGAGCTACCCCCGCGGGGGCTACGGCGTGAGCTTCAAGTTCGGGTAAGCTGCGGCATGCACGCAGTGCGTTGGGTCGCCCTCTCGCTGGTCGCCTTGCTTCTGGGGGCGCGGCCGGCGGACGCGTCCGACGTTCAGGTCGCCGTAGCGGCGAACTTCGCGCGACCGATGCAGCGCATCGCTCAGGAGTTCATTCGAGACACCGGGCACCGGGCCGTCCTCGTGAGCGGTGCGACCGGCACGTTCTTCGCGCAAATCGAGAACGGGGCGCCGTTCGACGTCCTGCTCGCGGCCGACCGGGCGACACCCGAGCGGCTGGAAGGCGACGGTTTCGCCGTTTCGGGCAGTCGCTTCACGTACGCCATCGGCGTTCTGGTGGTGTGGAGCGCGAGGCAAGGTTACGTCGACTCGCAGGGCGCCGTGCTTCGCGAGGGTGCCTTTCATCACCTGGCGATTGCCAATCCAAAGCTTGCACCCTATGGAGCCGCAGCGATCGAAGCGCTCACGTCGCTGGGGCTCCTCGACGCCGTCCGCCCCAAGCTGGTGCAGGGAGAGTCGGTCGCGCAGGCACAGCAGTTCGTCGAGAGCGGAAATGCCGAGCTCGGGTTCGTCGCGCTGTCGCAGATCGCCGCTCCGGATGCGACGCCCGCCGGCTCGTACTGGATTGTCCCGGACCACCTTTACAAGCCCATCGAGCAGCAGGTCGCGCTGCTGCGCCGTGGGGCCGGCAATCCCGGCGCGCGGGCCCTGTTCGAATATTTGCGCAGCGCGAAGGTACGAAGCATCA
>DASPUY010000112.1:0-13805 GCA_035622655.1 Polyangiaceae bacterium
ACCGACTATTTGTTTTGGAGAGTGACGCATTGAGTATCCCCGACCACATACAGGCGCTCGAAAAACTTGCGCAGATCGACGCCGAGCTCCGAGAAATCCAAGAAGAGCTCGCGCAGGATCGCTCGACGCTGAGCAGTTTGAAATCCGGCATCACGAAGCTCGATGAAAAGCTCATGGGAGACCGTGCAGCGCTGGCGTCGATGGACAAAGCTCGCGGCGAGCTCGTTCAGGACGTCCGCAACATGAGCCAGCAGCTCGATCATTCACGCGACAAGCTTTCGCGTGCGCGCACCGAGCGCGAGGCGAACGCCGCGCAACGCGAGCTCGAGGAATTGCGAAAGCTCGTCCGCGATCGCGAAGAGGAGATCGGGAAGCTCACGGCGGACGCGGATTCCGCCCGGCAGCAGATCGAGGCGACCGAGGCCGATCATCGGAAACTCGCGGGCGAGCTGGCTGCGCGCGAGGGCGACATCAGCTCCAAGCTCGGCAGCGCCGAGAGCCGCGGCCACGCCAAGCAGATCGAGCGCGAGGTCGCGCTCAAGGCGCTGCCCGCACAGCTCTACCGGCGCTACGAGACCATCCGGTCAAAGCGGGGAAATGCCCTGGCCCAGACGACCACCGGCACCTGCAAAGCGTGCAACATGGCGCTCCCGCCGCAGCTGTTTCACCGGCTGCGCCGGGAGCCCACATTGGAGCAATGCCCGTCGTGCAACAGGCTCATCTACTTCACCCCGGATGTATCGGCCCTCGCTCCGGCTGCGCCTGATCGCGGGTGAGTCGCGATCGTCACCGTAGGTGCTCATGGTGCTTCGCACCGAAGGGGTGTCAGGATAGGCTCGGTATGATGGTCGGGGGGCTATTTCCGTCATGAAGAGCTGCCCGAAGTGCCAGCGTGTGTTCCCGGATGACGCGGGCTTCTGTCCGGCCGACGGTACGGCGCTCGCAGCGGCGAGCATGGCGCCCGTGGTGCGCTCCGATCTGGATCGGCTCCTCGGTGCTCGTCTTTGCGGCCGTTACGAGGTGCGACGGGTCGTCGCGGACGGCGGGATGGGTCGCGTCTACGAAGGGATCGACAAGCAGGTAAACGCGCGCATCGCGATCAAGGTGCTGCATGACCAGGTCGCCAACGACGCCGTCGCACTCGAGCGGTTCAAGCGCGAATACGAGATCAGCGCGCTGCTTCCACACGAGCACATCGTGCGGGTGCTCGACTTCCAGCGGGACACGGTCTTTGGCACGTGGCTGCTCGTCATGGAATTTCTCGACGGCGAGGAGCTTCGGTACGTGCTCAAACGCGACAAGGTACTGGCGCCCGAACGCCTGGTGCGCATGCTGGCGCAAGTAGCGATTGGCCTCGACGAGGCCCACGGGCGACGTTTCATCCATCGCGATCTGAAGCCCGACAACCTGTTTCTGTGCGGCCGACGCGAAGGTGACATCGTCAAGATTCTCGATTTCGGCAGCGTCAAGGACACTTCCGGCTCGCCGGATCGCAAGAAGCTCACCGTGCTCGGCACGACCATCGGCAGTCCCTACTACATGGCGCCCGAGCAGGCGCAGGGTCTCGAGTCGCTCGATCCGCGAGCGGACGTCTTCTCGCTTGCCGCAGTCGCCTACGAATGTCTGACGGGCGAAGTCCCGTTCATGGGCACGAACGGTCCATCGATCCTCCTTGCGATTCTCACGAAGGACCCCGATCCGCCGAGTCGCAAGACACGAAATTCCAAGTCTCCCGTACCTCCGTCCGTCGACGCCGTCATGGAGCAGGCGCTCGCGAAAAACCCCAACATCCGCACCCCCAGCGTGGGCGCGCTCGCCGACGCCCTCGGACACGCGTTCGGTCTCGAGGGGAACCACTTGGAGTGGGCGGTGACGCCGCAGCACGAGCTCGCAGGCCGCATTGCCGCGGCCCTGCCGGGGCTGAGGATGGCTCAGGTGGCGGTCGACATCGTCAAGGACCCCTTCGCGTCGGCCGGGCAGTCGGCGGAAGCCAGACCGGGTGGGTCGTCGGGCCGTACGCCGGGGGCGGCCGGAATGCCGTCCGCCATTGGTGTTGCCACGGCGTCACTGGGCAGCCCGGGGACCGTCAGCCGGGCAGCCGCCGCGTCTGCCGGGACACCGGCGAGCTTCGGCGGGGTGGCGACGGCATCCCTCGGGACGCCCTCGTTTGGAGGCATGGTCCCCGCTTCGCTTGGCGGGCAGGGGGCGGCGGATCGGGTCGCCGCATCGGTGAGCGCAGGGGCCATCTCCGCTGCAGACAGGGACGCGGCGTTCGGCAGCACCGTGCGGGAGGCCGACTATCAGCCGCGGGGGGTCCCGCCGGGGATGCCGGGCTGGCTACTGCCCGTGATCGTCGGGGTGCTGGCTCTCGTCGTCGGCGGGGCCGTGACGCTCGTCGTGCTCGGTCACTGAGGTTCGTAGCGAGTGACTCCCAATCTGCCCGCCGTGCCGTGACGCTCTCGCCGCTCCGGATCCTCAGTTACAACGTTCGCTATTTCGGTCATGCGACGCGTGGTCTGGCCAGCACGCGCCGGGCTGTCGTCCGGATCGCCGAGGCGATCGCGAAACTCCAGCCACTGCCGGCCATCGTCTGCCTTCAGGAGGTCGAGACCCGGTCCATCCGATCCACGGTCGCGCACCGCGGTGCCGAGACCCAGCTGGAGCGGTTCACGGCGACGCTGTCGGCTGCGCTTCGTGCGGAAGGCAAGCCCGACATCTACGAGGCCTACTATTTCCCGGCTCACGCGTACCGACTTTCGCCGACGACACACGTCTATACGACGGGACTGGCGGTTCTCGCGCACGAGAGCTTCGTCGTCGATCACCACAACGCCAAGACGCCGCACGACATCACCCACAGGCGTCTGCACCCCATCCGGCGCTTCAAGCAAACGCGCATCTGCGCGCATGTTCGCTTCCGGGACCGCTTGCATCGCGGGCGGGGCACGATCGACGTCTTCAACACGCACCTGAGTCTACCGAGCACGCTCACGCGAGCCTTCTGGACGGAGCCGCGCCGTATGGGATGGGGGCCCAACCAGCTCGAAGAGGCTCGGAACCTCGCAGGCTTCGTCGAGCGCGAGAGGTCGAGCGACTGTTTCGTCGTGGTAGGCGATTTCAACGCGCTCCCGGGTTCTCCCGTCTATCGCTTCCTGGTCGAAGAGCGCGGATGGATCGACGCCTTCGCGCGCCGCTATCGCCTGTCCATTGACGAGCTCGCCAGGTGGCCGACGGCGGGATTCTTCAGTATGCGAATGCACCTCGACCACGTGTTTGCGGGACCCGGTCTGCGCTGGCTCGACTTCGACGAGACGCATCCTTTCGGCGATGCGAGCGGCCTTTTCCACGGGCTGTCCGACCACATTCCCATGGTCGCGCGTTGCCGCGTTGCCCGATAGAGTCTTGAGACAGAGCCGCCATGCCTGCGCGCGAGACGTCCACTGCACTGACCGAAGGCATTCGCGTGACGGTGCGTAGCGCATACGTTGCCGACCAGTCGGCTCCGCTCGCGAAGCGCTACGTCTTTGCCTACACGGTTCAGATCTCGAACGAAGGCACCGAGCCTGCGCAGCTCAGGACGCGCCACTGGGTCATCCGAGACGCGACTGGAAAAGTGGACGAGGTCCGCGGTCCGGGCGTGGTAGGTCGGCAGCCATACCTCTCTCCGGGAGAGCACTTCGAGTACACGAGCGGCTGCGTGCTGCAGACGCCGACGGGCGAGATGAGAGGCACCTATCAGATGCAGCGACCCGACGGCCGCGGGTTCGACGCGGTGATTGCCCCCTTCGTGCTTGCGCAGCCGCACTCGCTCAACTGACGTGCTCGGTCGCGCGTCCGGCCGGAGCGTCGCTGCTGAAAAAAAAAGCGGCATACGCTAAGCCTTGGTCGATGGACGAGAGCACCTTTCAAAGGCTCGCCGATCGAACGTTCGACGCGATCGGTGAGGCGTTCGACGACGTCGATCCGGACGTTTTGGACTGCGAAGTCGCGGGCGACGTCCTGACGTTGACGGTTCGGGGAGACAAGAAGTACGTGCTCAACACGCAGAGGCCCACGCGACAGATCTGGTTCGCGGCAAACGCACGCGCGTGGCACTTTTCGTGGGACGATGGCTCGGAGCGATGGCTCGACGACAAAGGTCGCGGCGACGAGCTGTTCGCGACGATCGCGAGGGCCGTCAAGGACGCCGTTGGTCTCGACGTGACGTTCGGATGACGACTCCCTACGACGAAGTCGGAGGGGAACCTGCGGTGCGCGCGGTGCTGACGAAGCTCTACGACGCGCTATTCGTCGATCCCATCGTGGGCTTTCTCTTCTCGGGCAAGGACAAGCGCCGCATCGTCGAGCAGCAAGTCGCGTTCACCTGCGGGTTTCTCGGAGGCCCTCAGCGCTACACGGGAAAGCCCTTGCCCGAAGCCCATGCCGAGCTTCCGCTTCTGCCCGGACACTTCGACCGCCGCCACTTTCTCCTTTCGCAGGTGCTCGAGCAGCAGGGAATCGCGGACGACGTGCGCCGCGTCTGGCTGCGCATCGACGAAGGGCTTCGCTCGAGCGTCCTTGCGGCGGGTGAAGGGGCACGCGAACGAACGCACGAGCCGGCTTGAGTGCGGAGCGGCTCGGAGCGGGAGGCGGCTCGAGGAAAGGCCCGCGTGCGGGGCTCCGGCTGAGGCGCTCGAGGGGTCGCTTTCCGTCGACGCGAATCGCTTGCCCGCTTGACGGCGTCGAGCCAGAGACCTAGAAGAACCTTGACTCTGACCCGTACGTAAGACTAGAGGGTTCGATTTGGCCCGCGTTCCCGATCACCACCGGCTTCCGCTCGCTCCCCGCCCCGCTGGGGTGGGGACGGAGGCGTCGGTGTCGCTCGGCGGGGAGGTCGTGGAGGGCCGGGCGGCAGTGCGTCTGCTGGAGGATGCGCGCGATCGACGCACTCTGATGCAGATCGGCGATCTTGCGAAAGAGACGGGCAAGACCGTTCGGGCGATTCACCTGTACGAAGAGCTTGGCCTCATCACTCCGGCCGCGCGTTCGAAGGGGAGATTTCGACTGTATGCGCGCGAGGCCCTTTTGCGCATCCGCTGGATCGGCAAGCTTCAAGAGATGGGCTTCAGTCTGGGGGACATTCAGACCATCGTCCTGGAGGGCGAGCGGATGGCAAGCGCCCCGGGGGCCATGAAGCGGATGCGGGCCGTCTACGTCCGGAAGCTGGAGGAGACGCGAGAGCAAAAAAGACGGCTGGCCGCTCTCGAGCGCGAGCTGGAGACGAGCATCGAGTACCTCGATACCTGTGACGTATGCGATCCGCAGCGCCTCATCAGCGCGTGCAACTGTTGCGATCTTCACGACAAGGAGGCCAGTGTGCCGGAGCTCGTGCTCGGCTTCCGAGCGCGATGATTCCGTCGGCGAATCCAATGGCAGTGACGTTTCCCATCTTCATGGACAACAACTCGACGACGCCGGTCGACCCGCGTGTGCTGAGCGAGATGCTCCCGTATTTCACGACGAAGTTCGGCAACGCGGCGAGCCGTAGCCATCGCTTCGGTTGGGAAGCCGAGGAGGCCGTCGACCACGCGCGCGAGCGAATCGGTGCGCTCATCGGAGCGAAAGACACCAAGGAGATCGTGCTCACCAGCGGCGCGACGGAGAGCGACAACCTGGCTCTCAAGGGCGTCGCGGAGTTCTACGCCGACAAGGGCAACCATATCGTCACGGCCGTGACGGAGCACAAGGCGGTGCTCGACACGTGCAAGCGCCTCGAGAAAGAGGGCTGCCAGGTGACTTATCTCGCCGTCGGCAAAGACGGTCGGGTCGATCCGGACGACGTGAAAAAAGCCATTACGGACAAGACGATCCTCGTGAGCATCATGCTCGCGAACAACGAAATCGGAACGGTGCAGCCTCTCGAGGAGATCGGGAAAATCACGCGCGATCGGGGTGTGCTCCTGCACACCGACGCGGTGCAAGGGGTCGGCAAGGTCGATTTCGACGTTCAGAAGATGAACGTGGACCTCGCGTCGATCACGGCTCACAAGATCTACGGTCCGAAGGGGGTCGGCGCGCTGTACGTCCGTCGCAGCCGGCCGCGGGTTCGGCTGGCCGCCCAGATGGATGGGGGTGGTCACGAGCGCGGCATGCGATCCGGTACGCTCCCGGTGGCGCTCATCGTGGGATTCGGCAAAGCGTGCGAAATCATGACGACTGAAGGAAAGGCGGAGCAGGCGACCCTGCGTGCTCTTCGCAACCGCCTGCGCGATCGAATCATGCAGGGGCTCGACGAGGTCTATCTCAACGGCTCGGAGCAGCACTGTCTGCCGGGCAATCTGAATCTGAGTTTCAACTTCGTCGAAGGCGAGGGATTGATGATGGCCATCAAGGACGTTGCGGTGAGCTCGGGCTCGGCGTGCACGTCCGCGAGCCTCGAGCCGAGCTACGTTCTGCGCGCTCTCGGAGTGGGCGACGAGCTCGCACACTCGAGCATCCGGTTCGGCCTCGGGCGTTTCAACACCGAAGAGGAGGTCGACTACGTGGCCGATCTCGTCGTCGACAAGGTCCGAAGGCTGCGGGAGCTGTCGCCGCTATGGGAGATGCACGAAGAGGGTATCGATCTGAAGGACGTCGCGTGGGTCGCGCACTGAGCTCGCGTGAAACGCGCTCTCGGGCCAAAAAAAGACGGGAACTGTCCGCGGTAACCAGAAAACCAAGGTAACGAACCATGGCGTACAGCAACAAGGTCATCGACCACTACGAGAACCCGAGGAACGTCGGCACGCTCGACAAGGCGGACCCCAGCGTCGGGACCGGCTTGGTCGGCGCGCCCGCGTGCGGCGACGTGATGCGGCTGCAGATCCGCGTCAATGAGCAAGGCGTCATCGAGGACGCCAAGTTCAAGACGTTCGGGTGTGGCTCGGCGATCGCGAGCTCGTCGCTCGCGACCGAGTGGATTAAGGGAAGGACCATCGACGAGGCGGAAGCGATCAAAAATTCGCAGATCGTCGAGGAGCTGAACCTTCCACCCGTGAAAATTCATTGCTCCGTTCTTGCCGAAGACGCGATCAAGAGCGCCATCGCCGACTACCGGAGAAAGCAGGAAGAGCGCCGTACGGCCGCTGCTGAGAAGAGGTGATGATGGAGACGACCGCTCCCAGCTCGCCGCAAGAGCCGCAGCAGTCAGTCGGGCCGCGTGTCTCGATATCGGCCGCCGCGGTCGAGGCGATTGCGCGCCAGCTCAAGAAGCGCGGAACGCCGGAGGCGGCCTTGCGCCTCGGCATTCGCGGAGGAGGCTGTTCGGGGTTCAGCTACGTGATCGAGTTCCATGACGGACCCCCGCGCGCGCGCGATCGGATATTCGACCACGTCGCTGCGGATGGGACGGGCGTGCGCGTGCTGGTGGATCCCAAGAGCCTCGTCTACCTCGACGGATCGCGCCTCGAATGGGAGCAAACGCTCATGCAGCAAGGGTTCAAGTTCGTGAACCCCAACGAGAAAAGCGGCTGCGGCTGCGGGAGCTCGTTCTCGGTCTGATGCCTGGGCCAGGTGCTCGCCCGAGGGCGATGCTCGCCTTCCCCCCCCCGCCGCTCTCGCCGGCTCTCATCCGCATTGCGGTCCCCGCGCCCCGCTCTCGTCTCGCGTCCCATGGATCCCTTCGAAACGCTCGGAATCGCTCGCACGTTCGACATCGACCTCGCGGCGGTCGAGCGGACTCATCGTGACCTGTCGCGGGCGCTTCACCCGGACCGCTACGTCGCGGCGAGCCCGACCGAGCGGCGCGCTGCGCTGGGCAAGGCCATCGAGGTCAACGAAGCGTGGCGCATCGTCCGCGATCCCCTCCGTCGTGCCGAGGCTCTGCTCGCGCTCAATGGTGTCGCTGTCGGAGAGGATCGGGAGCCTCCAGGCGATCCGGAGTTCTTGGCGGACATGCTTGAGCAGCGCGAAGCCCTCGCGGAGGCCCGGAGCGCGCGCGACCTGCAAGCCGTCCGGCGGCTTGCGCACCTCGTGCAGCAGCGGCTGCGCGATGCCGAGGCGGAGCTGTCGCGCGGCTTTGCTCGCGGCGAGGTCCGACCCTTGCTGAAGAGACTCGGCGAAGCGCGCTTCTACAGGCGCTTTCTCGACGAGGTGAGCGCCATCGAGGACGAGCTGGCGGCATAACATGGCTCTGTTCGAGATATTCGATCCGAAAGCTTCCCCGCGTCCGATCGGAATCGATCTGGGCACGACGAATTCGCTCGTTGCGTACGTGCGCAACGAGCATCCCGTGGCCATCGCGGACTGCGATCTCGAGGTCCTCCTGCCGAGCGTCGTCGCATATCTGCCGAACGGCGAGGTCGTGGTCGGCCGCCGCGCGGCACGGCTGGCCTCGGAGCATCCGAGAGATACGATCGTGAGCGTCAAGCGGTTCATGGGAAGAGGCGCCGACGACCCGGAGACTCGACGTCTCGGGCCGTATGTCTTCGTTGCGCCGACCGGTACGGAAGCCAACACGGTTCGCTTCCAGGTTGCCGGCCCGCGTGTCGTGACCCCCGTCGAGGTCAGTGCCGAAATCCTCCGAGCGCTCAAGGGACAGGCATCGGACGTACTGAAGAGCGTCGGGCCTGCGGTCATCACCGTCCCCGCGTATTTCGACGACGCGCAGCGGCAGGCCACCAAGGACGCGGCGAGACTCGCCGGCCTCGAAGTGCTGCGGCTTCTCAACGAGCCGACGGCGGCGGCCCTCGCGTACGGGCTTGCGAAGCGGCAAAACGGCACCTTTGCCGTCTACGATCTCGGGGGTGGAACGTTCGATGTCACCATCCTGGTGCTCGACAATGGCGTATTCCAGGTTCGGTCGACCGGCGGAGACAGTCAGCTCGGCGGCGACGACATGGATCGCGCGATCGCTCACGACCTGCTCGGTGCCTTGGGTTTCGATGCGGCGCATCAGACACCGCAGCTCATTCGAATGGTGCTCGATGAAGCGCGCAAGGCCAAGCACGCTCTATCCGACACCGAGCGTGTCGAGGCCCTCGTTCCGGGCGAGAGGCGCCTGGAGATCACTCGCGCGCGGTTCGACGAGCTGATTCGACCGCTGCTCGAGCGAACCGGCGTAGCATGCCGGCGAGCGCTCAAGGATGCCGGCTTGCAGGCGGGCGAGCTCGACGGCGTGATCCTGGTCGGAGGCGCGACGCGGGTACCCGCGGTGCGTCGCTACGTCGCCGAGCTGTTCGGAAAGGAGCCGCTCGGCGACATCGACCCCGATCAGGTGGTCGCGTTGGGGGCGGCGGTCCAGGCTGACCTTCTCGCAGGGCAGGGCCGCCGGGACGACGTTCTTCTGCTCGACGTCATTCCGCTTTCGCTCGGCATCGAGGTCGGCGGAGGGGTGGTCGACAAGGTTCTTCCGCGAAATTCGACGATTCCGTGCGCCGCACGCGCGACCTACACGACCCAAGAGGACCGGCAGACGGGATTCGAGATCCATGTGGTCCAGGGAGAACGCGAGCTCGTGGCCGACAGTCGGAGTCTCGCGCGGTTCACCCTCGGAGGCATCCCCCCCATGCCGGCCGGCGTCGCGCGTCTCGAGGTGACGTTCCAGGTCGACGCGGACGGTCTCCTGAGCGTGCATGCGAAGGAGCTGACGACCGGGGTCGAGCAGGCCGTTACGGTCAAGCCGAGCTACGGCCTGGACGACGCCGCCGTCGAGCGGATGCTTCTCGATGCACTCGATCACGGCGAAGAGGATCTGGCCCGCCGCCGCCTCGTCGAGAGTCGGGTGGAGGCGCGGAGAATCCTGGGGGCGACGCGCAAAGCGATCGCCGTCGACGTCGATTTGCTCGAGCCCGGCGAGGCTCAAGGAATCGAGGCCGCGTGCGCCGTTCTCGAACGCGCGGCCTCACAAGAGGAGCCGGGTCGCATTCGGGCGGCGATCGAGGCGCTGGACGATGCGACGAAGAAATTCGCTGCGCGTCGTATGAACCGCGCCATCGCTCAAGCGATCGAGGGACGCCGCGTCGAGTCCGTGGAAAAAGAGGTCGAGCACGCGAAGGGAATCGAGCGGGCCCACGCGACGTAGCCGCGCGGGCCGAAATGCCAGAAACCGACGATGGCAACCCTTCATTTCAAAGGATTCGGGCAGGTCGAAGTTCCGGTCGGCACTTCCGTCCTCGAGGCCGCGACGAAGGCGGGCTTCCCGGAGGGTAGCGCGTGTGGGGGGGTCTGTGCGTGCTCGACCTGTCACGTCTACGTCACCGGCGGAGCCGATCTGCTGAGCGATCAGCAGGACGAAGAAGCGGACATTCTCGACAAGGCGTTCGACGTCCGCGCGAGCTCGCGGCTCGGATGCCAGTCGCGCGTCGTCGAAGACGGCGAGCTCGAGATCGAGATCACGCGCGAGAGCCTGGAGGCGTTCGAGAACGAGCACCCGGCCGAGCGCGGCAAGTACACCCGCGCCAAGTGATCCCGAGCCCGTCCGGTCGGGGAGCGCTCAGTCGACGCGGAGCCCCGGAGCCGGATAGCGCGCGCATTCTTCTCGCACCTCGGAGGCGACGCGCGCGAGGTTGTCCTCGTCCGCCGGCTTGCTCGTGACCCGATCGATCCATTCGGCGATTCGGCCCATGACGTCGAGCCCCATTCCCCGGGTCGTCACTGCTGCTGCCCCGATGCGCACGCCGGAAGGATCGAACGGCTTGCGGGGATCGAACGGAACGGCGTTATGGTTCAGTACGATGCCGGCCCGATCGAGCGCCTGCGCGAGCGGCTTGCCGGTGACGCCCTTGCCGGTCACGTCGACGAGAAGCAAGTGGTTGTCCGTCCCTCCGGTGCTCACGCCGAAGCCCCGCTCGGACAGCGCGCGTGCGAGCGCGCGCGCGTTGACCACGGTCGCTTGCGCGTATTGTCTGAACTCGGGGCGCGATGCCTCGTTGGCCGCGACCGCGATTGCTGCCGTGACATGGTTGTGCGGGCCGCCCTGCAGGCCCGGAAACACGGCCCGGTCGATCGCCGCAGCGTGCTCCTTGCGGCAAAAAATCACTCCCCCGCGCGGGCCTCGAAACGTCTTGTGCGTGGTCGACGTCACGACGTCGGCGATACCGATGGGCGACGGATGTGCGCCGCCGCAGACGAGTCCCGCGATGTGCGCCATGTCGACGATGAGGAGCGCCCCCACCTCGTCCGCAATCGACCGAAATGAGGCGAAGTCGAGGGTCCGCGGATAGGCGGTCGTGCCGCACCACAGCAGCTTGGGGCGATGTTGGCGCGCCAGGTCGCGCACCTCGTCGAGGTCGATGAGGTGATCGGTCCGGCGGACGCCGTACTGCACGCTCTTGAAATATTTTCCGGTGATCGAGACGGAATGTCCATGGGTCAAGTGACCGCCCGCAGGGAGCGACAGCCCCATGATAGTGTCGCCGGGCGCGCAAAAGGCGAAATAGACGGCCAGGTTGGCGGGGCTGCCCGAGTAGGGCTGCACGTTGACGTGCAGGTCTGCCGCGGCCGACGGCGATGATGCGGTGGCCCCGAAGAGACTCTTGAGTCGCGCGATCGCGAGCTCCTCGAGCGGGTCGATCGCTTGCTGCCCTTCGTAGTACCTCTTGCGAGGGTAGCCCTCGGAATATTTGTTCGTCAGGACCGAGCCGGTCGCCTCCATCACGGCCCGCGAGGCGTAGTTCTCGCTCGCGATGAGGCGGATCTTGTCGTGCTCCCGCCGGTTCTCGTCTGCAATGAGCCGGGCGATGGCGGGGTCCGATTCGGCCAGAGAAGGATCGAAGGCAACCATGCTCAGACCGCTATCTACCAGAGCGACTGCGGATGCGCGACGGACCGTGGTAGATCGCATCAGGCAGATGCTTGCTTTGCTGCTCGGCGCTCCCGCCGGTCCTGTCGCTCCCGCCGCGGGGGCTCCTGCTGCCGCGGCGGCACCGACGGGCGAGCGCGCGGAGTCGGCCGAGCCGGCAAAGGCGCCGGCGTACCGAAACGGCGTGGTCTTCGGCCTCGCGCTCGGGGGCGGCATCGGCCGGGGAGCCGGATACCCCAACAATTCACAAGAGATCGGCAATCCCTCTTACCGCTCCGCGAGCGGCTGGATGCCGGGCACCGGCGGGAGCCTGCTGATCATGGGCGCGCTTGCCGACTATTTCGACTTCGGCTTCATGTTTTCCCAGGACGCGTTCAGAAACGGCACCCAGCGGGCCGTTCAGGATGGCCTCGGACTTCGGATCGAGGCATTTCCGTTCGTCAGGCTGGTTCCACGCCTGTCGGGCCTGGGCTTCCTCGCGCAATTCGGCCTTGGAATCGGGCGGCTGTCGACACCCGGGCTACCCCAAGCCGGCGGAACGCAATCGACTATCGGAACGGGCGCGCTCTACGAATGGGCTTTCGGTCATTTCTTGGGGGGCCACTTCGGGGCTGGGCCCGAGCTCGAGTACGACGCCATGTTCAGCCGCCCCTACGATCAGAACGGGCTCGTGGTGCTCGCCCGCGTCGTGTTCTACGGAGGTCCGTGACGCCGCCCGTTCGTCCGGGCGGCGCCAAGCGATCTGTCCCCAAGGGTCCACGACGAATGGGGCGCCGTGCCCCTTTTGATCGGCTTACCCTGCCGATTCACCTGCTATTGTCTCGATGTGCCTGTGTCCGATTCCTTCGGTCTGATAGGCCAGGTGCTCGATGGGCACTTTCGGGTGGAGCGTTGCATCGGTGAGGGCGGCTTCAGCGTCGTCTACAAGGGGACGCATATCGGGCTGAGCGAGCCGATTGCCATCAAATGCCTCAAGCTTCCAGCAGCGCTCGGCTCGGCGATCGTCGAATCGTTCATCAAGCGCTTTCGTGACGAAAGCCGACTGCAGTACAAGCTTTCGCAGGGCAACCTGCACATCGTGCGCAGCATTGCCAGCGGGACCACCATCGCCCCGGCGACGAGCGCGCTGGTTCCGTACACGGTGCTCGAGTGGCTCGAAGGCCGCTCGCTCGGCGCCGATTTCGCGGATCGGCAAGCCCGGAGGATGACGGGGAGATCCATCGAGGAAGTGGTGCGACTGCTGGACTCGGCGATCGACGCGCTCGCGTATGCGCACGCGCAGGGCGTGGTGCATCGCGACTTGAACCCCGGAAACCTGTTTCTCGCTCGAACGCCGGCCGGCGTGCGCCTGAAGGTGCTCGACTTCGGGGTGGCAAAGGTCATGGCCGACTCGGCGCTGGCCATGGGACCGAGCGCGCGTACCATCGGAAACCTGAGGATGTTCGCGCCGGCATACGGCGCTCCCGAGCAGTTCGACGAACGGCTCGGGCGAATCGGTCCCTGGACGGACGTGTACTCCACCGCCCTGGTGGCGCTCGAGGCAATGCGCGACGTCCCGATTGTCGAGGGCGAGCACATCGGGGAATTTGCCGCAAAGACCCTCGACGCTTCCAAGCGCCCGACGCCTCGACGTCTCGGGATGCCTGTAGGCGACGCGGTGGAGGCCGCGTTCTCGCGAGCGGTTGCGCTCAAGCCCGCGGACCGACCGCGCGATGCGGGCGATTTCTGGGGAATGCTCAAGCACGCGATTGGCCAGGACGCGAGGTCTGCCTCGTCCCCTCACACCCAGGTCGCTGCACCCGTGGTGGGCTACGGGAGCACGCTGAGGCTCGAGGAGCATGCGCCGCCCCTCAGAGCGCCGATCGTCGAAGTCGTCCACCCGCGAGCCGACGATCCTGACGCGGCGGCGCGCGGGGGGACCTTGCGGGTCGGCCCAGCTTTGCGGGCGATGGACGCGCCGAGCTTCGGCGCTGCCGACACCGAGACGGCTTTGCCTCCCCCGGATGTCGCCCTCCGGGAGCTCGAAGAAGAGGATATCCCCAAGAGC
>DASPUY010000113.1:0-8103 GCA_035622655.1 Polyangiaceae bacterium
GGACACATCCAATACGCACCCGACCCTGGATGGCTGACTATCACCCGCGGATACGAGAAGCTTGAACTCCTCGTCGAGGGCTGGCTCGCTGCGAAGTTACAGCTTCACTGCGATCAACGATGAGGCCATGGCAATGATCTCGGCGAGTCAGGTCGCCGCGACCGGCTCTCGCCCTCGAGCCCCCGCGGGAGCCAGAGCCGGTGAGAGAGAACCCAGGCGCGCCTCAGGGCTTGGTTTCCCGGTACCGGGAGACGCGATCGCGGTACCACGCGGCAACTTCTTTCCCGAAGACCATCTCGAGCCCCTGGTCCGCGTCCACGAGCTCTTCGTAGCGTTTCTTGAACGCCGACCACAGGGCGCGATGCCGGCCGAAGACGGCTGCTCCGGCCTCGTCCTTGACGGCTCGCTCGAGGCCCTCGGGGGATATCTCCTGCATCAAGACCTCGACTCCGCGAACGACGCTCTCGATCATCGCCGACTGCTGGGTGATGACATCGAGCAAGATTTTCTCGACGGCGTCGGGCGCGTCGTAGTCGTGATTGCGCCAATCGAGCAGCACTGCAGCCAGCGTGGCCGGATCGGCCGCTCGCTCCACTCCCAGCGCGCTTGCCGATCCCCCGAGCCGACGGTGCGCTCTGACGTCGCCGATCCGTGCGTCCCGGAGCGGCACGAAGCAACGGCAAAAAACGGCGACCAGATCGTGAAGCTTCGTCAGCAAGCGCGCCACTTCGCCCGTCGTTTCGAGCGCCGCCCCGGGGACGAGCGAAGCGGCGAGCTCGCGCACGCCCTGGAGCGCCAGCGTCTCGATGCTGAGGGCGAGATGCTGTGTGTCCCGATTCATGTCGCCGCGAACGGGCTGTACGTCCGAGGCTCGCGGTGCCGCCGGCGAATAGGGAGCGGGGTCGAGGCCGGGGGAGAAGGGAACGGATGCGAGAGGGGGCAGCGGTGCAAGACTCTGGCCTGCGAAGGCTGGCGCAGCGACCTGCGACGCGCGAACCGGGGGTCGATCGAAGTGGGCGGGCTCGACCCTGGACAGCGGCGGCAGCGGGGCGACGCCGGAGCCCCATCCCACGTGAGGCGGCGGAGCGCCGACCACCGATTCCGGGCGCCGGGGCGCCGGCGCGCGCATCGCGGCGCCCACTTCGGCCATGGCCGCATGGTTGCCCAGGACCGAGCCGTGCACCATCGACGAGCGGCTGCCGACGTCCCGCTCGTCCTCGAACGTCTCGACGTCGACCCGCACGGCGCGCCCCACGACGAAGGTGTTGCCCAGGGTTCCGAGCGCGATCGGTCGCCCCGCGGGAAGCCGGGCCCCGGCACGGTCGAAGACCCCGTTTCGGCTGTTCAGATCGCGAACGCTGAGGCCGTTTTCGGAGAGCTCGACCTGCGCGTGGAAATCGGAGACGAATGGATGCGCGATTGGACAGTCGTTCATCGGGTTTCGCCCGATTCGCACGGGAAAATGGTGAAGAACCCGTTCGCCTTGCAGTCCGCCGTCTTGCGATCGGTAGCGAAGACAGACGCCGAGGGCCATCGCCACTCGAGCGTAGCATTGCTCCTTTTGCTCTTGTTCTGCAGGCGCTCCGAAGCTTCCCGCCGACCCCCTCCAGCTCCCGCGCGACCTCATGTGGGGAGCCGGCCGACAGCAGGTCCTCCGGTCGAGCTCGAGGCTGCGCCCTCGGGCCCTCGCTGCACCGCGCCTCGGTGATCAGCGTTTCTCGACTCGAAGCTCTTCGGGGCAGTGCAGCCGGGCGAAGAAATCGCCCCTGAGGGGATCGGCTCGGCCTTCCGGCCTGAGCTTGAGCGTCAGCGGAGGGCATTCGCTGGCGTAGAGCGATCGACCCGCCTCGATCGGTTTCAGGCCGCCCAGATGATCGAAGAGATCGAAAAAGGAAAAGGAGTGTCGCCCGAGCTCCTGCGTGGGACGGCCCTGCTGCTGCCACTCGACGTGCACGTCTTCGCCGAACCAGCGGATGGGCCCCGCCCACTGCCCCTTGGGAAGTGCCGTCTCCTTCGCACCAACGGAAAACTTCGCGTTCGAGACGTCCGGCGCATTCCAGTCCGCTTGCATCGAGAGCTTCAGCCCGGGCTCCTCCCCGGAGTTGAAAAAAGCGTCGGTGATCTCCTGGGCGACGGTCAGGCAGGCAAGGGCATCGCCCTCCAGCGCGTCCGTGCCGGGCTTCGGGAGGTATCGCCCGTCTCCGCGCTCCTCGACCCAGTCGGCGAGACGCGCGTGCACGAACGTCCAGAGGACTCCGTCGGGCCGGAAGAACGTGGCGAAGTCGGCAAAGCTCGCAGGTGACGCGCGCGCCGCACGCGCGAACGGATAGCGATCTTTCAGCTTTTGATCCCACGCGGTCCACACACTCGACTTCCAATCGTCGGAGAGCGAGCTGACCCCCTCTGCCTTCGCCGCCTGGACGCCGCCCATGACGGGCGGCATCAGCAGGCGCCAGAGTCGACCGCGCGTCGGCTCCTCGACTCCGTCGAGAAGCGCGGCTGCCCCCGTGCTGGCTTCCGTGAAGGGGCTCTGGGCGTCCTGACCGTTCGCCTTGGGCGCGGCCGGCGCTTCGAGCGCGGCCTGGAGCTTGTCGAGAATCGCAAGGTACTTCGAGAGCGCGCCGCCGCTGCCGCTATCCGCGCCCGCGGCCCCCGAGAACAACAAGATCGGTCGAAAGCTTTTCTCGACGCGCGACGGGCCGGCCGCTTTGGCCCCGGCGTCGGTCTCTCCCCTGAACCAGGGCAAAAGGCCGAGCAGGCCGCCGTCGCCACCCGCGAGGAGCCCGAGAACCCCCCCGTCGGCGGCAGCCAGCGCATCCTGGTCGTCGCGAATCGTGTTTTGTTTGAAGAGCTCGAACAACGTCTTGTAGAAACCGTCGCCTTCCTTGAAGGCCGAAAGCTCGGCCCTGGCCATGGCCACGTCCGCCGGAGTCTTGACCTTCACCTCGTCGAGGAAGGACATCCAGCGGCGAACGTACTCGTCGAGGTACATCTGGATCACCTGACGGCGCAACCCCGGATCGTCCTGCGGAAGGCTCGGGTCGTCGAGCACCCAGCGCTCGACCGCCGCGGTCTGCGGCAGCGGGGCCGACGAGCGAAGAACGTCTCGGATTTTTTGCCACCCGAGGAGCGTGAACGCGCCGGGCACCTGCACGTCGCCGCGCGACGCGAGAAATTCGAGCACGCCCGGGCTGAATGTCGCGCTGGCACGCACGGCGGGAACGTCCCCCGCCGCCAGAAGAACGCGGCGGTAGGGGATCCCGCGAACATCGGATCGCCGAAGCCGTTCCCGTGCGGTGAGGAAGGCATGATCAACCGGCCACGCCATCGACGGATTCGTCGCAAGGGCGGTCAGGTAGTTGCGCGAATGCTCGGCCAGCCGAGATTCAGGCACCGCGTCGGCGTCGGGGATCACTGCCCGCCACAACGCGGCAAGGTGCGCGGCCGCCCAATCGCTTTCGGCATGGCCCTTGGGATCCGCCAGGGTCGCGAAGAGCTTGACGGCTTCGTAGGCTTGCAGGAGCGGGGTCTGATCGTCGACTGCGGAGGGTGCATCCGCCAGCCCGCCGGACGCAACCGCATCGAGACGGCGATCGAGCTCCTGATGCAAGCGCCGAGGAATCCATGCATGCAGCCGCGCCACGTAAGCGGCTCTCAAGGGCGCCTGGAGGTCGCGTGCAGCCCGGGGGCCGATCCATCCGGGGATCAGCAGCGAGGTCGCCTCGGCCTCGCATCGGTTCAGCGTGTCGAGGGACGGCTCGATCGGGTCACCCCTCGTTCCGGGCACGCTGGAGGGATCGGGTGAGGCCAGCATCTTGCCGGCGCCCTCGACCGCCGCAGCCAGGTCGACGTTGCGCACGTAGCTGACGAGGGCGGGGCCGAGGACGGCGAAAGAAACGCCGAGGGCGACGAGCGACGTGCGAAGGTCCTTGCGGGAAAAGCTGCGCAACGCCGTGCTGGAACGACGGGCCAAGTCGTGGTCTGGCAGGATGACGGAGCGAAAAAGGTCGGTCAGGAAATACGGCTTGCCGCGTCCCGGCGGCGCAGGCACCCGGCGGTCCCCTCGCTTGGCCTCCGTCGCCTGCGGAACCGTCTCGGCAGAGACGGCAACGAAGTAGAATCCACGGAAGACGAAGCGCTCCGCGCCGGGTCCGGGGCGGCACACCTCGGTCACGAACTGCGTCACGGGCGACAGCAGCGATCGGAACTCGAGCGGAAAGCGCAGCACTCGCAGACGAGCCAGAGGGTCCGATTCGTCGGGCAGCCGTTCGAGAACGCGCTGATGCAACCCCTGGGCGAGGATCTCGAGCTCCCGCTCCACTGCGCGTCCCGGCTCATGAACGGCCCGATCGTCGTCCAGCGAGAGCGAAGCGCCCCAGGTGACGTCGTCGGGCTGCGAAAAACCGCTCCAGAAATCGCCGAAGCCCGGCAGCTCGTTCGCCTTCGTCACGACCAGGTAGGCAGGGACGACCCACTGGTGTCGCTCGAGCACGTCGGACAGCTGCGCACCGAGCTTACGTCCAAGCCCGTCCTTGGCGGCGTCGCCCGAGAGCAGCTCGGCCGCGCTCACCGTCAACAGCACGCCGTCGATGGGTCGCGGTCGGAGGCGACGGAGCTCTTCGAGCAGAGCCAGCCAGCGATCGCGTTCGACGCCTTTCTCCACGACCGGCTCCACGCCTCCAAGCGACCCGCCCTGGGTGACGATCACGGCCTGACGGGAGCTCCAGAGGTCGTAGCGAGCCTGCGGGCGCTCGATGGCCGGCGAGGAAGAGGATGCCGATCCCGACACGCGCGACAGGCCGAGGGCGTCCAGCATCGTCGGACTGTCCGAGCTCGGCGTGGCGAGCACCAGGTACCTCGGAAGGGTCCGCGCGCTGCGGCCTCCGACGATGCGGTGAAGCTCGGCAAAGTCCTTTCGCAGCCGGGAGCGCAGCTCCGAGAGCGAAGCGAGCGTCTGGTCGCTTGCATTGGCGGGCTTCGCGGCTTGCTCGGCCCGAGCCCGTTTCACCCGGTCGTGGAGCCAGAGCCCGACGACGATCAACGTCGCGGGAACGACGATGGTTGCCGTCAGGACCTCGGCGAACCACCGGAGGTCCGGGACCACGACCGCCAGAACCCATACGCCGACGAGAATCAGGACGACGAGGACGACGAGGATCCAGCGCATGTCGTCAGGGTTCTCGCGCGGGGCTCTGCAGACCTTTCACGGCCGCGACATCGGGAGTCGCCCGCTGGATCGCCGAAGAGAGCGCCGCGTGAAGCCCGGCCAGCGAGGCACCACAGACGAGCACGCAGGCGGCGATTGCAATCGCCGCGGACGGGAGGCCGGGGCGACCGGCCCGGTGAATCTGCGTGGGGATGGCGTTGGGCGCCACACGGTCTGCGCTCACGCCGCGCAGTAGCCTCGTACGCGCGGCCTCGACGTACGACCTCGCGCCCTGCGATGCGCCGCCTGCTTGCATGGCGCCCGCGAATCCGAGTGCGATGCACAGATAGTAGACCTCGAGGGCGAAGAACGGCTCGCCGCGATGCAAAAGTGCTCGCATCCTGCCGAAAAAGTTCTCGCCCGCGGTGTATTCGCGAAAGAACTGGAGCTGCAGCGGGTTGCTCATCCACGCCTCTCGACCGGACCAGCCGGACTTGAGAACGCGATCGTCGATGAATGCGACGAGCGCGTAGCGCGCTTCGGCAATCTCGGCGTCGTCGATTCCGGCGTCGCGGCAGCGCGATACGAACTGGCGCAGACGCCCGATCATGTCGGCGCGTACGGACTCGGGTGAGGCGCCTGGTAGCTGCCCGATCTGGGCGGCCGCGGCGAGCACCTCGGCGCTTGCAGCGAACACGACGTCTGCGGCGGTCTCGCTCATGACTCTTCAGCGCAGGTGCGCTGGATCGACGGCATAGACGGCAATCCCCGCGTCCTTCCAGTCCGGATCGCTCGGAAGGTAAAGCGCCAGCGTGCTGCTCTTGGCGATCTCCTCCCAAAACGGACCCTCGCGGCGGAGGCGGAAGAAACACAGCCCAGGCTTGAGGGGGAGCGTGCTCGACGGGTTCCAGTCGACCTCCGCGCGTACGCCGTGTCGCGCCTGTTTGACGACGTCGAGGATGTGCTTCCAGTCGGCCACCTTGAGAAGCTGCGGAATGCGCTCCCGGACGTTGGGCTCGGGCAATGCGGATCGCACGGCCACGAAGAACTCGTGGTTGGCGAGGCGTGGCTCCGGAAGCTTACCCACGAACATTCCGTCGGGCCGTCGCTGCAGCGGGATCTCGGTGTACGCGGGCACCGAATCGACGGTCAACAGAGCGAGCGTCCGGGCGAACAGAAACTCGAACACGTCGCCAAGGCGCCCGTAATCGAACGCCGGAACGCTCGAGGCGTCCTCGGGCGAGAAGACCGACAACGGGCCGACGAGCCGCGCGAGCGCAAGGTACACCTCTTCCGGATGCGCCCGGTCCGAGTCGAGAAGATGCGACAGCACCGGAATGGTTCCGCTCAGCGTGTGCAGAAGCCAGAAGCGGCGGGCATCTGTGTAGTGAAATTCGATGTTCGTGGGGCTGCGCTGCTTGCGCGCGCTCGCGAGGTCGCGCTGGCGTGCCACCATGGCGCCCAGAACGCGCCGCAGACCGCTCACGACGAACGGCGCTGCGCTGATCTGGACGACGGGCGGAACGAACGTGTCCTTGACCATGATCCGACCGTCGGGGCGGCGCACGAGCTGCGCGACGGGCATGGTGGCAACGCGCTCGCGCCGTTCGGTTCCGAAGAAGACACGCACCTGAGGCACCGCGAATTCGACGTCTTGCGCAGCGCCGCCGGTATTGAAGTCCTCTGTCGGTCGCGTGAGCCGCGTGAAGCGGTGCTGCCCCGCAGGGTCGCCCGGCGCGGCGACGTTTGCGCCTCCCTCGCTCGCGACGGCGATGAACACGTCGAGCGCCTGATCCTCCGCGCGAAGATGCGGCTCGAACGCGCGCGGTTCGGGGACCGCATCGCCGACCGGACCGCCGCAGTCGACGACGAGGCCGTCCGGCCAGGTCGCGACGAGGCGACGAAGTGCGAATTGACCGGCTTGAAGCTGGCGCTCGTCTATCTCGAGCTGCGATATTCCCCAATCGTAGCGCCGAAGGGCGGCGATCCTCTCTCGAACCAGCTCTTCGTGATACCGGTCCTGAGCTTGAAAGTGGTGCTGGCTGACGAACAGCCCCTCCGTCCAAACCAGCCTACGTGCCATCGGCAGAGCATCCTAGGAAACGAGAAAGCCTCGAAAAAGAGCAAAGAACTGGGACGTCAGCCCCGCTTACCACGGCGCCCCTGCGCCGAGGAAGGCCATCGTCGACGACGCCCGCCTTTTCACGGACCGATGAATGTGCTTTGTTATTGAGAGTGGTGCGCGGCCGCCAGCCGTACTGGAGGCGCTCGCGCTGAGACCTGGGTCGAGCGGAGGTGTGAGATGGCATCCAGCATTTTTCTCCTGATCAACAGCGAATCCGGTGGGGCGGTCAAAGGCGAGAGCGTCGCCCAAGGGTTCGAAAACCAGATCGAGGTGACGGGCTACTCCTTCGGCGTGACTCAGAAGGGAACGGCTCAGACCGGCAAGGGCGCAAGCACCGGGACTTCCGCGGCGTCGGACGTGGTCATCACGGCGGTCATGGATAAATCGTTTCCAACGCTCCTGCAGATGGCCGGCAACGGAACGCACATCAAGTCCGCGGTGCTCACGGTCTGCCGGACTGGCGGCGGGCTCTCGCCGTATCACACCATCACGTTGACCAGCGGAATCCTGACCAACGTCTCGGCCGTCGGCAGCACGTCCGAAGAGAACACGGCGAGTCACCTGATGAGCATCAGTATCAATTATTCCCAGATTCAGTCTTCGTACACCGCGCAAGATTCGACAGGTCAGGCTCTGGGCGGAGCCGTAACGGGCCAATTCAATCCTGCCGCCGGGTCCTAAAGCGGCGTTCCACGGCGTGGATCGCCGTGGGGCTTCGCGCGCGCACTTCGTGCTCGTACGCCGCTTTATCTCCTTCTCGGGCTCCGCCCCGCGCCGCTTCGCTCGCGTTCCACTCGCCTTGCCGCTGCCATCCCTCGGAACGCCGCTCTAA
>DASPUY010000114.1:0-46524 GCA_035622655.1 Polyangiaceae bacterium
TGCTCACTCACACGTCCGGTCTCCCCGATACCAACCTCGAACAGATCTCTTGTCCCGTGGGGTTCGGACAGTCGGCCGCATGGTTCAACACGCATGGTCCCGTTCCGCTCTGGACATCGCCGGGCAGCGTATGGAACTACAACAACACCGGTTACTCGCTCATGGGATGGGTCATCGAGTCGGTGACGGGCGAGGCGTACGAGGATGCGGCGGCCAACCTCATCCTTGGCCCGGCAGGAATGAGCACGGCCACCTTCGACCCGGCGCTGGCGATGGCCGCCGATCACGCCGTCGGCCACGAAGGCAGCACGTTCCTCGAGCCGAACGCGTTCGATTGCGCGGTCGAGCGCCCACCCGCAGGCGTGATCGCGAGCGTCGCGGACTACGCGAAATTTGCCGAGATGCTGATGTCCTCGGGAGGTTCGGTTCTCGAGCCGTCCTCGGTGACAGCGATGGAAACTCCATGGGCGCAGACCGATAACTACCCTGATAATACCGAACAGTACGGTTACGGCCTCTATCTCCACGAGGGCTACGTGTACCGCGTCTGGCACGAGGGGAATATCGACGGCTTCCAGAGTTCGATCTACATGGTCCCCGCGCAGAACTGGGCGGTGGTCGTGTTTTTCAACTCGTCGAGCGGCAACCCCAACGTTGTTTCGCAGTTTGCCGTGGACACTTTCCTGCTCCCACCGAGCGCCAAGGCGCCTGTCGTGACGACGCCCCCGAGCAGTTGGACGGGCTACCAAGGAACCTACGTGGACCCCTACGGGATATACCAGAGCCCGGACGCCGGTCTCGGCACGATCAACGTTTCTCTTCAAGGCAGCGAGCTCGTCGCTGATTGGAACGGACAAACGTCTCCGGACGGGTCTGCGACACCAATCGTCTCGTTTACCTCGACTCAGCTCACACAGGTCGCCAGCGACCGCTTCAAGGGGATCTTTGGTGGCGCTGGGACGCAAGACGTTACGTTCTTCCCGGGAGAAGACGGCGGCGCCGCTGCCTGGTTCGTGACGCGTGTAGGCGTCGGCGCAAGACAGTAACTATCGGTGGGCCGGCTCGGAAACCGAGCTCGAAGCGCGCCAAGGGACCAGGTTTCTGCTGACGTCGGCGTGCTGCGGGTCACGGGGCGTCATCGTCGCGGCAAGTGGCGTCGAAGGTGAAACGGCACGCTGGTGACGATCGTGCCCGGTCGAAAAAGGAGCGCCGCCTTGAGCCGGAAGGCCGACTGGTTGTGCAGCAAGACCTCGGACCAGCGCGAGGGGACGAGCTCGGGAACGATTACGCTCAACGTGGCGCTGTTGTCTCGTGCCTTGACCTCGTCGACGTACGCGAGGATTGGGCCGACGAGGGACCGGTAGGGTGACTCGATGAGGACAAGCTCAACGGTCGCGAGGAACGGGTGGACTTTCGCTTGTTCGAGCCAAGCGGTCCGCAACTGCTCGAGCGCCGCGCGGTCGTCAGCGACGTGGACCGCGGAGACATCGTCTGTCAGCGAGCGAGCGTATGCCAGAGTCTGAAGGGCGACGCGGCTCATCGCGGACACCGGGACGACGACCTTGTGTCGGAGCCCCTCGGGGTCCAGCGGCGTCTCGTTTGCGAGCTCGAATGTTGCCTGCCGATAGTGGCGTTCTATCGACAGGAACATCCAGACGATCAGTGGCATGAGCACCAAGACCACCCACGAGCCCGCGTGCACGTGCAGACCGAACGCCGTGAACAGCGGCTCGCCACCGGCCAACTTCGTTGCCCCTGCGACGATCGCCACGGCGCTGCTGACTGTCGCGCCGGCGGCGTTAATCAGCGCGGACGCGATCCACCCGCTGCCGCGCCGGCTCGCCCAGTGTCTCACCATGCCGGCTTGCGAGAGCGCGAACGCAACGAAAACGGCGACCGCGTAGAGCGGGATGAGCGCGCTGACGTCGCCGCGAAATGCGACGACGAGGAGCATCGAAACGACGGACAGGGCCACGATGCCCACGCTGTACGCGAGCCGGTCGCCTCGGAAGGCGAACTGTTTCGGCATGAACCCGTCTCGAGCGAGCACGCACGCCAGCCGCGGGAAGTCGGCGTAGCTCGTGTTTGCGGCCAGCACGAGCACGAGAAGCGTCGACAGCTGAACTCCATAGTAGAAGACCCCGCCGCCGACCGTGGCGCGAGCAAGCTGGGAGAGGACGGTCTCGTCGTCGCGAGGCAAGATCCGATGATGCTTTGCGAGAAGCGTGATGCCGAGGAACATGGTGCCGAGCAGCGCGCTCATCCACGTGAGCGTCTTGGCGGCGTTGCGGGCCTGCGGAGGCCGGAACGCGGGGACGTCGTTCGAGATCGCCTCGATGCCGGTCATCGCGGTGCACCCCGATGAAAAAGCCTTGAGCACGAGCAGCACGGTCAACGGTGAGGTCTCCCGGGCGAAGTCACCGCTTTCCCCGGTGTACGAACGTTCGTGAAGAATCCAGGCACGAAAGGCTCCGACGGCGATCACGCCGAGGATCGTGAAGACGAACAGGTAGGTGGGAGCTCCGAAGATCGTGGCCGATTCGCGGACGCCGCGCAGGTTGACCAAAGTGAGGAGGCCGAGAGCTACGAGGCCGAGCGCAACGGCATGCGGCGCCAAGGGCGGCACCGCCGACGTCAGCGCCGCAACGCCCGAGGAAACCGACACTGCGGCCGAGAGCACGTAGTCGATGAAGAGTGCCGCGGCGGCGACGAGCCCGGCGATCCGACCCAAGTTCTGCGATGCGACGACGTAGGATCCTCCGCCCGATGGGTATGCGAAAATGGTTTGGCGGTACGAGAGCGTCACGACGGCCAGCAAGACGAGGATCGCCACGGCAATGGGTACGTTGACGGCGACAGCGCCCGCCCCCGCCAGCATCAGCACGCGTAGGGACTCCTCGGTCGCGTAGGCCACGGACGAGAGCGCGTCAGACGAGAGAACCGCCAGCGCCTTGCTCTTCGAGAGTAGCTCCCGATCGGCCTGCGCGGTGGCGAGCGGGGGGCCGAGCGTCAGACGTTTGACCGCACCCCAGGCGCGACCGAACGCGGGTGTCGGAGCCTGCCCGCGCAGACCGATCGGCGTGAGGGGCGCATGTCGCGCGATGCGAACCACGTCTTGACCTGGAGGCGCTTGCCCCGGCTGCTCGTCCCAGACGAGCTCGCTGGATGGCGGAGGGGTTGAGTGAGAGTCGGTCGTCATTCGCGATCGTGCGTCTTCTCCAGAAGCAAGCTGCTCCGCGCCAAGCCATCGCGGTGGTGGCGAACGGCGTCAACGCTCCCCCCTGCAGAGCGGCGCAAGACGTGCGTGCAACCGGCAAACTTTGCGTCGACCTTGATGGGCACTTCAGGCGCGAACCGAAATTTCGCGGTGCTTTCCACGTGCGGAAATTGGGTGCGCTCGTTGCTCATGGCGCCCTCGCGATGCGGAGAGGAGCCAACCATGCATCATGCGCGGGATACGAAAAGGCGCGGGCGAACGGCAGCGCAGCCACGTTCGAATGCCTGCCCGTGGATCCTCGTCGTCGACGACGACGCCGGGATGCAGAAGGTGCTCCGTGCCGTGCTTCGTGATCGAGGATTCCGGACTCTGGAGGCAAGAGACGGCATGGAGGCTCTCAGCCTCGCATGCTCGTACAATCCGGAGGTCGTCCTCATCGATATGGGGTTGCGCGGCTTGGATTGCGTCGCCGTCATTCGCGAGCTTCGCCGATGGATGGGCGCACCCATCTTGGTGATGCTGGAACGGGGCGACGAGAAGGGCAAGGTGTCCGTCCTCAATAGTGATGCAAATGACTACATCACGAAGCCGTTTACGCTGAGCGAACTACTCGGTCGAATAACCATATGGCTCCGCCAGATGGCTCGCGACGGATCGAAACGTGGCCATTCTGTGATCGTGGCCGGAAACCTCACGATCGATCTTGCAGGTCGACGGGTCTCGGTCGACGGCCAAGAGGTTCACCTCACGCCCATTGAATACAAGCTTTGTGCGACCTTGATGCGCAACAAGAACTGCGTCATGACTTATCGACAACTACTGGAGGCGACTTGGGGACCTCGCGGTCGCAATGCCCCACACTACGTGCGCATCTACGTGCAGCGGCTGCGTCAGAAACTGGAACGCGACCCCGCTCGTCCGAGCTATTTTCTCACCGAGCACGGCGTCGGGTACCAACTCCGGAGCGGCCCGATCGAAGGGCTCAGCGCCGGCACGGCCGAGGACACCTTGCGTCGCGATACGGCCGCGGAGTGACGGGACAGGCCCGACGTCCCTTCTGCGTGAGCCAGAGCGACGGTCTCCTTAAGCGTTTGCCTTGCAAGTGGCTCGTTCCATTACGCGCAAGTTGAATCGATGAGTCACACGTTTGTCGACGTCATGGGCCTCGGCGCCTTCGTCGACTGGTACGCTTTTTTTCGGGGGGTATGACTGGTGGATCGCTCGCCTTCTTCTCATGGTGCGGGAACGAATCGTCTCGGTGACATAGTCGATCGAGTTGCTCGCCCGGACGGCCCCGCCGCGACAGTCCTCGTCCGCCTACTCGTCGGCGTCGTCTTCCTCTCCGAGGGCGTCCAGAAGTTTTTGTATCCTGACGCGCTCGGGGTCGGACGCTTCACCGAGATCGGCATCCCCGCGCCCGTCTGGATGGCCCCCTTCGTCGGCGTTGTCGAGATCGTCTTCGGGCTTTTCGTGATCGTGGGTCTGCTCACTCGACTCGCGGCTGTCCCTTTGCTCGTCGACATCCTCGTGGCCATCGCGACGACGAAGATCCCCATGTTGATGAAGGACGGCTTCTGGAAGACGGCCCACGAAGCGCGCACCGATTGCTCGATGTTGCTCGGCTGCCTCTTTCTCGTGCTCGTCGGTTCCGGGCCGATTTCGATGGACGCATGCATCGAGAAGTCGAGGAACCGTGGCGGCGGATGAGGCACCGCTGCTGTTGCCCTTTCGCAGTAGGGCAGTCCGTATTATCGAGAGGTCCCGAAACAATGCCCGCCCTCTTTGAGCAAGATCTTCGACGCGAGAGAAGATCAGCGCCCCGGTGAGCGCGCTGCGAGGTGCGGCTGGACCGTGGCCGCGTAGGGGCTGTCTGGATAGCTCTCGACGAAGGCGGCGGCCGCGGCGGAAGCTTCCTCGGCACTTCCCGTGCAGCCGAGGGCGCTGACCCGAAGCGCCTCTCGCTCCTGTTCGAGCGCGCCACCCCGAAAGCGCTCGGACCCCTCTCGCAAACGCTCGAGCGCGTCGCCGCATCGCCCCGCCCGCAGTTCAGCGCGGGCCGCGATGACGAGCGAACTTTCCGCGACCAGGAGCGCCCGGGCGCCCGGGTCTCTCGGAAGCCACCGGCGGGCACTTGCTGGCGGCGAGAGCGGGTGCGAAGGCGTCGCGACGGCCAGCCCCGCATGGGCGGCAGGAGGCGCGGCCGGTTCGAGCGCAGGGGCCCGGGACCCCGTCGGCTCGAGGCCGATTGACGGTGCAAGGGGCAAGGCGGCCGCGGCTCGTGATACCGCTTCGGGCACGCTGCTGGCCCCTTCGACGCGATGAGCCCGCCCGGGCGTTGCAGCGACCACGGCGACTGCCGCCCCGAGCACCGTCAGACCGAGCATCGCGGCTGCCTTGATGCCCATCGTGCCCCCCGCAGCTCCCGCCGGCGACGTCGACAGCCCCCCCGTGCTGCCGACGCCCGCTCCTGGCGCTTCGGGAGCAATGTGCGTTGGCCCGAGGCCGCAGCTCGACGATGGGGCCGACAGCGCCCCGGCGGCTGCCAGACGTGCGGCCAGGGCAACCCACGTCGCCTCGCACTGCGCGTCCGTGGGCTCCGCCGCGCCCGCGCTGTCGAGCAGCACGCGCTCGATGCTCCCCGGCAGAGCACGCTCGAGAATTCGGGTCGGGCCCTTCATCGCCAGCCCTCAACAACGGCATTGAGCGTGGCGCTCAACCTTTGTTCGGAGGCGCGGAGGCGGGCGATTGCTCGCTCGAATACGCCGCGCGCCAGCCGGAGGCGTGAGCGGACCGTCCCTTCGGCGATTTCGAGCAGCGCGGCGATATGCTCCGCGGAGAGCTGTTCGAGCTCGAAAAGGACGAAGACGATTCGCTGCTCCTCCGGCATCTTGTTCAGAATCCCTTCGAGCAGCACGCGCGCTTGGCCTCGTTCGAGTGCTGCGATCCCGTTATCTCCGATTGGCTCCTGCGATGCGTTGTCCGTCCACTGGATCTCCCGCCGCGCACGCGACGAGCGCCTCCGCTCCGATGCGACGCGCATGCAGATCGCGAACATCTAGGTGGTCGGCTTGGAGCGTCCAGCGAATTCACCGAGCTTGCGGTGCACCACCATGAACACGTCCTGCACGGCATCCGCCACTTCGCTCTCGGGGACGCCGAGACGCAGGAGCGCGCGCCACGCAAAGCGCACGTGCTGCCGGTAGAACTCGGCGAAGTCGGGGGCCATCGCGGGTACGTGGTCCGGAGAACAGCGCCGCGATCAAAAAAAACGCGCATGACTCGGGACTACCGAAGGCTACATGAACTCGGCGCCCGCGTTGACGCACAGCCAGGGCAGGACCCCGTGCGCGCCGAACAGGGGCGTCAGTCCCCCGCCGAAGGTTGGACCGCCGTGAGCGGGAATGAATCGGTAGCCGACCACGGCGGTCCCGGCCAGGTCGAAGCCTTTGTTAGCACTGCTGAATACGCTGTCGTACTGGCCACCGGTGAACCAAGCCTCCTTCTCGCTGAGAAACGTGCCGTCGCCGGTTTGGTAGGCGTCGTGGCCCACCTGGCCCGTGCGATAAATTCCCGTTACTCCGAGGCCCACCTGCAGCTTGTGACTTGCGGAGCCCCAAAACCAGCTTGCGAGCACGGGCATCGTGAACTCGTCGGCCCGTCGATACTGAGGGGCACCCGCCGGCCCAGGCGCCGGACTGCCACACGGCGCCAGGCAGACGTTCAGCGGCGCGAAACCGAGCCCGACCCGGACGCTGAACACGCCATTGTAGAACATGCGCTCGTAGTTGAGCGAGTCGTAGAGGCCATTTCCAAGCGCCTCGGCAAAGACCCCGTCCAGCGCCGTCCGCCGGTTCGCCAGCGCCTCCTCGCCGCGTAGCTGATCGTAACCGACGGCCCGCGAGTCGTCCCCGTCATCGAGCGCCGACCCGACCCGATCGCGCTGCTGCGCCGACAGCGGGGGGTGGGACGGCGCTTGCGCGAGCCGCATCGCGGAGGCTTTCTCAGCCTCGGCGGTCGTAGGGACAGACAAAACGAAGTCGCGGGCCGCGTCCGCGGCGTCGATCATCATGGCGATGGTGGCGCCCAAGGCGGACGTGAGCGTGTCGCAGGTAGGCTCGGAGGTCCGTAGGATTCGCTCGCCGTCGCGAGCGCCGGCCTCGCGCACTGTCGCGCCGAATCCGCTGTGGTCGCGCGAGAACGCCACCAGGATGCGGAGCTCGGCGTCTCGAGGGTCCGTATCGGCGGTGCGCACACGGTCGTGTCCAAGCACATGGTTGGCCGAGGCGGCCACTTCAGCGGCCCCTGGACACCCCGGCACCGCCCCGTCGCGGGCCACGTCGAGGTGAACGCTTGGAGTGTGCTCCGGATTGTCGGCGCGCGCTTCACGCGAACCGAGAGCAGCGGCGCACAGGGCCCCGCCGACGAGCAACGAAATTCGGCAGGCTCGCGCCCCCGCTGGGGCCAAAAGACGCCGCCTCTCTTTTGAACGGTGCATTGCGCCCATGAGTGGTGCGCGGTCGCGCCTGGCGATCACACGAAAAACCGAGAGCGCGTCCGAGGACCACGCGAGGCCCGCGCGGGCCGTGTGTTGGGGCCAACGGTCCGTTCTGGGCCTGCTCGCGCAGGGGTACGAGGTCCACGCGGCCGCTCGTCGTACCGAGGCCATGCGGGACCTCGAAGCGAGGGGGGGCGCACGTCCACCATCTCGACCTCACCAAGTCGGAGAGCATCGAGGCGCTCATCGCCAACGTGCTTCACGCGAGCGGCCATATCGACCTGGTGGTCAACAACGCGGGTTGACGATCAGGCCGAAGCCCCCGTGCTGCATCTTCTCGTCGGTGTGGCTCGTCGCGATCACGGCCTTGCTCGGGACGCACCCCCAGTTGAGGTCGTAAGGGTCACGCGACGCAGACGACTAGCCGACTATGCTCATGTGGCCACCGGCGATCTGCCAGCGCCCGCCTTCTGAAATCCAGACCCTCGTGTAGCGCAGGATGGCTGACGTAAGCTTGCCGGCAATTATTGCAGCGGCATCCATCTTGACGCTGGTGATCGCACCTCCCGGGATGGCGCGCACGTGGAACTCCACTGGATCGAGCTTGGTGATCTTCAATGCCCCTGATCGATGCTGCTGAAGGTCGGCGGCTTTCGTCTCCAACGAGCCAGCCAGCCCCGTGAACAGTAGGTCGTCCGCGATCAGGTCATCGAGCACGGCGACGTCACCCGAAAGCTGCGCTTTCCAAAGCTGTTCCTCTACCCCTCGGATCGTCGCTTCAAGGTCGGCCATTCCAGGGACGTTAACAGGTTTGACGTGCTGGCCAAAGACTGGCTGTGCTTCACTCGGCCACATTTCGTGGGGCGCTATCCGGGGTTCGTGACAAGCTCGACAGTAGATCTCTGATGCCGCGCTCCGCGTCGTAAGCGCCCGTCATCGTGGTGCGAGGCGATAGGGTCTTTTCGGCTGCAACATTGTCCGTCATGGTGGCGCTCCGTTTTTTTGGGTGGCGGAGCGGGACACCAGCACGACGGAACCCCGCTCCACGCCGTCCGGCGAGAGAAGGGGCACTGCTCGAAACGTGCGTCGCTCAGACGCTCGTGGCCCCTTCTCCCGCCGGGAGAAGGAGACCGAGGGCGAGAAGGAGCCGGCGACGCCAGATGCGACCTTTATCGCCCAATCGATGGAAGGAGGCAAATAGACGAGGGCGACCCGGACGAGCCGTTGCGGAGCGGTGACAGGCGGCGGGGGCCGCAGAACGGTTCGTCGTCCGGGCGACGGTCTCGGACGCGGCCACGGACCTCGGACGGGCAACGAGCGCTGCACGACGGTCAATCATTCGCAAACAACGCTGTCGAGCAACGTGCAAGTGCCCGTGAGCCCCGACATTCCAGCTTTGCCGGTGGGGCTGAAGCATTCGGCGGACACGTCGCACTCCGAATTGCAAGGTTGTCCATCCGCCGCGATGGTCGGGCAAGTGCCCATCGCGGGCCCGCCGTCGGCCGGTGCGACGAGCACTCCAAAGCCTGAACCTCCGCAGGAACCGACAAGGCACCGTGTCGTGTAACCATCGCACCCCTGACCGGGCGAAGCCCAAGTCACCGGTTGGCAAGTCCCGGACGCGGAACAGCCGATCCGTACGACGACGCCCTCGCCCCCACAGGAACCCGGAACGCAGCCCAAGCCCGCAGCGCAGTCATCATCATCGAGGCAGAATGCGCCAGAGGCCCCAAGGCCGCAGGTCGCCATCCCCGGATCGCCGATGCAAGAAAGAGGAGCCATGCAGCCGCCCGGATCGCCCGGCGGCGTGGCGCCCTCTCCGCAGAGAGCCCCGGCATCCCCGAGCTCTTGGCATTGTCCGGTCTGCGCCGCACAGTACAGGCCGGGCTGGCACAGGTTCGAGAGCTCGTCACAATTCGCCCCTGCGTCCCCTTCGCTGATCGGAACGCAAGTGTACGTCGGGTACGTTGACGACCCCGTGCCCGCTTCGAGTAGGCAGCTCCCCTGACTGCCACAGCCGCCCGAGAAGTTCCCTTGCGCGCACACTTGGCCGTTCTGGACGAACGGCGCGCAGGTTCCGCATGTATAAGGACCGATGGGACCCTCGGGACTGAAGGCAACGGTCCCCTGACACTGGCCGCTCTGGCATTGGAGCCCCTCGTTGCAGGCTGCGCCTCCAGCGAGCGAGCCCGTGAAGTTGCATGCTACGGGCGGCCCGTCGGGCAGCTCGCATGCGGAGACGTCGAGCGCCGAAACGCACGCCTCGATGGCGGCCACCGTCATCCCGCTTCCCGGCAGGGCGATGTCATTCAGGCAGACCTTTACGAAGCGGGCCTGTTGGCGAGCCTCTTCACTCGCAGGAAGAACTGGGCCGCCGCAGCGAGTGTACGTAGCTGCGTAGTAGTGCTCGCATGCCGAACCCGCCGGCCCCGCGTCACCCACGTTCGGCGTATCGGCAGCGGAGAATGCCCCGGCTGTCACGGTTGACTGGCCCCCATCGGTGTTGGTCGAGCTCCCCACGACACCGCCGCAACTGACCAAGCAGCACGCCGATGCCATGGACAGGCACGACACCCCAACGAACGCAGCATCGCGAATGCAGGCCCTGCTCATACGTGCCAAGGACGAGTTTGTAAGCTCAAATGGCACGGCGTTCCACTGAGACGGTAGATCGGTCGCGCGCTCGGACGTCCCGTGTCCGCGAAGGGGGAGTCTTCATCGGCGAGGTGCACGTTCGCCTTTTCGGATTTTCTCGGCCCCGTCGTCCGCGGCTCAGAGTGGCGCAATTCGAGCGCCAGCTCGAGGAGGCGACCTTGCTCGCTGGGGTGAACGCCGTGGGCAAGGTGGTCGTCCCGCTGAACTACCGCGTCGCCTACGCCTTCCTGCACCGCGAGGGCATGCGCAAGGGCGAGGCCGAGCAGCTCACTTGGCCAGACGTGAACCTCGCCAAGGGCATGGTTGCCCTGGACGAAAACAAGACGGACCGGCCGCGGTCCTGGGTGCTCGACGCCGGGGTGTTGCGGATGCTCCGAGCCTGGCACGCGATGCAGGGCAAGCCGAAGGCCGGGCCGGTGTTCGTCGACATCAAGTGGGACAAGCTCCCGCCGACGTACCGCGATCACTGCACCGCGGTCGGCATCCATCGCGCGCGCCTCTTTCGGAAGAAGGCGAACAAGCTTCGCTAACGCGCCCACGACATGCGAGCGTTCTTCGTCACCGCAGGCATGTTCGCCGGACGCGACGCGTTGTGGATCACAGACCGCAGCGGTCACACGACGCTGGGCATGCTCCGAACGGACGAGCGCGACGTCCGCCGCTGGTGCGAGCTGGGCGAGACGCCCGTCGCGGCCGACCTAGCGATCCCCGAGCTTACCGACACGAATGTGTCGGCAAATGTGTCGGGAAGGCCCCGAGCGCGACCGCCCAGGCGTAAGACAAATACGCGAAAGTGCACGGGAAGGGAGTCGAACCCTAGCAGGCGGCATTTCATAGCGTCTCTGCCCGAGCGGCCCATCGCCGAAGTGGCTTCTCCGCTTTCGGCGCCGCTAGGGTAGGCGCCCAGGCGACGGACAAACGCGCCGGCCTTCAGCGCGTCCGTGGATGCGACGTCGTGCGCCCGATGGATCGAATGTTGCGAAGCGTAACCAAGACAGCCGAGCCTGAGGCTCCAGTTGCGATCACGCATCGTCGCTGCCTTCGTGTCCGCAGCCGGACTCCTCCTGGGCCGCGCAACCCAGGCCAAAGATCCATGCGCCGACGACGTGAGGCGGTTCTGCAGCGGCGTGCGGGTGGGCGACGGTCGTGTCGAGGGTTGCCTGCGCCGGAACGAGGTGAACCTCTCTGCGGCGTGCCGGGCGAAGCGCACCGAGGTCCAGGCACGGTTCCGGCACCTCGTCGAAGAGTTCGGCGAGGCATGTGGCCGGGACGCCGAGCGGCTTTGTAGCGAGGTCAAGCCGGGCGGTGGCCGCCTCTTCGCCTGCCTTTTCCGCCAGGAGGACGACCTCTCAAGCTCCTGCCGCCCCGAGATCGAGCGGGTACAGGAGGCCGTCGAGAAGATCACGAGCGTGCGCACCGGCTGTCGAGCCGACGCCGAGCGCCTTTGCGCGGGCGCGCCAACGGAGGCGGAACCTCTCATGGCGTGCCTCGAGGCGAATCGCGATCGATTGTCGGCGACGTGCGGCTCGCTTGAACCCGGGGCGGCGCTCTTGTCGGCAGAGCTCGTCGATGCCATCGACCTCTTGAAGACTCAGGAGCGGACGCAGGAGGCCATGCAGATTCTGCAGGGCATCGATTCCGTCGCCTTCTCGCGCAGCCAGGTGCTCCTCCAATTCGATACGTTCCAGGGGCTCGACGGCAGCGCGAACGCGGACCGGCTGCTCTTCAACCCGCAGGTCGTTTTCGGCCATCGGCGAGAGTTTGAGGTCCAGCTCAGGGTCCCGGTTCTTGCGGTGTATCCCTATGCGCCGGACCGTCCTGCGCGGACGGGACTGGGCGCCGTCACCACCGCGTTCGCGTGGGCCTTCGCGGGTAGGGGGCAGGTACGCCAGTTCGTGTCGCTCGGTCTGCAGTGGATATCACCCGTCGCGCCGCCTGTCGGCGCCGCGTGGGCGGTGACCCCGTCCTACGCGATCTCCGTCGGCGTCGCCCGCTCGCTCTCGTTGACCGGTCAGGTCGCGTGGATCCGCTCTTTTGCCAGCCCTGGATATCCCGAGCTCGACCTGCTGCTCGTCGACCCCCTCGTGGTCGTCAACCTCCCGGGCCGCACGTTCCTCGCGCTCGACGGTCGGTTGGGTTGGAATTTCGTCGATCACTCGTTTCTCCCGGTGCCCAAGGGAGTCGTCGGGCTGTACCTGGACCGGCGCAAGTCGCTGTCCATCTCCGCCTGGTACGAGGTGTTGCTCTCTCGCGAGAGCGAGACTTCCGGGGAAATCGCGGACGAAGCATTCAAATTCGGAGTCGGCGCAGCGCTCGGTTACTTCTTTGACTGGTAAGTGCCGCAGCGCCTCGGCGAGCTACACGCGGCTCTCGGGCCAGTCGACGCAGAGAGCGTCACCGCGCGGGAATCTCCGCCACCGGCGCGGACGCCGGCTGGGCCGAGAGGAACATGTTCGCGCCCGTGTCGTGCACGACCTTTTCGATCGCGAGCTGGCCGCGCACGCTGTTGCCCGCCTCGTCGAGGGGGGGCGCGAACGTGGCGAGCGCAAACCGGCCCGGTACGACGGCGACCACGCCTCCGCCGACCCCGCTCTTGGCGGGCACGCCGACGCGATAGGCCCACTCACCGGAGTTCTCGTAGAGCCCCGCCGTGCTCATCACCGCCACGACACGGGCGGCGGTCTCGGACGACACGACCCGCGCATGCGTGACCGGATTGACTCCGCCATAGGCGAGGGTGGCTCGGATCACCCCACGAATTCCCCACGGATACACCGCACGGGTGCCGAAACTGGCAGACGCAGCGGATTTGGGTTCCGAGCTGACCCAAGCCGATTCACTGCAGATCGGCAAAACAAGCCCGATCGGCGATCGATGGTCTCCTACTCGGTCTTTGTGCCGAGGAGTCTCTTCGCGCAGTCGTGACGCCGGACGCTGAAGCGCGAGACGCCCTCTCCGCTCGCTGTGACAGCGTTCGACAAACCGAACACTTTTCGCTACTTGGGGAGCGGCACGTACGTTGCAAAACTGCCGCAGACCCAACGGGCGAAATCACGACGTACAGGAAACGGCAAGACGATCGGCAGAATCGCGACCGTCGTCTGGAGGTGACGCCTCAGGGCGAGACCGAAAAGGCCCGCACTGGACGCGGGGCGCGTAGCGAAGAAGCGAACGAGTGAAAGCGAGGTCATGATGCGAAGCTCACAAATCTTAATGTGTGTCCCCTGTTTTGCGTTTGCTGTCGGGTGCTCGTCATCGAACGGGGCCGGCCCTGCTCAAAACGGGGGGGGGCCGGATGCGTCGTCGGTCGAGCCCGACGCCGGGGAAGACGGCAACGGCTTCATTTTGGACGGAAGCCCTCAGGAGGCGTCGGTCCAGCCCGACGCGGGGACGGGGCCCGGAACTACCGCGTGCAACGGTAGCATCGTGCCGCAGTTCGTGACCCAGAACCTGACGCTGACCCAGGCGTGCAGCCCGTATCATGCGCCACTTCCCGTCTTGGTCGGCGACGCGGCGAATGACCCGGTCCTAACCATCGAGCCCGGTGTCACGGTAACGTTTGCTTCCAACGCCTACCTGTCTATCGGCATGGCGCAGACAGCAGCGGCTCCCGGCGGCCTGCAAGCCGTGGGCACCGTCGGCTCGCCCATCGTTCTGACCTCGGACGCTGCAAGCCCGAGCGCCGGGGCCTGGGGCGGCGTGTATTTCAACCCGAGCGCCGATGCGACCTCCGTTTTGAGCCATGCCACGGTGACGTACGCAGGGCAGCAGTTCGCTCCGCTGCTCGATACCCCCGTCGATCTCGGGTCGATCTATGTCGACGCGGGGACCGCATCGCCTCTCGGCAACTCTACCCCCCTGCACATTCTGCTGTCGAATCTGACGGTGGGCTACAACGGTGGAAGCGGCATCGTCTTCTTCGGGCCGTACGCGGGCTTTGCCGCGTCATCGGGCGCGCTCACGATCCCCGACTGGGCGAGCGGCGGCTACCCCATCGTCATCGACCCCAACTCGGCCGATACGTTGCCGACCACACTGGCGACCGGCAGTGGTCATCAGGGTGCAATCGGGATCCTCCAGGAGGATCAGAACCGGAGCGGGGGCGGTCAGCACATTCTCATCCACGATGAGAGTTGGCCTGCGATCCCCATCCCCTACGAGGTCGATGAGTCGGGTTACTCCAACACCAGCAGTGCGGGAGCGTGCGGGCTCTTTGTCGACGGGACGGACAGCTCGACCGTGACACTCACGATCGCGGCGCCGAACACGGTGGAGTTCGGGAAGCCTGCAGCCGGAGGTGCCTGCGGCATCTACGTGAGCCAAAACCAAGCGGGCGGTCGGTTCATTGCGAACGGAACCGCGTCAGCCCCTATCGTGTTCACTTCTGCGCAAGCGATGGCCGCCCCCGGCGACTGGTCGGGGGTCACAGTAAGCGCCGACCCTCCCGGGGCGGATTTCGGTACGACGAGCTTTGCGTACTGCACGTTTTCATACGCTGCCGCGGCCACGTACGGCGCTCCGGCGGGATCGAGCGAACTGTACTTCGACGGCTTCGCTGCCTGCCTGCCCAGCGGGGGCCCGGACACGGCTGGACCGCCGGTGACGAACTGCACGTTCACGAACTACGCCGGCTGCGGTATCGACGGGCTGGACCTCCTCAACGAAGGCACCACGTACGGCGCTGGCACGACCGGAGCCAACGGGAACACCTTCACGCCCGCGTCCGGCAACAGCGCAGGTGTGTGTACGCAGACGAACTGCTGAGCAACCCGCTGGCGCCCCCGAGGTGCCTTCGCGACCGCGTCGTGTTCGACCTTTTGCGCCGAGCGGTGCAGCATGTGACCGTTGATTCCGAGACCATCGGCGACCTGGGCGACCGTCCGCGTTCCGCGGTTGCGCATCAGGCGCACCGCCTCGCGCTTGAACTCCTCCGTAAATTGCCTTCGTTGCTTTGCCATGGTCCGGACTCCCGGAGCTTACTTGCTCCGCTTGGCGTCCGGAAAATCGGATCAACTCCAGTCCAAGAATCCAGGGCAGATCAGGATCGTCGCAGTTAAAATACTCAGCTGCCCTAAAGGACTGAGCTGCGTTCGCTACGACTCGGCCCGTCACGGCTCCTTTCCGGCTCCTCGACGCTCAGGCGCCCCGTCGCCGGACGTTGCAGACGTCGCCCTTTCGTCGTCAAACGAGGCGCCCAGGTACTTGACGGCTTCGTTCGCACGCGTTCGGCCGGCCTGAGCGACCTCGCGAATGTTGGCCTCGCCGGTCTCGACCGCGGCGGCGCGCAGCCGGTCCGACCAGCTCGCGGTCGTCGTCTCGTCCCGCTCGAGGCGCCCCAAGAGGCGCAGCAAGCCGTCGAGGATCGTGTACGGATGCGGCGGGCAGCCCGGAATGTACAGGTCGACCGGGACGACGCCGTCGGCGCCCCCGACGACCTCCGGATGGCCGACGTACGGCCCACCCGAGATGGCGCAGGCGCCGACGGCAATGACGATCTTCGGGGCCGGCACGGCGTCGTAGGTCTTCTTCAATGCGAGCTGCATGTTCGCCGTGACCGGCCCGGTGATGAGCAGGCCGTCGGCGTGCCGCGGGGACGCCACGACCTGAATGCCGAACCGCCCGAGATCGAACACGACCGTTCCGAGCACGTTGATGTCGGCCTCGCAGGCGTTGCAGCCGCCGGCGCTCACCTGGCGGAGCTTGAGCGAGCGGCCGAAGAGCCGGCGCATCTTTTCGTCGAGCGCGGAGGCGCGCGCGAGCCCCTGCCCTTCGCGAAGCAGAAGGTCCTGACGTGAGCGGGTCGCTAGCCGGTGGTCGGTCGAATGCGAAATCGCCCCTACTGGGCAGCTGCGCATGCAGTCCGAGCAGAAAAGGCAGCGGCCGAGATCGACCGAGAGCCCCCCGGGCGCCGGGTGAATGGCGTCCGTCGGACAGGCCTGCGCGCACGCGAAGCACCCATCGGGGCAGCGGCTGCTGTCGAGGACGGGTAGCCCGCGGAACCGATCGGGGAGCTCGGGCGGCACGCGCGGATACGCGCCGGTGCGAAATCCTTGCTTGAGACGAGCGGCGAAAATGTCGAACATGGGAAGGAGTCCTCGTCAGAGATCGAATCCGCAGTACGAGAGGTCGAAGCTCTTGTTGCACAGCGGGAAGTCCGAAATCTGGGCTCCCCGGAGCGCCATGGCGAGCCCCGACCAGTTGTGAAAGGAGGGGTCAATGACCTTGTAGGCGGCGAACCTCCCGGCTTCGTCCGTCACTGCGACGTGGCAGATCTCGCCGCGCCACCCTTCGACGAGCGACACACCGAGGCGGTGGGGTGCAAGCGGTTGGAGGGGCCCGCCGATCGCGCCCGACGGAAGCTCGCCGAGCTGCTCGCGGATGAATGCGATGGATCGCTGCATCTCGAGCCAGCGCACGTACGCGCGCGCGAAGACGTCGCCGGTCTGCCAGACGGAAACGGGGATGTGCGCCAGCCGGAACACCCCGGCGGGGTGGTCGTGGCGGACGTCGCGCTCGAGACCGCACGCGCGCGCGGCCACCCCGACCAGGCCGAGCGCCTCGGCGTCGCCTGTCGACACTGTCCCCGTCGTCTCGAACCGGGCCTGCACCGAGGCGCTCTCCCAGAGTAGCTCCACCGATCCGCGCAGGTCGCGCGCGGCAGAGTCGAGGCGCTCGAGCATCTTCGCGGCGCGCTTCTCGTCGACGTCGAACCCCACGCCTCCTGGTCGGGCGACGCCGCGCCCGAAACGGCTGCCGCAGAGGGCCGCGGTGAGATTCAAGAAGTCTCCGCGCAGCCTTCCGCAGAACGACGCCGTCGGCAGGAAGGCGACGTCGTTGGCCAGTGCGCCGAGCCCGCCCGTGTGGTTGGCGAGCCGCTCGAGCTCAAGCGCGATCCCGCGCAGGGCGTGTGCGCGCGCCGGGACGCGGGCTGCCTGGAGCGCCTCCACCAGATGACAGTACGCGGTTGTGTGTCCGACCGTTGTGTCGCCCGAGAGCGTCTCCATGTAATGCACGGTCCGCTTGTCGGGACCGCCGACCAGCGCACGCTCGACGCCGCGGTGCTGATAGCCGAGCGAAATCTCGAGGTGGAAGACTTGCTCGCCGTGACACTGGAACCGGAAGTGCCCCGGCTCGATGACGCCGGCATGCACGGGCCCGACCGCAACCTCGTGCACCTCCTCGCCTTCCACGCGGTAGTAGTCCATGACGCCCACTTCGAGCGGCGCGCAGTCCGCGCGGTTCCACGCGTCGTGGCCCGGGCGCCTCGATCGCACAAAGCGTACGGGCTTGAGCCACGGGTGCCCTTTCGGGACGATGCCCCACTGCTCGGCGATCTCTCGCTCGAAGAGGTGCGCCTGGGGACACTCGGGGGTGAGTGACGGGTAGGAGTCTTCAGAGAGGACCGTAGTCGCCAGATGAAGCGTCGACTCGGTATCGTCGGAGAGGACGGCGACGATTTCCACACGTCCCTCCTGGGCGGGAATGCCGAAGAGCGCGGCGACGCGCATCGAGCACGCGACGGCGTCGAGGATGCCGCGCTGGAAGTCCGCCGCGCTCAAGCGAGGGATGGTCGCCCTCTCGAGAGCGAGCGCGTTGCGCGTTCGTGCCCACGCGGGCCCGCTCATGGAGGGGCCCCCAGCGACGCCGCGGCGTCGCGCAATAGGTGATCGAGTGGCGCCGGCACGTAGACGCCGAGCATGAGCACGAGCGCGATGAGCGCGACGCTGGGCCCCACGAGCGGCAGACTGTCGCGGAGGTCCGTCGCGGCCGCGCGCTCGGACGGCTTGCCTTGCACGACGGTCATGACCGTGGCCCCCATGCCGATGAAGACAATGACGAGCAGAACGAGAAAGAGCGCCGCCACGCCGTAGCGTCCGCTCGAGACGGCCGCGTTGAGGATCGTGAACTCGCTGAGGAAGGGCCCGAACGGCGGTGAGCCGGTGATCGCGAAAAAGCCCGCGAGAAAGAGCGCGCCGGAGATCGGCAGGCGCCGCAGGACGCCGCGCACCTCGTCCGAGCTCTTGCTCTGGTAGGCGCGGTGAATATTGGCGGCGCTGAGAAAGAGAACGCCCTTGGTGAGGCCATTGTTCAGCATGTGCAAGAGCGACCCGAACACCCCGGCGCCCCCGATCCCGATGCCCACGACGAGGATCCCCATGTGCTCGACGCTCGAGTACGCGAGCATCCGCTTGAAGTCCTTCTGGCGGGCCATGAATGCCGCAGCCACTGCCATCGAAAAGAGGCCGGCGACGAGCATCAAGTTCTCGGCGAACGGCGCATCACCCGCGGCGCTCGAGACGCGAAAGAACCGCAGAATGGCCAAAAACGCGCAGCTCGTCAGGCCCCCGGCGAGAAGCGTCCCGACCATCCCCGGCGCCTCGCCGTAGGCGTCGGGCTTCCACGTGTGCATGGGCGCGAGCCCCATCTTGGTGCCGTAGCCCACGAACAGGACGATGAAGGCGGCCCGCAGCCACGGGCGCGAAAGGTGCCCCCCATCGCGGACCAGGTCATCGAACAGAAGCGAGGGCTGCAAGCTCGCGTAGAGCGCCGAGTAGGCCAAGAAGAGCGACCCGAGAAGCGCGAGCGCGATGCCGACGGACCCGATGAGCAGGTACTTCCACGTTGCTTCGAGGGCGCGCGGGCTTCGGAGGAAGTTGACCATCGGCGCCGTGGCCAGCGTCGTCGACTCAATCGCCACCCACATCAGGCCCAGGTGGTGGGCCTCCGTGACCAGCGACAGCGCCCCGATGAAGGCGATGAAGCAGGCGCAGAAGACGCGGTTGGGCCGGTCCGGATGCGAGGCCAGGTAGCCGGGTGCGTAGAGCGACGCGAAGAAGTAAAGGACGGAGCAGAACCCGAGGACGAGCCGCCCGACGCTGTCGAGACGCAACCATCCATCGAGCCCTTCGACGCTCGGGCGGCTCAGGGCGACGGCGGTGAGCACGAGGTGCGCGGCACCGGCGAACGGCAGGATCCGACGGCGCCACACAGTCGAGGGCTCGAAGAACGCGAGGAGCGCGAACGCGAGCGGGACCAGAACGAGCGCTTCGGCCATGGCCCCGCTCACTCCTTCAAGGCCGAGAGCCGCGTCGTGTCGAGCGACGCGAACTCCCGACTGATCTGCAGGATGATGATCCCCATGACGAAGATGGCGACGAGCAGATCGAGCAGGACGCCCACCTCGACGAAGAAGGGCAGCGCCTCGATGAGAGCGAGCCCCATGACGAAGATGCCGTTCTCGAGGACGAGATAGCCGGCGACTTGCGTGATCGCCTTGCGGCGCGTCGTGAGCAGGATGAAGCCCGTCAGGACCGTCGAGAGCGATGTGGGGATCAAGAGCGATCCGACGTGCTGGGGCACGAGCGGGAGCGTGCCCACGAAGAGCAGGGCGAGGCCCGTCCCGATCGCCCCGAGCATCAGCGACAGGATGTAGCCGATGAAGGGCTCGACTTCGTGGACGATGGCCGCCTCGCGCATCGCGCGCGAGAGCATCCATGGGATGACGATCGCCTTGATGACCGTCGTGCCGACGGCGATGAGCACAGGGCGGAGGCTCAGCTCGTGGTGAACCAGCAGCGTGAGGATCCCGAGGAGCACCCCTTGCAGAGCGGTCCCGTTAATGATCGCGCGTAGGCGGCTCGTGCCGAGCAGGAAGAAGTTGGCGAGCAGGACGAGGACGAGGACGGGATCAACGAAGTAGCCCATCGGATTATCCCCTGGCCGCAAGGACAATGGCGAACGCGGACAGCAAGCACGCCGCGACGAGCAGGCTCGGGACCTGGTGGAGGCGCAGGCGCGCCATCGTCGATTCGACGACGCCGATGACGACCGACAGGAGCATCATCCCGACGAGAAACACCCCGAGATCCACTGCCCTATTGCCAGTCCTTAGCGGCACCGCGATGTCCACGACGAGGGCTCCGAGGGCGAAGAGCTTGAGCGACGCGCCGTAGAGGATCATTCCGAAGGCGGGCCCGCTGTGGTCGAGCACCATGACCTCGTGGATCATCGTGAGCTCGAGATGCGTGTTGGGGTCGTCGACCGGCACGCGGCAGTTCTCCGCGAGCAGCACGACGAACAAGCTGACCACGACGAGCACGAGCGCCGCGCCGGCGCTCCGCCACTGCGCCGCGACTGCCGTGCCGAGCATCGTGGTCAGCGAGAGCGACGCAGTGCGCTTGACGAGCACCATCAGTCCGAGGAAAAGCGCCGGCTCGGCCAGGCACGCGAACGTGGCCTCTCTCGCGCCCCCCATGCCCTCGAAGGCCGACCCGGTATCCAGCGCGGCCGAGACCGTGAAGAAGCGCGCGAGTCCGAAGAGATACGCGAAGAGGATGAGGTCCCCGGCGAACGAAACCGGCGATTCTTGCCCTCCGAACGGGACGAGCAGCGACGCGAGGAGCGCGGTCGCCAGGCCGATGACGGGACTGGCCCGGAAGACCCATGTCGTCGTGGTGCTGAGGACCGACCCTTTGCGCGCGAGCTTGAAGAGGTCGTAGTAGGGTTGCAAGAGCGGCGGTCCCTGGCGCCCCGCGAACGCCGCCTTCGTCCGGTTGATGACACCGAGGAGCAGCGGGGGAAAGATCAGCGCGATGAGCACGTGGACGGCGGGGGACAGAATGGGCTCCGTGGTCATTCACCGACCCATGAGGATGAGGACGAACAGCGTTGCCAGGATGTAGACGAGGTAGAGCTGAACGTTGCCGTGCTGCACCCAGCGAAACCATCGCAGCGCGCGCGCGCCGGCGCTCGACAACGGAATGAGCGCGCGATCGAGCACCGTGTCGGGCACGTGCGAGTGGAATGTCGTGGGCGAAGGAAAGAGGCCGGCCGGCGCGGCGCCGTGCACCGACGGCCGGAGCGCCCAGGAGAAGAATCCGACGAGCGACTCGGCGAATGACGACGAGGTGTACTGCATTCGCCGCGACGGCGCGGCGTAGCCGCAGTCCCAGGTCAGTCCACGACTCGGGTCGGGCGCCCTCCAGACGAGCACGGCGCCTGCGGCGAGCAGCGCGAGGAGCGATCCCCCGGCCGCGCTCAGGAGACGGAGCGGCGAGAGGACATCGAGCGGCGACGCAGCGGGTGCAAGCTCCGGCGCCCAGGAGTTCGTCGCGCTCCGCAAGACCGGCTCGACGGCGAGGGGCACGAGACCGATAAAGGTGCAGGCGACGCCGAGCAGCGCCATGGGACCGAGCATCGACAGACCGGGGTCGTGCGCATGAGACACCCGATCGGAACGGCCCTGACCCAGGAAGACCGCGCCGTACGCCTTCACGAAACACGCAAGGGCCAGCGCCCCAATGAGCGCGAGCGCCGGGACCCCAATCGCGCTGAGGATCCAGAGGGAGTCAACTCGGAGACCGTGAAAAAGTCCCAGGTACACGAAGAGCTCGCTCACGAATCCGTTGAGCGGCGGCAGACCGCAGATCGCGACCGCACCGAAGAGGAAGGCGAGGGCCGTGCGCGGCATCGTCTTCGCGAGCCCACCCAGCTGGTCGATTTCGCGCGCTTCGGTCGAGTGGAGCACGGCGCCCGCGCTCAGGAAGAGGAGCGCCTTGAACAGGGCGTGGTTCCAGACGTGGAGCAGGCCACCGGCGACACCCAGGGTGACCAGCGTCGGCGACTCGGTCGCCCGCCCCAGCATGGCCACCCCGAGACCCATGATGATGATACCAATGTTCTCCACGCTGTGATAGGCGAGCAGGCGCTTCAGATCGTGCTGCCCGATCGCAAAGGCCACACCGAGCACCCCGGAGACGGATCCGGCCAAGAGGAGCGCGACGCCCCAGCCGATCGGCGGCCGATCGAGGAACGAACACACACGCGCAATTCCGTAGATCCCGGTCTTGATGAGGACCCCCGACATGAGGGCCGACACGTGGCTCGGCGCGTTGGCGTGCGCGCCCGGAAGCCAGACGTGCAAGGGCATGAGTCCCGCCTTGATTCCGAAACCGAGCAGCCCGAGGACGAAGACCGCCGTCGCGGCGGAGGAGTCCATCGGCCGCCCCGGGGGTGCGAAGTCCCACGAACCGGTCTTGGCGTGAAGCACCGCGAACATCGCGAAAAGAAGAAGCGTGCTCACCCTCGTGGCCACGAGGTAGACGTATCCGCTGTGACGAACGCCCTCGCGCTCGTCTTCGGTGGTGATGCTCATGAACGCCGCGATCGCCATCGTCTCCCACCCCGCGAGAAATAGGACCGCGTTGTGCGCCACGAACACCACCGCGATGCCGGCGCTCATCAGTCCGTAGAAGGCGCGGAGCTTCCGGCCGTCGGCCGCGTGCTCGCGCGCGGCCCAGTACTCGAGACCGTAGATCGAGCCCAGCGAGGAGACGACGAAGAGCGGCACGAGGAACATCGCGGCGAGGCCGTCCACACGAAGAGCGAGGTCTCCACCGGGGACCGCCCACGACCGGGCGAATACCGCCGTCTTGCCCATGCCTGCGAATGCGGCGCCGAGCCCCAGGATCGATCCCGCGAGCACGAGCGTGGCGGCAACGCGCTCCCCCACTGGGGAGCGAGGCCCGAAGAAGAGCCCCGGCAGGCCGCTCACGCCCAAAAGGCCGATGGCGACGATGACGATCACCGCGCTCATCCAGCTCTCCACGACACGAAGGACGACCAGGCGAGGCCGCCGAGGAGCGCCGCGAGGATGTACACGAGGTAGATGTGCAGCACGCCCTGCTGCATCCAGCGCAGCCGCGCGAAGCGATCCCCCCATCGTCCGATGAAGGGCTCGTAGAAGCCGCGCGTCATCGGGTCCCGGCAGTCGGACGCCAGCGCAGCGGGCGGAGGGAAGATCCCCGTCGGTTGCCGTGAGGAGATGCGCGCCCGCAGAAGGCCCGGGAGGAGGCGCTCGGAGAGCATCTCGGAGAACGCGCGGGCCGTGTACTGCATGCGTGCGCTGGGCCGGGCGTAGCCGCAGCCCCAGGTGACATCGGCCGCGACGCCTCCTCTGCGGAGAACGAAGGCCGCACCGGCGGCGCCCAAGCCGAACAGGCTCCAAGCCCCGGCGTTGAAACTCGCCAGCATCGCGAGCGGCGCGCCGTCGACGACGAACCCGGCGGGATGGCCGAAGAGCTCTGCGCCCACGGACGAAACGCCGCCAAGGACCCCTTGCGGGTAAAGCCCGATGACGACGCACATCGCGGCGAGAAGCGCCATCGGCGCGATCATGGGCAGCGGGGATTCGTGGGCGTGTCCGGGCGAGTCGCTCCGGGGTTGGCCAAGCAGCGCGGTGCCCACCAGCCGGACGAAGGCGAGGCCCGCCAGCGCGCCGACCAGCGACACCACGCCGACAGCGACGAGGAGCAGCACCGAGGCTGCCCCTGTTGAAGAAAGGGCCGCGCGCAGGAGCGCGAGGTAAAGAAGCCACTCGCTCACAAAGCCGTTGAGCGGCGGCAGGCCCGCGATGGCGACGCTGCCCAGCATCATGAGCGATCCGGTTCGCGGCATGGGTTTGAGCATCCCGCCGAGCCGCTCCAAGTCCTTGGTCCCCGCGCCGTGCAAAACGCTGCCGGCCGCCAGGAACATCAGGCCCTTCATCAGCGTGTGGTTGTAGAGGTGCAGCAGCGCGCCGGCCAGGCCGAGCGTGGCCACCTCGGAGTGACCCGACGCCCAACCCCAGTAGCCGATACCGACGCCGAGCGTGATGAGCCCCATGTTCTCGATGCTCGAGTAGGCGAGCACGCGCTTCATGTCGCGCTGGTACGAGGCGAGCGCGATGCCCATGACCGCACCGGCCAGACCGACGCTCACCAGGACGATGCCGACCCACGTCGCCTGCAGCCGCAGCAGCCACAACGTGCGAAGGACGCCGTACAGGCCCATGTTGATGAGGACCCCCGACATGACGGCCGACACGTGCGACGGCGCCGCTGCGTGCGCCTCGGGCAGCCAGACGTGCAGAGGAACGAACCCGGCCTTCACGCCAAAACCCACCAGCGCCAGCACGGCAAGCACCGCAGCGACCGGGGGCCTGAGCGAGGCGGTTCGAAACGCGTCGAAGGCGAAGCCGTGGGCGTGGCGGTTGTAAAGAAGAAACAGGACAAGTAGGGCCGCGGTCCCGACGTGAGAGGCAATGAGATACGCCCAGCCGCCCCGCGCCGCTTCTCGATCTTCCTGCTCGAAGGTCACGCAGACGAATGCGCTGAGGCTCATCACCTCCCACGCGACGAGAAAGAGGACGGCCTGACGCGCCACGACGACGAGCGCCATGCTGGCGAGAAGCACGGCGTACGCGAGCCACACCGGTCCGAGCGTCTTCTCTCCCCGTCGCGGATACAGGTACGCCGCGCCGTAGGGCGCCGCGAGCCCTCCGAGGCCGAAGATCGGAACCAGGAAGAACGCCGAGAGCGGATCCATCCCGATGCGCAGCCAGCCGTACGGGACCTCCCAGCGCAACGCGAGCGCTCCGCCCGTCCTGCTCGAGAGCGCCTGAAAGGCGTACGCCTCGCCGAGCAAGCACCCGAGGACCGTGAAGCCGGCGCCGCATGCCGAGGCAAGCCGCGCCGAGCGCGTCGCGGCGAGCGCGATCAGGCCCCCGCCGAACAGGACGCCGAGCGCGACGACCAGCAGGATCACTCCGCGGCCGCTCCTTTCGGCGGCGGCAGCGACCCTTCCATGCGCCGTGCCTGGCGCAGGATCTCCTCTTCGGGTTGGCGCCTCAAGATCGCCTGCTTGAAGGGTTCGTCGTGCAGCGCCGCCGCGATGCGCGAGAGGAGAAACAGGTGTCCTCGGATGGTCGGGCTGACGAGCGAAAACACAGTGTCGACCGGCTTGCCGTCGATGGCGTCGAAGTCGACCGGCTGTTCGAGAAAACAGAGCGTGACCGACGCCCGATCGACGTGCAGCACGATGGGGTTACGCACGTGAGGAATGGCGATGCCCTCGCCGACGCCGGTCGAGCCGAGCGCCTCACGGGCCAAGAGAAAGTCGCAGACGAGATCGCGGTCCGTCGCTTCGATCGGCATTCGCTCGACGACCGCTCGCAGAACCGAGGGGCGATCGGGGCCGGGAACGTTGCGGTGGACGCCGCCGGCCTTCAAGGCATCCGCCAGATGGGGCATCGCAGCGCCGTTCGCGGACGGGGTCTCGAACTCCTTGGAGGCGACGCGAATGCCGCGTGTCGTCGCCCATTCGAGCAGCTCCGCCCGATGGAACCGATAACGCTCGTGGACCTTCTGCACGGGGATGCTGCCCTCCCGGATCCAGCGGTAGACGTCGCGCTCCGACACGTGGAGCAGGCTGGCGGCATCGCGAACGGTCAGCTTCATGGTCCTCCTGGGCCCGCGGCCCTACGCAAGCACCGTACCGAACCCAAAACCGGGGCCACGCGCGGGAACTGCCCCCCCGCGAGGCTCCTTCGGCCTATCGATCCCCTTCCATGCGCCAACTGGCGACTGACTCCGGAGCTATCCAGTGCGGATCGCGACAGGATGACGTAGCCGATTGGGCGACAACCCGGCCTTCTCACTTCCGGGTCCGCGCGCGCAATTCCCGCGGGTAGGCGGTCGCGCGCACTGGCGCATGGTTTGCACAAGGCGGCGCGCGTGTCCGGCTTCAGTATGCCCCTCGGTCTTCGCGTGGTCGTCTTGGCGCGGGATCCGGAGACGCGGGACACCTACACCGATTACCTGCGTGCGCTCGGGGCGATCGCCCACGCGCGGAGCGATCGGACGCCCGGGCCCGATACCGACGCCCTCGTCGTCTTCGCCGATGATTTCGATCCGGGCTCCGCAGAGAGGTTCGCCTGCGAGTGGGCGGGGCTCGGTCGCAAGCGCTGCCGGCTCGTGCTCGTCACGAGCCGCCCAGCCCTGGCGCAGCGCGTGCGACGCGACCCGCGCGCCTCGATGCACGAGCGACCGTTCTGGGGCTGGCTCCCGCGGGCGGCCATCACCCGAGGCAAGGAACCAGCGGAACCGGTCGGCGAATGGCGGTGAATCGGAGCCCGCGCCAACGCCCCGGGGAGAGATGACCATGTCTTCGTCGTCGACTGCTGCCCACAGGCCCCGGCTCGCGGTAACGGTCGTCTCGAAGAACGCATCGACGGCGCAACGGCTCGAGGCCTATCTCCGAGACGCAGGCGTATTCAGCAACGGCACGCGCGACGTCGAGCGTCTCGTGGAGATGACTCCGCCCTCGGCCGCCGCGGCGGTCGTCTTTCCGGACGAGTTCGATCCCGAGGCGGTAGAAGCGGCGCTTCGCACCGCGCGCAAGCAGCGGCCCGACCTGCTGCTGGTCGTCGTCACCAACGAACCGCGACGGTTCGACAAGCTCCAGCGTGGCTCGGCTGAGGAGGAAGACGGGCTACTGGTCATGGCCAAGCCCGCGTGGGCGTGGACGATTCTCGACGCGATCCGGGCGAAGCTCGACGCGGCGCGCGGCGTTCCGCCGGACAGGCCGGCGAAGTGAGACCGCCGCGACGAGCCGGCTGCGTTCCGCTATCGTGACGAGCGATGCGCGGGGGCAGCGGGCCGATGGACATTGTCTTCGAACCGGTCATGGCGTCGCTGGCGATGCGCCGGCTCGATCGGGTCATTCGCACGGTCTCCCCGAAAGACGTCACGGTCACGCTCGTCGGCGAGAGCGGTACTGGCAAGGAGGTGCTCGCCCGCCGCGTGCATGAGCTCTCTCACCGCCGACGCGGCCCGTTCGTCCCGATCAACTGTGCGGCCATCCCAGAGTCGCTCTTCGAGAGCGAGCTCTTTGGGCACGAGAAGGGGGCCTTTACCGGCGCAAGCGAGCGTGCCCTCGGCAAGATCGAGGCGGCCGGCGGGGGAACCCTTTTCCTCGACGAAGTCGGCGAGATGCCTCTCGGCGTGCAAGCCAAGCTGCTGCGCTTTCTCGAGGGCCGCCGGTTCATGCGCGTCGGGGGCCGCACGAAGATCAGCGTGGACACGCGCCTCGTCTGCGCGACCCTTCGTCCTTTGCATGACGAGGTGCGAGCCGGTCGCTTCCGGGCCGACCTTTTCTACCGCATCCAGGGCATCACGTTGAAGGTGCCGACCTTGCGCGAGCGCCCCGCGGACATCAAGCCGCTCGTCCAGCTCTTCGTCGGCGAGCTTTCGGCCCGGCATGCCGTCCGTCCTCCGCGCATCGGCCGCGCGACCTTCGCCGCGCTGCGTGCGCATCCATGGCCGGGAAACGTGCGCGAACTTCGCAACGCGGTCGAGCTTCTGTGTCTCCTTCGCAGTGGCCGGCTCGCGCGCCCGCGCGATCTGCCCGAGCTCGTGCGGGACGCGGTGCTCGAAACCTCACGGGAGATCGCGTCGGCGCCTGCCGGTGAGGGCGAGTCGCTCGTCATCAGCCTGAGGGCGCCCCTCGACGAGACCATCGACCGGATTCTAGCGACCGCGCTGTCCCTCGAGGCGGGGAACCGCTCGCGCGCCGCTCGCCGCCTCGGCGTCAGCTTGCGAACGATGCAGCGGTATGCCGCCCGCTCGGCCACGGTGGCTGTGACGGGAACCGCGAAAATCCGCTACCAATGACGGCGGTGTCGCGTGGGGGCGGGTCGCCCTCTGCTTGCCGTCGATCCTGTCTGGAATTTGGGCGACAGAGCGCGGGGATGGCACGACATTTTGTCGTGTTGGGAAGGCTGGCTGACCCTGGTCCTCTCGATGCCGCGTGTCGGGCGCCGCTTTCCATCCGGCATGTCGCTTGCTGCGCCGTCGCTCGTGGTCCCACCTGCCGCCATCGAGGAGCGAGCGGCTCCCATTCAGGTTTCGATTGTTTCAGCGAACGCAGAGACCCTCGACGCACTTCACCGCTCCATGATCGACGCCGGCGTCGCGTCGCACCGAAGTCGCGCCATCGGCGATCTGAATGAGGCGGCCCCGCCGGGGACAACCGCAACGGTCATTTTCCCAGACGACTTCGACGAGCAGCAGGTCCGGGGCTTCGTCCGCCCACCTTCGCCGCCCCCGTCCTCGCTTGCTCGCCCTGCTCGTGACCGGATGGCCGGATCGGCTTCGGGAGGTGGTGGAGGCCGATGGGGGGTCACTTCCGCCTGTTTTGTTTCCGAGGCCCTCCTTTGGCTGGGACCTCCTCGATGCGATCCGAGCGCTCACCCAAGCGGGCGGCCGCGTGTGCCATGAGTCGCATTCCCCTGGTGCCCTGATGTGCCGCTTGCTCGGAATCGTCAGCCGCGAGCCGCGCCGCTTCAGCCGGTGCCTGCGCGAGGCGCCGCGGAGCCTGGCCGTGCTCGGCCGCGAGCACGGCGACGGCTGGGGGATCGCCACTCATGCAATCTGCCGCGGCTGGCGCGTCACCAAGCAGATGACGAGCGCCTGTGACGATCCCGCCTTCCACGTCGCCGCGCAGGCCGAAGGCTCGGTGCTGGTCGCGCACGTTCGAAAAAGGACCGTCGGCCGGATCGCGCTCGAAAACACGCATCCTTTCCAGCACGCGAGGTGGATCTTCGCGCACAACGGCACGATCGAGCGGCGGGAGGCACTTCGCACGGTAGGCGCTTCGGCACGAATCACCACCCACGGGGAAACGGACAGCGAAGAGCTCTTCGCGTTCCTCTTGGAACGCCTGCCGATTCACCGGGCAGAGCAAGCGTCACGGTCAGACGTCACCGGGGCCCTCGAGAGGGCGGTGGCGGAGCTCGTGAGCATTCCGTCGCTCGGCACCGCCACGTTTCTTCTGTCCGACGGCGAGGTTCTCTACGCATACCGATCCGGTCGGCCGCTTTTTTTGCTCGAGCGCCGCAACGGAACGAACCTCGAAGCCGTCCTGGTCGCGTCCGAGCCGGTGACCGAGGGGGAGCCCTGGACCGAGGTCGCCGACGGGACCTTGCTGGGGGTGGGGCGGGAGCCAGCGCTCGGATGCGCTGCGACGAGGCCCGCGTGAGCATCCTCGGCATTCTCGGCAAGGAGCCGCTCCACATTCGAGCCGGCGTGGACTCCCTCGCGCATTTTCCTTCGCACGTCCGGGGATCTCGTCTGCACGCACCTGCTGACATACTTGGCCGGCCTCGGCACCCTATCGACCGACGAAACCGCGCTGCGCCGCGCCACCATGGGCCTTGAGCGCGCGAAACGGCTCGGCGGGGCGGCGTTCATTCGCTCGGACGGCGACACGATGTACGGCTACTCTGTGGGAGGCTTGCCTCTGGTCTGTCGAGCGTGGCCGATGCGATCGTCATCGGTTCCCCCGACGTAGTTCCGAACGGCGCGGGCGTCGATCGCATTCGCGAGGGCTCGCTCGTCGCCTTGGCTCGAACGCCGCACCTCGGGTGGTCGGTGCGCGCTCCGAAGCTCGACTAAATGGCCACGAGTTGCGGGCGCTGGAGCCCGGCGAGACCGCGCACGACAAATCTCCACAGGCTCGCGCGGCGTCTCATCCGAGGCATCAAGCGATGCTGCCGAACGGAGGCTGCCACACGACCCAGTCGTCCCCCTCGAGGAAGAAGGAGCCGTCATCCGTCTCGCGCCTCTTGACCCAGAGCCGCAGCCAATCGGAGCCAGCGCGCTCGGCAAGCGCCAGGTCGTAGCAGCCGGGGACGCGCGTGCTCGAGCCATGGAAGGTCACGACGAGCGAGCCGACCCGAGCGCCTCGGAGCGCATGCTCGACCTTGAGCGTGTCGCGGACGAAGCGGGGGCCCGAATCCCGAAAGAGCGTGGCTGCACGGCGAGCCACAGCCACGGGCGTCCAGAAGCGACGGGAGCGCCCGCGCACCGGGCTCGGAAAGAGGGCGTCGAAGGTCAGGTCCTCGCCGGTCGGGTCGGAAGGCATCCGGACCGCCCGGTGCAGTGACCATTCCAGCCCCTTTTTCCCATGAAAATGCGTGACCGGGTCCACATCCCGCTCCTCCCGCGCTACGCTCACGACACCCCGAAGTCGGACCTCACCGATGGGCCTTCGGAAGCGACATCCTGACGTAGTTTTCACTCCGATCATGCAATCCGCGAGTATGCGCCGCCTCGACCAGGTGCTGCATCTCGTGGCGCCGAAGGACGTCGCGGTGACCTTGGTCGGTGAGAGCGGGACCGGCAAAGAGATCCTCAGCCGGCGTGTCCACGAGCTTTCGCCGCGCAAGGCGGGCCCCTTCGTCCCGATCAACTGCGCCGCGATCCCGGAGTCGCTGTTCGAGAGCGAGCTCTTTGGGCACGAGCGGGGAGCCTTCACGGGCGCTTCCGAGCTCGTCAAAGGAAAGGTGGAGGCCGCGCAGGGCGGAACGTTGTTCCTCGACGAGGTCGGCGAGATGCCGCTCGCCATGCAAGCCAAGCTCCTGCGCTTCCTCGAGAACCGGCGCTTCATGCGCGTCGGCGGGTCGACGAAGCTGCTGGCAGACGTGCGCCTGATCTTTGCGACGCTCCGGGCGTTGGACGACGAGGTGCGCGCCGGGCGGTTCCGCGCCGACCTTTTCTATCGGATCCAAGGAATCACGATCCGAGTGCCTCCCCTTCGGGACCGCCGCGCGGACATCCCGCTGCTCTTGAACCACTTCGTCGGCCATCTCGCTGCGAAGCACGGGACGGCCGCGCCGTGCTTCTCGCGTTCGGCGCGTGCGGCCCTGGTGAGCCACGTCTGGCCCGGCAACGTGCGAGAACTGCGCAATGTCGTCGAGACCTTGTGCCTCTTGCGCGCCGGAAAGCGGGTCCGGATCCGCGATCTGCCGGAGGAGATCACCCGGGCGACCTCGCACACCCGTGGGGCGTCGATGTCGTCCGCGCTCTCTATCGATCTCGGTCAGTCTCTGGAATGCAACATCGAGAGGATCATCGAGGCGAGCCTCGCACTCGAGGGAGGCAACCGGGCGCGGGCGGCCGAGAGGCTTGGCGTCAGCGTGCGCACGATCCAGCGTTACCTCGCGCGCGGCATCGGCGAGGGGGTCGACTCGCCGGGAGATGAACCCACGGACCATCCCGAAGAGCGCCAGACGACGCACTGACCGCGGGCAAGCAGCCCGCGAAGCATCGTCGGGCCGGGATCTACACCCGGGTTCGGCAAAACGCGGGGGGATGGGTGCGCTCGACTTCCGTCGGGTCGGGGAGGTCGACGCACAGGCGAACGGACTGACCCGCTTCGGAATGCGTTTGGGTCTTGATCCACAGGTCCAAGTCGCCGAGTCGGGTGCGTTCTTGCAGCACTGGCGAATAGCCGACAGGCATTCTTCCGCCAAATCCGTGATAGGTGACGACCCGCGTCCCCAGTCGCGCGTGGCTGAGCAACCGCCGCGCTTGCGCCACGTCGGCGGCAAAGCGCTTTGCGGACAGCTCGACCTCGTCGTCGAGGCGGAGCTCATGCTGCCAAAGATTCTCTTCGAAGGGGTTGAATAGATAGACGGCGTCGAAGTCGAGCACGTTGACCGCGTCCATCGTGCCGTGAACAAACTGGGCCGAGGTCACACCGAAGCGCCGCGCGGCTTCGCGCGCGGCACGCACGAAACGCTCGCGCTGCTCCACTCCGACGAAGGTGGCTCCGGTGGAAGCGGCGGCAAGGATGCAGAATTTGCCGGCGCCCGAGCCGACATCGAGAACCCGACTGCGAGCCCCGAACGCCAGGAGCTGAGCGGCCCTCAGCGCCACCCGCACGGGCGTCCAGAACCAGGAGGATACCGCTCGCACCGCGAGCGGGTACACCTCGTCGAACTCGAGATCGGAGATGCACCCGTCTCTCGCGAGCCTGGACGGCAGGTCGAGATATGGTGCCAGGCGCTCGTACGCACAGTGGGAGGCGCCCGCCGCACGCGGTCGGTCCCCGCCGCGGCATTCGCAGTCACGCGCATGCCTGGTGAGGGCAACGGTTTTGCCCGGAATAGCCTCGGGGTCGTGGGGCGTGGTCATGAGAGCGTCGTTCGAAGGCTTGCCACGAGTCGAACCCTTACGCCTTGCGGCGGCGGAACCTAAATCGGGCGCGGTCCCTTGAACTCTCGATCCTTCGAGAAATCGAGGGGGATCATGGGCGCAGACCGCCCCTTCCTCGGACGATTCGGACGATTGCGGACACTTCTTCTGCCGGCAGGACGAGCTGGGAGTACGCTCGATCAAATCGCAAAGACCCGAAGCGCGGGGAAGAACGACGCCAGAGCCTCGAAGTCAGCGACGTCGCCGGTGTACACGATGCCCGTCCGGTGGACGGCGAAGGCCGCGACGATCGCGTCGATGGTCGTCGCCCCGCGGACCTTCCCGAGCGCGACGCCGGCCAGCTTCACCACTTCGTCCGAGGCGGGTTCGACCAAGAGCCCTCGCAGTACGGTCTCGCGCCGGTCGGTTCGCCCCCGCCACCACTCCGCCAGCGTGACGTTGGGGGTCGCGACGACGACGCCGCGATCCCGCGCGTGGGTGTAGACCTTCATCGCGCGGTCCTTCCGGCGCTCCAGCGCGATGACGGCGCCGGTATCGAAGGTGATCGCCGGGCCGGTCACGCCGACTTCTTCGCGACGAGGCCCCAGGCGGCGTCGAGCTGCGCCGCCTCGGCCGGCGTGGGCTTGCCCCTGCCGCCGAAGGAAGCAATGAGGGCGTCGCGACCCTCTTCGTACGCAATGTACCGGATCGCGTCGCTGACGACCCGCGACACATTCCCATCGTAGACGCGCTTGGCCCTGCGCTTGAGGATCTTCGCCTCCTCGGTGGGAAGCGAGATCGACAGGTGAGTCGTACCGCCAGGCCGCTTCTTCATGCTCGTATCGTAGCATAATCGTGCTTCGATACATCCCGTGCGAGGTGGGCCGCTAATCGCCGCTTCGAGCGGGCACCGCCGCTTCGTCTTGATGTGGGAACGCGAGCCGGCCATGTTCGAGAAGCCGACAAGACGAGCACGCACCCGTTCGTGGAGCCCATTGCTCGACCGGCCGTATTATGAGACTCCGATGGAGGTTCGGGTCGCAGACGTCCACGATCTCGACGACGTCCTAGAACTCCTGCGCGCGCAGTTCGACGAGCACGGGATCGACCTGCCCGCTGGCGAGCTACCCGAAGCACTCCGAGGTCTCCTGAGCGACAAGAAGCGGGGGCGCGTGCTTCTCGCTTGCGACCCCGATCCGGCAGGGATCGCCGTGCTGGCCTACACCTGGACTCTTGAGCACGGCGGGCAAGTCGCATGGCTCGACGAGCTGTTCGTAATCCCCGGCCGACGCGGCCAAGGGGTCGGGCTAGCTCTCCTCCGCCGCGCGATCGAAGTTGCCCGGGAGGGAGGCTGTCGAGCCGTCGAGCTTGAGGTCGATGCCGAGCGCGAACGCGCCGAGCACCTCTACGAGCGGGAAGGGTTCCGGCGCCTGCCGCGCCACCGCTGGGCGAAGGGGCTGCGCGAAGAGTGAAGTCTCATGGCTGGGATCTGCGTTCGGGAGTGCCACGCAGCCTACCGCAGCGACCGTCCGCGTCGCCTCGCTTCAGCACTTCGGCATACCCGGCGGGTAAATCGTCCGGGAGGCGCAGAGTGCACTGGCAAGGCGTGCGCGCGATCTCGGGCGCGTCGGAGGCGACCTCCCCGCCCGCCGAGTCGGACGCGCGCTCTGGACGGCGCGACCGATAGAAGTCGGCGATGCCCCGACGCAACGTCCGGCCAAACCACGCACGGACGCGCTCGGGGTCGTCGAGTGACCCCGCGCGCTCCGCTGCTCGGATCATCGCTCGCTGCACAACGTCCTCGGCATCCGCGTCGGTCCGGAGCCGATGACGAGCGAGGCGCACGAACGTCGTGCGCTCTTCAGCCAGGAGTCCGACGACGAGGCGAGGATCCATTGAGCCTAGCGTGGGCTCGCAGGCACGTTTCCGCAACGACAGGACGCGCCGCACTCGCATGGGGAGCATGGGCAACCGGGTCCGCAGGGGCAGCTCTTGGACGGTTGCTGAATCGGCCGCGGGGCCGCGGGTTTCGATGCAATCGGGTTCATGGGGGGCTCCTTGTTGAAGGCGGTCAGTTGCTACCTTCACCCGTACTGACGGACCGCGAGCCCGGCCTCTTACAGTCAATCGCCCGTCGATTGCCGGTTTTTCCCGTCTGCGCTACCGCCGATGCTTGCTCACGAGCGGCCCGTCATAGTGCGGCGCCATCGGCACGGCCGGCTGCGCTCGTAGCCGCTCGACCACCTGCTCGGCTTCATCGCCGGCAAGGTCGTCGCAGACGGCGTAGAGCCCTTCCGCTCCTTCTTCGAGGGGGTTGTGCCGAGCGAGCAGAGCCCGGAGCTTGGCGCAGAGGTCCGGCGTCGGGGACGGAACGAGGATTGCAGCGATCTCGCCGTGGTCCTTCCTCAACTTCGCCGCGACGGCGAGCGACTCCCCTCCGCGCTTGCCCTTCGCGTGCGGGAGCAGGATCTTCTCCTCCATCGCGACGTGCCGGAGGAGTCCCTGCCGGAACACGGCGTAGACCTCGACGTCGATCGTTCCGTCGGCTCGGTCTGCCTTCGCAAGCAGCTCGTCGAGCCGACGATGATCGGCCGTCATGAAGGTTTCGATGGGGCCGGGCATGTTCCCTGCTGCGGAGGCTATCCCGTTTTCGTCAGCTCCGTGCCCCACCGGATGTGCGCCCAGATGCGTTCGTGCACGAAGTAGCCGACCGTCGTGTAGATGTTGCTGACGATCATGAAGCCGAACGCGACCTCGACTTTGTGCGTGAAAAGGTAGACGACGAGGAAGTCGAGGCAGACGATGGCGACGCGGTACGTGAGCGCCTTCACGACGGATCGCTTCGTTGACGGTGTTCGGTGGGCGGGCATCGTCATCGGATAGGCCCCGCCCGAAAGCAAGGCAACATGGGCCGGTCCCACGGCTCGCCCGCCGGCACGTATCGAGCAGCGTCCGTGCCCAAGCGAGATCGAACGTACGAGCGCCCTCACCCGACTGTCCGCCCTGAATGATCCAGTCGAGCTTGGGCAGATGTTCCGACAGGTCGATCTCTTCCCACTGCGGTTCGACGGACAGGAAGTGCACGGGAAGGGAGTCGAACCCTAGCAAGTGGCATTTTCTGAGTTGGCGATGCCGCTCGTCTTTCGTCGCTAGGGCTCGAGAATCGCAGCGCTTTCTGGTGAACCGGGAGTCCTCGCGAGTCCCGCTCAGTCCTCTCGAATCGACCCAGTTCTTTGGAGAGAATTTGGAGAGGAACCGTCGTTACCTCTCGCCCTGGCCCATCGTGAGACGAATGGCGGTTGGTGCTCGCGTCGGTGGCATGACTGAGGTCCCGTCGTCGTTTCGGCGCGCGATTTCCGTTCACCGTCGCGGGCCGTCTTGGTCGCCCTTCTCGTCAAGTCCCGCGGCAAAGCTGCAGGTTGAAGCGTGTCGCGCTCGCGATCCGCGTGAGGTCGTCCTTGTACGCCGGCTGGTTCGCTGCCGGGTCATCGGCGGCGGCGAGCCAGTGAAGCGGTTCGAGGACCTTGCGGCAGCCCACGTCGTCGTTCAGTGCATGCCTCGCTACGGCCACGTCGTTGCGGATCCAGGCCATCGAAAAGTAATCAACGACGTCTTCGCAGCGGAGCAGCGGCTCGAGCGTCGCACGCGCTTCCTGGAATTTCTTGCTGTCGTATAGCCGCTTGAACGTGGCCCGCGTTGCGCTGACGGCCGCGGCTACGCACTCGGGCACGGGGCGGACGTACTTGCCCACGAAGAAGCCGCGGGCGCCGCAGTACGCATGGCATGCCTCGTTCGTCTGGGCATCAACCGTGACCACGTTGCCGAGGGGCGTGAGGCGAATGACACACGCCGGGAGGGCGCCCTCGGCGTCCGTTCGACCCTCTAGTCCGGCGATCGTCCCCGTCAGCTCGCAAACATGGGCGTTGCCGCCCACGGTGTTGATCGCGAACCTCAGCTTGCCGTTCGTCGCCTCAACGCTCAACGTGCCCAGGCGCCAGCCCTCTGCGAAAATATACTCGCCCGGCTGAATCGCCGGATTCGGCGCTGGAGGATCCGCCGAAGCGTCGTACCCCACCCACGGCACCAGTGCACCGAGCAAGGCGAACCACCGAGCGCGCGTCATCGTGCAATCCTGCCTCTCGCGGCACCGGCCAGCAACGCGAAGGTCGGAACGGAAGGCTGCACGCGCTTAGGATTCCCCCACGAATTCCCCACGAAATCACCGCACGGGTGGCGAAACTGGCAGACGCAGCGGATTTAGGTTCCGAGCTGACGGAAGGCGATTCATGGAAGATCGAGAAAACAAGCCCGATCGGCGATCCGACTGGGCCCCAAAGCGGGGGTACTGACCCCGGCGCGGGGCAATCGTGCTCGACGCCTTACCCGGCTCACCAACGTCGTGATGTTCGACGGACGGAGAAAGGGTGGCACGTGACGCTCGTCTCCGGAAGGCGTGCAGCGGCCGCCACGAGGGAAACGGGCGCGGGGCGGTGCTACAACAACCTCGATGGCCCAGCCTCACGACGCCTCGCCGGCCGAGTATCTCGCCTTCGAGCGCGGCTCGGAGACCAAGCACGAGTACCTGGCGGGCCGTGTATTCGCCATGGCGGGCGCGAGCCCGAAGCACAACCTCGTGTGCGGCAACGTCATTCGTGCGCTCGGGGACCGCCTGAGAGCTCGCCGATGCGCGGTCATGCCCAGCGACCAGCACGTCTACGTGGAGGCGACGCGCCTCGGCACCTATCCAGACGTCACGGTCCTCTGCGGACCTGCCCAGCGCCACGCCGACTTTCCGCAGAGCCTGGTCAACCCCGCGCTCCTGGTCGAGGTCCTGTCGCCCTCGACCGAGGCCTACGATCGGGGGGCGAAGTTCGACCACTATCGTCGCATCGATACGCTGCGCGAGTACGTCCTGGTCTCGACGGACCGCTTCGCCGTGGACGTGTACCTGCGCGAAGCCGACGGAACGTGGCGCCTTTCGGTAGCGCGCGGTCGCGACGCCGAGCTACGGCTCGCGTCGGTCGATGCGGTGATCTCGTTGGCCGAGATCTACGAGAACATCGAGCTCGTCGCTCCGGAGGGGATCGAGGAGGCATCGCCGTATCCGCCGCGGGTTGAGGTGCCAAGGCGGCAGGGAAACTGAGGCGGCTTCCCGGTCTGCGTTCATTGCGCGGACGCTGCCGAGGGCGAGACCACGTCCGTTCCCCGGCTGCCCTTTGAGGACGTCACGCTCCGCGGCCCAACCCACTTGGGGATGCTTCACCATGCTCATGCCCGACGGTCCCGAGGAGATCCGTTAGGCCGTCCGCCAATTCGGCGACGCGACCGTTCGTCCGTGGATTGTCGAGCACTGCGGCCGTGGCCTGCGGGTCTGGCGGACGCGACCCCCGGTCTTGGAGCCCATGGAGAGAGCCCGGAGAGAGAATCCGCGACGCGGTTCTGGGCAAATTGGTACTCGGCGCCCGCGACAACGAGTCGCTTCGGCCGCCACGCGCGGCTCGCATCGCGAACGGTCGCCCCGGCCGCCGCCAGAGGCCCTTGCTGGGACGACGGAGGAGACTTACGTTGTGCCTGCTCACGACCGTTACCTGGCTCCACCACGCTCTCTCGATGTCGGGATCGCGACTGGCTGTGCCTTTGACGCACCCGTGCAGTCGCGATGGGAAGCCAGGGCGACTGTCTGTCCGATTCCGGCGGCTTTTGGATGGAAGGCATTGGCGGCCCAGCGGGCCGCCGTTCCAGACCTGCCGCAGATCGAAAGAGAGAGCACAAACATGGGCAATCGACTCTACGTCGGCAATCTTTCATTCAGCGCTACGCAGGAAACGCTGCGCGAAGCGTTCGCCAAGTCCGGCCAGGTGAACGACGTTCACATCGTCACGGACCGCGAGACGGGTCAGTCGCGTGGGTTTGCCTTCGTCACCATGGGCAACGCCCATGAAGCGGCCGCCGCGATCGCGGCGATGAACGGAGCGAGCCTCGACGGCCGAGCACTGCGCGTCAACGAAGCCGAGGAGCGCCCGCAGCGCTCCGGTGGCGCAGGGGGCGGAGGCAACTTCCGCCGTCCGAACAAGTGGTGAGCCACCTGGGACCGAAACCACCCACGGGCAGGGCGGTGCGACGTGGGCAGAATGGTCAATGAAAGCAAGCCCGGCGCGCGCGTGCGCATCACCAATCAGTTCCGCAAGCGCGACGCGATGGTCTACGACCTGTCTTGCGACGAAGTACGCCTGACCCTCGAGATTAGCTTCCGCGAAGGCGATCACGGTCGCGAGCAGTGGAACGTCGAGGCGTTCGCGCGACAAGCGCCCGAACGGCCTACCGTGAACGACTCGGGCGAGACCCGCCACGATGCGCTCAGGGCCGTCGCGCGCGCGTGGGTCGACAAGCACGGAGTCTACGGATTCCCGACGCTCGATTGGGACGCGGTCGCCGCCGCCCTGCTCGCCGTGCAAGCCCTTTGATGGTCAAGCCGAGTCGGGCGCCTTGGCCGCAGAGAAGCCTTGACGGCGATCCGGAGCGGGATCCGCTTCACTCGTATTTCCGGCAGGTCGGCGCGATTCCCCTGCTCACCCGTGACAGCGAAATCGCGATTGCGAAGCGGATCGAGGCGGGCGAGCGCCTCATCCTCGAGGCCGTCGTTCGCTCGCCCTTTGGACGCGGCGAGCTTCGGGCGCTCGACGCTTCGCTGCGGAACGGCACATTGCGCATCGAGGACGCGACCCGCAGCGCCCCCGACGAGCGGCCGGATTGGGGGGAGCGGGAGCTGCGTCGCGTTCTCCGCCTCTTCGCATCGGGGCTGGGCATACCCCCATTGGCGGGAAATGCGCCGCCGGCAGCCCTTTCTGAAGGCAACCAGAACAGGATGCTTGCGGCCGTCGCCGAGATCCGCCTCAGCGTTCGGGCCATCGACGCCATGGTGGCGGGCCTGCGCGGACGCGTCGAAGAACACGATGAGACGCGCCGCGACGGGTCCAGAGCTGCCTCGCTACAGCGCGATGAGGTCGACGCGCTGCGTGCGACCTGCGCGGTCGTCGCCGATGCCGAACGGATTCGCACGCGCGGGCACGCCGAGCTCGTGCGGGCCAACTTGCGACTCGTCGTCTCGATTGCAAAACGGCACGTGAATCGCGGTCTGCCTCTCTTGGACCTGATTCAAGAAGGAAACGTCGGCCTGATGCGAGCGGCCCAAGGGTTCGACTACCACCGCGGACACAAGTTCAGCACCTACGCCGTATGGTGGATCCGACAAGCAGTGACACGGGCCATCGCCGACCACGGGCAGACCATTCGCGCGCCCGTTCACATCTTCGCGCTCGTCGGGCGGGTCGTTCGGACCGCCCGCACCTTCTCGCAAGAGTACGGGCGCGAGCCGACACCGCAGGAGATCGCCGAGAGGCTCGACGCGCCACTCGATAAAGTGTGCACGGCCATCGACTGCGCGAAACAAACCATCAGCCTCGATGCGCCGACGTCGGCCGACGAGAGCATCAGCCTGATGGACCGGCTGCCGGACCGCAGCGCGGTCTCGCCTCTCGAAGCGACCATGAGCGCGCACCTCGACGAGAACGCACGCCGCCTCATCGAGCTGCTCGCGCCACGCGAGGCGGAGGTGATCCGCTTGCGGTTCGGCATTGATGAGACCGGCGAGCATACGCTCGAGGAGGTTGGCGAACGCTTCTGCATTTCGCGAGAGCGAGTCCGACAGATCGAGGCGAAGGCGCTGGGTCGCCTCCGCCAGCTCAGGCTGACCAAGGAGACCAGGTCGTGGCTCGACGGTCCATGATCCCCCGCGCGCAAGCACAGACGCTCGCGCGGTGCAGCTAGTCGGGCCCCACCCCATGGTGTCCCGCTACACCTACGCCCGCGCCAGCGCCGCGAGCGGTGTGCGATCGCAAGACTCGGTCGGGGTCTACGAACGAGGCGACGTTCTTGTCGTCGTCGTCGCCGACGGAGGAGGGGGCATGCGCCGAGGAGACGCCGCAAGCCGATCGGTCGTCGCCGTGGTCGAGTCGGCTGTTGCCGACGCTCAATTTGCCCTCGAGGACGTGAGGCCCTGGGTCGACTTGTTTCTCGCGACGGACGCAGGTCTCGTGGCGAACCGCGCGGGAGAAACGACGGGCGCCGTCGTCGTCCTCGGGAGGCGCGGATTCCTCGGCTTCAGCATCGGCAACAGCGAGGCGTGGGTCGTGACTTCGACAGCGGTGGACGATCTCACCGTCGGTCAGCACACGCGAGAGCGCTTGGGAAACCGGCGAGGGACTCTCGTGAGCTTCGAGCGCCCTCCACTCGCCGGAGTGCTGTTGGTCGCGACGGACGGGCTATTCAAGCACGCCGCGGCGCCCGTCATTGCCGGGATCGCGCGTAGCGGAAGCGTCGCCCAAGCCGCCGACGGCCTGCTCGAGCTCGTGCGACTGCGGTCCGGTAAGCTGGCGGACGACGTGACGATCGTCCTCGTGCGACCGGACGATCTACAGGTGCGGCCGTCGTAGTCGTAATGCCTATCCAGAAGCTCCGGATGCCCCTTGCGAATGCGCAGTTGCAAGGCTCGGTCGCGAACTCGTGAACACAGGCGCGTGCTGTAGGGCGGGGCCGCCAAAGACCCGCTGCCCATCTCGTCGGACCTGAGCATGTCGCTTGCCGGCTCGCCTTTTTCGGTGGAAGTCCCGAGCGTTCGCCACGGTCCCGGAGGCTCCGCGAAGGCGGATGGCGGTCGCGTGAGCGTCCAGGGCGCGCGTGAAGACGGCACCCGGTTCACGATTGAGCTTCCCCCTCGACGCGCGACCATGTCAGGCTCGCGCAGGGTCGACACGCAGCGCCGCGCCACGGCGAGATCCCTGCAAGCGCCCGGCCGCGATTCCGGAAACAATCCAAGCGGGCGAGGCGAGTGACCGTTATCGTTGGAGTTTGGGCGTGGACCGCTCCCGATCCGGGACCGCCTCCGCGTTTGCGCGGAGGTCCTTGTGAACCATGCGAAATCGTCCACCACGGATACGCCGTCGAAGGCGTTTGCGCGCAGCGCTAGGGGAATGAGGCAGAGCTACCTTCTCCTCGCGGTCGGAATCACCGTGGCCCTCGCCTTGCCTTTCCTGTTGCAGCCGCGCGTAACGGCCTTCTCCGCGGGACCGGCTGCTGCGATGAGCAGTCATTCGCTGCCACCGTCGAGCCCATGAGGACCGGCGCCAATCGCCCCCGGCGCGACCGAACGCGCACCCCTGCGCAAGCGCTGTACGCTGGGCGGGCCGGCGACTTGCCGAGCTCGAGCCGCCTCGCCGGAACACGCCGGCGTGCCGACTCCGCGCGCTCATCGTAAGTGGCCCTGACCTGCACGCGCATGCCGCGACCGCAATCGGGGGGCGTCGACGGTGCCGGCGCAGGTCCTGCGCCTCGAAATGGAAGTTCTGAAGGGCGAAACGTACGGAGTTCATCTCCGTTCCTCTCGCCCGGGGATAGTTCCGGCGACTGAAGAACCCGAAAGCGCGGAAGGCAGGCGAGTCGATGCAAGAGCGAGCGATGATCGAACAGGGTTACGTGGTGCTTCGTCGGGCGCTGCTCGACCAAATAAAAGAGAGCGGCCCCCTCGAATGCGCGGCGGTGTTCTACGTCCATCGAACGGCAACGGAAGCGTTCAAGATGATCCAGCGTCGCGCGACCATCTTCGACGACTGGGCACTTTGGTGCGTTCCACCATCGGGCGATTTTTCACAGGTGCCCGGGCACGACCCGAGCAAGATCCGCATGACGATCTCCGCCGGACAGACCAACGTCCAGATGTGGATCACCGAAGAGCAGCTGCGTTCGGACGTCGCTCCGGAGCTGAACTAGCCATGACCCCTGATCCGGCACGGATTCGCACTGAGGAGGCCGAAACGCACCCCGCGAGGAAGCGTCTCGTCGGGGTGCTGTCCGGCGACTGACGAAACGCAGGCCATGAAAAAGGCCCTAATGGCTCGGATGATGGAAATGGAGCGCAAGCTCGCCGAGCTCGTCGACGCGATGGCGCGAGGGGCGATCGATGTCCGCGCTGGGACTGCTCGGCTTCGAATATTGAAGACTACCCTGCACGCTCTGAGCGCTGAGCTGCAGCGGGTTACGAAAGACGCCAAGCACCCGGCAAGCAAGAAACGGACAACCAGGAAAAAAGCGAAACGCACGTAGTGATGGCCTCCCGCGAGAAACAGATTCAGTGCGCGCACCCCGGCTGCACGAGGACGACGATCATGACCGTCTACCCTCAAGCCAGTGGAGGAGGAGAGGTCATTATTCCGCCGTGGGAGTGGGAGATGGATCGGCTGGTTGTACCCGCCGCGTATTTCTGCCCGGCTCACAAGAGGAAGAAGTAGCCATGAGCCGCGCCACGACAGGCATCCAGCCGAAACCGGCGCGCCCTTGCGACGGTCCATGCGTTGGGGGCACGCTGAGGAGGCCGAAGGGGCGGAAGGCAGGCCAAACATGGAAGTAGAGTTTATGCGCGCGCGAATTGAGCCGGATCCGAGGTTCCCCGACGACGGAGCAGAGGTCGACCAAGACACGGAGCCGGCCGCGCGCTCGACCTGATGATGGCCGAAAGCGGCTGGCTGACACATTGCGCGGCGTGCGGCAGCCAAGGCAACGTGCAGGCCGGATGCGTCTTCACGACCGGCCTCGGTCACAAGTTCGTCTACCGGCTTTGCGGATCCTGCCGTCGCGCCTCCGAGGACGAGCAGGCCTGGCCGATGGCGCCCGACACGTGGTGGATCCAACAGACGGAGGGAAGAGCTACGGGGCGAATTGGCAAGCGCATCGAATGGGAGCTTGGTCGATTCCTGGAGGCCGGATCGCCCGAACCGAAAGGATGGCCCAAGTCATGACCGACAAGGGATTCCGCCGACGAATGCGCAAGCTGACGCCCAAACTCTTTGAGGCGATGGTCGGATCGCTGCGTCTGGGTCTCTCCGTCGAACGCGCAGCCGATCTCCACGGCGTGCGGGTGGCTTCGGCGCGCGCGTGGCTCCGCGTGGGCGAGCGAAAGACGGAAGCGATCTATCGCGATTTCGCGGACGAGGTCGAACTCGGAGGGCGCGATCTTCACATCAAAAATCTCGAGGACCTCGCCGCAAACGCGCCGGGGAAGGTGGCAAAGCAGTCCCGCAAGTTTCTCAATGCCAACGCGGAGATGGTCGCGGAGGTCAGAGCCATCGTCGCGCGAATCGAGGCTAGAAAGAACAGGACGCCATGACCAAGCGAGACCGCCCCCCTGACCGGTCGCCCGAAGTGACACCCCGAAATGCCCGGAGATTCGACGAAGAACGTACGTAAGGGCGTCGGCTCGGTCGAAACCTCGCACCGTAGCCCACGTGGCCCTGCTGCCAAGGCGATCCCGCGACAGAGCGGTAACATATAGAGCGGCCCGGACGCCATTGACGCGGCCCGCGAGCCCGACCGGAGGCGATTCCGATGAGCGAGAATGTACAGGAGACCCCGCCAAAGACGAAAGGCTTCGTGACGGGCCTGGTGGTGAGCGATCGAGAGTGCGGCGCGGCGTACTGCGTTCATGCAGACGTGCGCGCGGCGGACGGGCGGACCCTTCATGTGAAGCACGTTCACTTCGCTAGCATTGGCGTCGGCTCCAAAGTCTTGCTCGACGAGTCGGGGAGCGGCGAGCAGCCGGTCTACGTCTCCAGCCTGTTGTGAGTCATTCCCCGCAAGAGCACCCTACGGTGAACGTGGTGAGGTCCGGGGGCGCGACGACTTGATTGCACCAGTTGCCGAATCCGTCGCGGACTGCCGGATGGGTAGTGACGGCTGCGTGACGAGATGATCGGGGCCGACCATGTCCGACGCGCGCGTGTAGTGAACGCGGAGCGTCAGGAGCATGAGCGTCGGCGGGGCGCACCGGTAGATGAGCTCACAACCGACACGTAGTTGCATGGGGCCGCACACCTTTTTGTCGCGATCAACTTCACGTCTAACCGAGCGCGCGGATTCGTCTGCTTCGCAGAAGTTTCCGTCAGATCGGTCGATGGGCTATTGTCGATAAGATGGACGATCGAACGCGGACTCCGGGTTCCGACCGAGGCAGCGACGAATCGTGCGGCGTCTGCGGGGGCGATCGCCGGATCGGAAATTCCTTCGGGCTCACCACCACGTGTCCGAGCTGTCACGGTTCGGGCCGCAAAGTCGAGACGACGGGGTTCCGCGATGTGACCAAGACGAAGCCATCGCACCACCGCCATACGAACAAGGTAGAGGTCGCGGAGAAGCCTCAGTGGCCGGTAACCTTCGAGGGCGGGCAACTCGCCACCGAGGTTCGCGACAGCACGATCTGCACGGCCGAGGTCAAGACGAGACTCATTCGCGAAGTCATGGAATACGAAGCGAGCCACGGGGTCTGCACCCAGACCTTCATCAAGAAGGTTCGAAAGCAGATTCGACCTCGCGTGACGCCGTGACGCCGACGAGGTTCCATCCGAATCGAGGTAAAGAGCGATGAACGACGGAACTCCGGGCGAACGAGACTTTCTCGTTCTCGAAGGGGTCGTCACGAAATGCAGTCGAGGCGGCTTCTATACGGTCGAATATCTGTCCGGAGCTCATCGCGGAACCGTTCTCGCCAAGCGGAGCGGCCGCCTGAGCGTTCACCACATCCGGATCACAGAGGGCGATCGCGTGCGGCTCGAGATCTCCCCGTACGACACAGCGCGCGGCCGGATCACGCGGCGACTCTGAGCGGCGCCGTCGATTTTTGCAGACTGCGTGAGTCGGCCCCCGCCCTCTCCACGATTGCGGCGTCAATCGCCGTTAGCCCCTCAAAAGACTAGATTTCAAGCTCGATGCCATCGAACATGTCTGCCTCCGGTCCTGACGACTTGGAGGCAAGCCCCGCGGAACATTTTTTCCGGGGCCGCGTGTGTCCGCCCCTCAGCAATCTCGACCGGAACCGGCTCGCTCGCCCTCAGGATGCGTGACGCTGCTCACGCCTACGCCGGCCGTCCCATCGCGTGCCCGTCCTCACACTCGATCCAGTAGGTCCCGAGCCCGTTCGAGCAGCGAACGCGCGCGAGCTTGCCGCACCTGCAGGTGATCCTGGGAAACATCTTCGCCGCTCGCGGGGCCGGGATATCGTGGCTCTTGGGATCGATGAGTGGAAAACCGCAGACGGCGCACGCGGCGGGCTTGGGCATCGTCAGATCGGCTTGACGTTCTCGGCTCTGGGGCCCTTCGGGCCTTGTCCGGCGTTGAACGACACGCGCTGGCCCTCCCGGAGATCCTCGAACCGCACGCCTTCGACGGCGGACCGGTGGAAGAACAGGTCCTTCCCTCCGCCAATATCGATGAATCCGAACCCCTTGTCGGTCAACCGCTTGATCGTGCCCTCAGCCATCTGGTCTCGCCTTCCCGGGCGTTGAGCATACTCGGCGCGACGATCGCGCGCACCTGTCCAAGCGGCTCTTGCCCTGCTGTGGGGCTCAAGCCACGAAGTATGTCGTCGTGCGCTTCCGCCCCCCTCATCTTGAGCTTCTTCGTCGAGACGCCTTCCTTCAAAATCGAGGCATCTCTTTAGGCTGTAGGCCGAGCGCCGAGCGGATCTGTTCCGCGCGCAAGCCCTCCTTACTCTTTTTTACGAGCGCGACGACTTGGACGAGCGCGGCGGCAATGGCGTCCTCGGAACGGCGGGGAAGTCGATCCGACTCCGATCTGGAGACCGATTTGAACGTGGGATTGTCCGCGGTCGTTCCGCCTCGTGCGCGAGCGCCGTTTCCCACCACTCCCGGTGCGAGCGACTCCTTCGGTGTCGCGACCGCGAGCGGCTTCGGTCAGAAGCTCTTCCAGACTGACGATTCGAATGGCGGCCTCCAGCCGGTGCGGGTTCGGGTGGCCTCTCGTGTAACGCGCGAACCAGCAGTCGCGCACGAACTTCGTGCTGAATCGCCATTGCACCGTGCCTGTGCTTTTTAAGACATTTTCGCCTGCCTCCGTCGGGTCTGGGAAGCGACCGCCCGGACGACAACTGTCGTTTCCGACAGTTGTTTCGGCTCAGACTGGTCCCGTCGCGTAAACGAACTTAAAGGACGCCGTCCCAGACTCAAGCGGCCACTGTTTCTGCACCCACCGCTCGACCTCGGCTTGATCATCCTTGGACAGCGGCCGCGGTACCCTGATTGTGACGTGCGTAAATCCCCCAGTGGTTGCAGCGCTCCAGCGGATAGAAGCCCTAGTGCCGTTCACTTCGATCGTCCACGGCACGCGCTGCTTCGGATCGCTCAAAAGAGAAATCGTCATCTCGTAAAGCTCACTGTGCTGCCTCGTCATGCCGTCGGTCCGCCATCGATATGTCCATCGGCGTCGAGCGGCAGACGACGACGGAAACTTCGGAGTTCGAG